>NZ_JBIAMS010000010.1:0-209576 GCF_042874195.1 Streptomyces sp. NPDC004134 | reverse complement strand
GGCATCGATTACTTGGCACACTGTTGAGTTCTCAAAGAACGGACACTACCTTCAAAACCCTTCCGGGCCTCTCCGGGCGTTTCCCTTCGGTGTTCCATAACCGTAGCGGATTGTCCCGGCGGCGCAAAATCCGGCCGCCCGCCGAATAGAACCGGGCATGCCGATTCAACCCCGACGAAAGGGAGTCGATCACACAACGAGAAGATGGGACGAGCCGCCCCTCAGGGACGGCCACCGTCGCACTCCAGAACCTCAACGGCCCCGTGGCAACCCGAAGAACTTTACGGATCCATGACGTCCCTGTCAAGCAGGCCCCTCGGGCCCCGGTCACGGCCCTGTTCGCGGCCCTGGCAGGGCCCCGCCGGGGTACGGTGGGGTGCATGACAGCTCGTGCACGTACCCAGCAGTGGTGGGCCGCCTGACGGCGGTCGACCTCGGGTGCGTGCGTGGGCACGACTTCAGCGGCCGCCGGTTCGGCGGCCGTTTTGCGTGGCTCTCTCGCTCGCCGGCCGTCGATGCGGCGGTCATCGGCAGTGGACGAGAGGGACGACGATGGCGGCGTACGGATCGCAGGCTCCGCGGGCGCGGATCTTCAGCGGGGTGAAGCCCACCGGGCATCTGACGCTCGGGAACTACCTGGGTGCCGTGCGGCGCTGGGTCGAGGTGGACCAGCATCAGGCCGACGCGCTGTTCTGCGTCGTCGACCTGCACGCCATGACCGTGTCGTACGAGCCCGCGCGGCTGCGGCGGCTCAGCCGGCAGGCCGCGCAACTGCTGCTCGCCGCGGGGCTCGATCCCGCCCTGTGCACCGTCTACGTGCAGAGTCACGTCGACGAGCACGCGCGGCTGTCGTACCTGCTGGAGTGCACCGCCGCGGACGGGGAGATGCGGCGGATGATCCAGTACAAGGAGAAGGCCGCGCGGGAGCGGGCCAAGGGCGGGAGCGTGCGGCTGTCGCTGCTGACGTATCCGGTGCTCATGGCCGCCGACATCCTCGCCTTCGACACCGACGAGGTGCCCGTCGGCGACGACCAGGCGCAGCACGTGGAGCTGGCGCGGGATCTGGCGCAGCGGTTCAACCAGCGGTACGGGCGGGTGTTCACCGTGCCGCGGGTCACCCGTCCTTCCGTCGCCGCGCGGGTGATGAACCTCCAGGATCCGGCGTCGAAGATGGGCAAGTCCGACGACGCGCCCGAGGCGCGGGCCGGGATCGTGCATCTCCTCGACGAGCCCGACGCCGTGCGGCGGAAGGTGATGCGGGCGGTGACCGACAGCGGGGCCGAGGTGACGTACGACCGGGAGGCGCAGCCGGGGGTGGCGAACCTGCTGGAGATCCTGGCGGCGTGCACTGGGCGGAAGCCGGCGGAACTGGCGGGTGAGTACACGTCGTACGGGCAGCTCAAGCGGGACACCGCCGAGGCCGTTGTGGAGACGCTGCGGCCGGTGCGGGAGCGGCATGCGGAGCTGAGTGCCGATCCGGCGTATGTCGAGGGCGTACTGGCGCGCGGGGCGGAGCGGGCGCGGGGGATGGCGCGCCCGCGGGTGGACGCGGCGTACGACGCGGCCGGGCTGCTGCCCGCCTTCGGCGCCGTCAGCCCGTCGGGCGGATCGTGAGGCTGCCGTCCCCGGTGGTGGCCTTGATGCGGTGCGGGCTGGCGGGGTCGCGCGGGACGGTGACGTCGGTGCTGCCGTCGCGTACGTCGGTGCTCACCCGGTACGGGGCCTTCGGCACCTCCAGCGTCAGCCCGCCGTCGCGGGTTTCGGCGGTGACCTCGTCCGGGGTTTCGGTGAAGCCCAGGTGCAGGCTGCCGTCGCCGAGTACGGCGGTGACGCGGGTGGCGGTGAGGCCGGTGGCGCGGACGGAGCCGTCACGAGCGTCGAGGTCGACGGGGCCGGCCGCGCCGTCGATGCGTACGGAGCCGTCGCGGGCCTCGATGTTCAGGGGGCCGCCGGCGTCCGCGACCTCCACGGAGCCGTCGCCGCTCTCGATGTCGAGCCGGGTGTCGAAGCCGTTCGCCTCGATGCGGCCGTCGCTGCCGTCGATCTTGACGGCGAGGTGGCGCGGGACCTCGACGCGGTAGCGGGAGTCGCAGCTCACGACGACGCCGCTGCACTTGGTGCGGAAGTGCAGGGTGTCGCCGTCGACGGACCATTTGGTGCCGACTTCGCCGTTCCACTTCTCCGCCTTGAACCAGCGGGTGACGTCGATCTCGCCGCCCTCGCGGTCGACGGGCACCAGTTCCACGGCTGTGTCGTCGGCGTCGATCGTGAGGGTGGTGGCGTCGGCGCCGATGCGGAAGGTGCGGTGCTCGGCTTTGCCGTCGCCGACCGCCTGGGTGCAGGCGGTCGCGACGGCGGCGAGGGCCAGTGCGAGCGCGGGGGCGGCGAGGGCTGCGGGCTTCGGCTTCATGTCGTACGACGCTACGGACGGGTGCGCCCGCGCCCCATCCTGCGGGCCACCGGCCGCTGGTGGGGGTAACCCCCGGGTGGGCGGCGGGGCTTGCGGGGTGGGGGTATGGGCTACGGGTCGGCGTCGACCTTGGCCTTGTGGGAGAGGCGGCCGTCGGTGAAGCAGAGGCGGTAGGACGGGTCGAGGGTGAAGGGGGTGGTGCGGTAGAGGACGCAGTCGTCGGTGCCGGGCGGTTCCGCGGGGGCGGCGGCGGGGCGGGTGTTGGCGTCGGCCTCGTAGGCGGGGAGGCGGCGCTCGACGGCGTCCCGGGACTGGCCGATGCGCAGGCTGTCGTACGTCCCGGCGTCGAGGACGGAGCGGTAGGAGGTGTAGAGGTCGGCGCCGAAGAGGAGCACGCCGAGGACGATCGTGCCGACGACGGGGATCCAGATCGCGTCGAGGATGCCGCGGCGTACGCGGCGGCGCGCGGCGGCCAGTTCGCGCCGGGCGGCGTACTCGCGGGGCGGGGCGGGGGCGGCGCCGGGGGTGAGGGGGAGGCGGGCGGTGACGGCGAAGCCGCCGTCCACAGGCTGTGCACGGAGGGTGCCGCCGGCGAGCCGGACGCGCTCGTCGAGGCCGACGAGGCCGTAGCCGCCGGGTGTTTGTGATGCTTTCAGAGCTTTTGCGGTGCGCGGTGGCGGCGGGCCGTTGACGACGGTGACCTCGGCGTGGTCGGCGTCGCGGCGGAGGCGGACGGTGACCGGGGCGCCGGGGGCGTGCTTGGCGGCGTTGGTCAGCGCCTCCTGGACGACGCGGTGGATCGCGCGGTCGGCGACCGGCGGGAGGGGAGTGGAGGGTTCCCCGTCCGGGGACGTGCCGTGCGCGGCGGTTCGGTCTCCGCCTTCCCCGCGTACGAGCTCCACCGCCATCCCCGACGCGGCCGCCCGCCTGACCAGCTCCTCCACCCTGTCGTCCGCCGGGTGCACCGGTGCGCCCTCGTCGTCCTGGCGGAGCACGCCGATGACCTCGCGCAGCCGCTCGGTGGCCGTCGCCGCGGCCTCGCGGAGTTCGGCGGCCTCCTTGCGGGCGGGCTCGTCGAGTCCCGGGGAGACCTGGAGGGCGGCGGCGCGGACGGCGATGAGGGTCAGTTCGTGGCCGAGGGAGTCGTGCATGTCGCCGGCGATACGGGAGCGCTCGCGCAGCCGGGTGCGGTCGGCGGTCAGTTCCTGCTCGCGCTCCAGCCGCTCGGCCAGCTCCCAGCCGGTGCTGACGAGTGCGGCGTGCTGGCGCGCGTACCGGCCGAGGAGCCACGGGAGCACCATCGCGAAGAGCACGGTGAGCACGAGCGTCGCCCAGCCGAAGAACGTCGCGTCGGGGACGGCGCGGACGAGCACGAGGCCGGCCGCGGCGATCGCGCAGAAGAGCGCGAGCGCTCTGCGCGGGCGGTCCGTGCGGCGGCCGAGGAGGAAGGAGAAGGCGACCTGGGCGAGGACGAACTGGTTGGTGAACAGCTCGGGCGTCGCGGCCAGCGCGAGGCCGGCGGGGATCGCGGCGGCGAGCAGCGGGCGGGAGCGGCCGGCGGCGACCGCGAGGGCGAGGAGCGGGACGGCGGCGATACGTATCCAGCGCAGGTCGACGCCGGCGGCCTGCTCGGCGCCGGGGAGGCCGCCGGCGTAGACGGCGGGGAGGGTGAGGACGAGCCAGAGGAGCAGCCCGGCGGCGCGTTCGCTGCGCAGGAGGCGGCGGAGGGCGGCCGCCGGGGCGGGACGGCGGGGGCCCGGGCGGTGGTCGCCGTCGTGGCGGTCGCTCTGCGGGGGGTCGCTGGCGGGGCGGCTCGGGCGGAGGCGGTCGGGCAGGGTGCGACGCGGGGTGCCGGGCAGCCGGTCGGTGCCGGTCATGCGGCCACGGTACGGCGGGCGGGGGGCGCCGGGCACCTGACGAAAGTCATGGGGAGGTCCTGACTTCCGTGCGCGGCGGCGCACGGCCCGGATTTCTAGCGTGAACCGCATGAATGACGCGATCATCCACGCCGTCGAGGGCGTGGTCAGCACCCCGTGGGTGTACCTGGCGCTCTTCGGCATCGCCGCGCTGGACGGCTTCTTCCCGGTGGTGCCGAGCGAGACCCTGGTGATCACGCTGGGGGTGTTCGCCGCGGCCGAAGGGCAGCCGGACGCGGTCCTGGTGGCGGTGGTGGCGGCCCTGGGGGCGCTGACCGGGGACCACATCTCGTACGCCATCGGGCGGCGGGCCGGGCCGCGGGTCTTCGACCGGCTGCGGCCGGGGAGCCGGGCGCAGCGGGCGTACGAGCGGGTGGGCCGGATGCTGGCGGAGCGCGGCGGGCTGGTGCTCGTCGTGGCGCGCTACATCCCGGGCGGCCGGACGGCGGCCACGCTCACGACGGGGGCGACGGGCTTCCCGCGCCGGACCTTCACCCGGTACGCGATCGTCGCGGCGGTGACCTGGGCGGCGTACGGGACGACGCTCGGCTACGCCGGCGGCGCGGCGTTCGAGGACGAGCCGCTGCGCGGGGTGGTGCTGGGGCTGGGGCTCGCGTTCGGCATCACGCTGCTGCACGAAGGTGTACGGGCCCTCCGGCTGCGCCGGCGGGCGGGCGGCGGCACGGGCGGGGATGTCCGCGCCGGGGACTCCGCGGGTTACGGCGAGCCCTGCGCCGGGGGCCCGGCGTCCTCGCCGGCCAGCCCCGCCTCGTAGGCGAGGATCGCGGCCTGGACCCGGTTCTTCAGCTCCAGGCGGGCCAGCACCTGGCTCACGTACGCCTTCACCGTGCCCTCCACCAGGTGCAGGCGGCCGGCTATCTCCGCGTTCGACAGACCGGCGCCGACGAGGGCCAGCACCTCGCGCTCCCGCGGGGTGAGCGCCGCGGCGCGCTCGCGCGCCTCCTTCTCCCGGGTCAGCCGGCCGCCGCTGACCCGCTGGATGACGCGGCGGGCGACGTGCGGCGAGAGGTACGAGGCGCCGCCCGCGGCGGCGCGGACGGCGGCCATCAGCTCGTACGGATCACCGGACTTGAGCAGGAAGCCGGCGGCGCCGCTGTCCAGGGCGCCGGCGATGTACTCGTCCTCGGAGAACGTCGTGAGCATCACCACCGCCGTCCCCGGCGCGGCCCGGCGCAGCTCGGCGGCGGCGCCCAGGCCGTCGAGCACGGGCATGCGGATGTCGAGCAGGGCGACGTCGGGACGGTGCCGCCGGGTCAGCTCGACGGCCTCGCGGCCGTCGCCCGCCTCGGCGACGACCTCGATGTCGGCCGCGGCGGCGAGGATGGCCCGCACCCCGCCGCGGACCATGGCCTCGTCGTCGGCGAGCAGGACCCGGATCGGCTCCGGCCCGCGCCCGCCCGGTCCCGGCACATCCGGTCCTGACACATCCGGTCCTGACGTGCCCGGGCCGCTCGGCGGGGGTGGCTGCGCTGTCATCTCCGGCTTCCCTGCGCCCGCTTGGCGTCCGGCGCCGGGCCCGTGCCCAGCTCCCTGCTGCGGTCGCGGGCCGCTTCGATCGCCGCGATCAGCGCGGCCCGTACGCCGTGGTTCTCCAGCTCCCGGATCGCGTTGATCGTCGTGCCCGCGGGGGACGTGACCGCTTCGCGGAGCTTGACCGGGTGCTCGCCGCTGTCGCGCAGCATGACCGCCGCGCCGATCGCGGCCTGCACGATGAGGTCGTGGGCCTTCTCGCGCGGCAGGCCCAGGAGGATCCCGGCGTCGGTCATGGCCTCCACGAGGAAGTAGAAGTACGCCGGTCCCGAGCCGGACAGGGCGGTGGCGGCGTCCTGCTGCGCCTCGGGGACGCGCAGCGTCTTGCCGACGGGCTTGAAGATCTCCTCGGTCCGCGCCAGGTGTTCCTCCACGGCGTGCTTCCCCGCGGAGATGACGCACATCCCCTCGTCCACGAGCACCGGCGTGTTCGGCATGACGCGCACGACGGGGGCGCCCTCCGGCAGCCGCTCCTCGAAGAAGCCCGTGGGGATGCCGGCCGCGGCGGAGACGACGAGCCGGTCCGCCGGCACGTGCGGCGCGAGGTCGACGAGCAGCGTGCCCATGTCCTGCGGCTTGACGGTGAGGATGAGGGTGTCGGCGCGCTTGGCGGCGTCGCCGTTCGACACGGGCTCGACACCGTAGCGATGGCGCAGCTCTTCCGCGCGCTCCTGGCGGCGGGCGGTCACGAGCAGGTCGCCGGGCGACCAGCCGGCGCGGATCATGCCGGAGAGCAGCGCCTCGCCGATCTTTCCGGCGCCGAGTACGGCGACTTTCTGGGTCATGCGGTCCATCCTCGCACCGCCGCCCGACACCCCGCGAAGTTATCCACAGGCCGGACGGGCCCGCAGGTCACGGGCGCAGGTCACGCCGTACGGCGCCGGAGTGTCACCGCGCCGAGGCCGAGCACCAGCACCGCGCTGCCGCCGACGACGGCGATGTCGCGGAGGAAGTCGCCGGTCACCTCCTCGTGGTCCAGGACTTGGTTCATGCCGTTCACGGCGTACGACATCGGCAGCGCGTTGGAGATGGCCTCCAGCACCGGCTGCATCGAGTCCCGCGGCGCTAACAGCCCGCACAGCAGCAGTTGCGGGAAGATCACGGCGGGCAGGAACTGCACTGCCTGGAACTCGGTCGACGCGAACGCCGACACGAACAGCCCGAGCGCCGTGCCCAGCAGCGCGTCCAGCAGCGCGACGACGAGCAGCAGCCAGGGCGACCCGGCGAAGCCGAGGTCGAGGCCCCACACGGCGAGCGCCACGGCGAGCGACGCCTGGACCGCGGCCAGGGTGCCGAAGGCGAGGGCGTAGCCGAGGATCATGTCGCCCTTGCCGAGGGGCATGGCGAGGAGCCGTTCCAGCGTGCCGGAGGTGCGCTCGCGCAGGGTGGCGATGGACGTCACCAGGAACATGGTGATCAGCGGGAAGATGCCGAGCAGGGAGGCGCCGATGGAGTCGAAGGTGCGCTCGTCGCCGTCGAAGACCCCGTAGAGCAGCGTCATCATGACCAGCGGCACGCCCAGGATGAGGCCGACGGTGCGGCGGTCGTGGCCGAGTTGCCGCAGGACGCGGCGCGCGGTGGCGAGGGTGCGGGTGGCGTTCACGGGGCGGCGTCCCCGCGGTGCGCGTCCGGATCCCCGTCCGGATCCCCGTCCTGGGCCCCGTCCGGCTCTTGGTGCCGTCGCTCCCGCTGCCCGGCCGCCGCCACGAGCCGCAGGAACGCCTCCTCCACGGTCTCGCTGCCGACCTGCTCGCGCAGCCCGTCCGGGGTGTCGTCGGCGAGGATCCGGCCGGCGCGCATGAGCATCAGCCGCTGGCAGCGCTCCGCCTCGTCCATCACGTGCGACGAGACGAGCAGCGTCGCGCCCCGTTCCGCCGCGATCTCGTGGAACAGCCCCCACAGGTCGCGCCGCAGGACGGGGTCGAGGCCGACGGTCGGCTCGTCGAGCACCAGCAGTTCCGGCCGGCCGAGGAGCGCGACGGCGAGGGAGACGCGGGCGAGCTGGCCGCCGGACAGGCGGCCGGCGAGCCTGTCGCCCTCGCCGGTGAGGTCGACGTCGGCGAGGGCGCGGGCGACCTGGGTGCGGCGTTCCGCGCGCGAGGTGCCGGGTTCGAGGATGGCGGCGAAGTAGTCGAGGTTCTGCCGGGCGGTCAGGTCGCGGTAGACGGACGGCTCCTGGGTGACGTAGCCGATGCGGTGGCGCAGACGGGCGGCCCCGGCGGGCGCGCCGAGCACGTCCAGGGTGCCGGTGACGCGGGCCTGGGTGCCGACGATGGCGCGCATGAGGGTGGTCTTGCCGCACCCGGAGGGGCCGAGGAGGCCGGTGACCTGGCCGCGCGGCACGTCGAAGTCGAGGTCGTGGAGCACGGCGGCACCGCCGCGCACCACGCACAGCCCGCGGGCGTGGACGGCCCCCGGCCCGTTATTCACCATGCGTTGAACATCGTGGGGACCCGGAGCGCTGTCAAGGAACAGGGGCACCCGGCGAGCCGGGTGCCCCTTCCGCCGTACGGACCGGAGCCCTCAGGCCCGTACGCGATCCGCCTCCGGCAGCCCGGCCGCCGTGTCCGCGGCCGCCGGCGTGCGCCGCGCCTCGTGCCGGAACAGGGCGCCCGGCCACCACGTCCACTTGCCCAGGTCGAGAGCCAGCGCCGGCACCATGACCGTGCGGATCAGGAACGTGTCCAGCAGCACGCCCACCCCGACCAGCACGCCCATCTGCGCCATCGTCACCAGCGGCAGCCCGGCGAAGACGGAGAACGTCGCGGCCAGCACGACGCCCGCCGACGTGATCACGCCGCCGGTCGACGTCAGGCCGGTGAGGACCCCCTTCGCGTGGCCGTGCAGCGCGACCTCTTCCCTGACCCGGGTCATGAGGAAGATGTTGTAGTCGATGCCGAGCGCGGTCAGGAACACGAAGCCCATCAGCGGGATGGACCAGTCGACCGCGGCGAAGTCGAAGACGTGGTCGAAGAGGAGGTACGACGCCCCCAGCGCGGCCACGTTCGACAGCACGGCGGTGGCGAGCAGCACAAGAGGTGCCACCAGCGCGCGGAGGAGCCCGATCAGCACGAGGAAGACCACCAGCAGCACGATCGGCACCACCACCCGCAGGTCGCGGTCCGCCGCCCGCTGGGTGTCCAGCGCCTCCGCCGTCGTGCCGCCGACGAGCGCGTCCGCGCCCTCGACTTCGCCCACGGCGGTGCGCAGGTCCTCGACGGTGTCCTTGGCCGCGTCGGAGTCGGGTTCGTCGTCGAGGGTGACGCGCAGGGCGGCCAGGTCGCGGGTGGTGTCGCCGTCGGTCACTCCCGCCACGCCGTCGACCTTCCGGACCGCGGCCCGTACGGCGTCCTTCGCGTCCGCGTTCGTGACGATGTCGGCCGGGTCGGAGGCGCCGGAGGGGTAGTGCGCGGAGATGCGCTCCTGCGCGACGACCGACTCTGGCTTGTCCTGGAAGAGTTCCGACTGCTTCAGACCGAAGTCCATGCCGACGACGCCGAACACGAGCAGTGCGGTCACGCCCAGCGACATCAGCCACGACCAGCGCGGCCGGCGCGCGACCGCGGTGCCGATCCGGGACCACACCGTGCGGTGCCCGTGCACGGGCGTGCCGTGGCGCGGCACGAACGGCCAGAAGACCCACCGGCCGACGATCACCAGCAGCGCCGGCAGCACCGTGACCAGCGCGAGGAACGCGCACACCGCGCCGACCGCGCCGACCAGGCCGAGGGAGCGGGAGGAGCTGATGTCGGCGAAGTACAGGCAGGACAGCCCGACCGCGATGGTCGCGGCGGAGGCGAGGATCGCGGGGAAGCAGCGGCGCAGCGCCAGTTGCATGGCCTCGTGGCGGTCCTCGTGGCGGTGCAGTTCCTCGCGGTAGCGGGCGATGAGCAGCAGCGCGTAGTCCGTACCGACGCCGAAGACGAGGACCATCAGGATGCCGGCCGCCTGCGGGTCGACGGGCAGCGAGGCGTGCTTGGCAAGGAGGTACGTGGCGGCCTGGGTGAGGACGGCGGCGAAGCCGACGGCCAGCACGGGGAAGAGCCACAGGACCGGGCTGCGGTACGTGATCAGCAGGAGGACGGTGACGACGGCCAGCGTCGCCAGCATCAGCGTCGCGTCGAGGGAGTCGAAGACGGCGACGGAGTCGGCGAGGGAGGCCGCGGGGCCGCCCACCTCCACGTCGACGCCGGCCGGTACGCCGTCGGCGGCCACCTCGCGGACGTCCTCGATGGTGTCGGTGAGGTCGTCCTCGTCGGCGATCGGCACGATGGTCATCAGGGCGCCGCCGTCGTCGGAGGGCACGGGCGGGGTGACGCGCTCGCCCGCGGCGACGTACGGCGCGAAGGCCCGTACGTCCGCCTCCGCCTTCTGCCGGCCGGCGTCCGTCATCGCGCCGTCCGGCACGCTGTAGACGGCGACGGCGGGCATGACCTCGTCGTCCGGGTCGCCGCGGAACTTCTCCAGTTGCGTGTTCAGCTCGGCGGACTCGGCGCTGCGCGGCAGAAAGGCGTTGGGGCCGGTGTCCTCGACGTCGCCGAGCTTGCCGGCCAGCGGGCCGAGGGCGACGAGGAGGAGTATCCAGGCGGCCAGTACCAGCCATTTCGTGCGCCGTCCTCCGGGGGCAGCCACGAGCTGCTTGATCCGAGCGGACATGGGATGGTCTCCTTCTGAAAGAGGTGAGTCGGGCGCACGACTGACCCGCACCGCGGCCGCTGTGGTTTGCCGACCTGGCCGTGGCGCGGAAGTGTGCCGGGGATTGCTTCGACCTGGTACGGGCCGGAAGTTGCCGCTTCCGGCCCGTACGCGCGCTGGTGCTATTCGATCTCGCGCATCATCTTCTCCATCGAGGTGATGGAGCGCCGCGCCTCGGTGAGCTCGTCGATGCTGCGGCGGTGCAGTTCGAGATTGTCCTCCAGCAACTGCTGGTATTTGATGGCCAACTGCCGGTACTGCTCCTCGCGGGCCGCGAGCATCTTGGCCCGCCAGGTGGCGGCGATCTGCCAGACCACCACGATCAGCAGCGCGAAGAACCCGGCGGCACCGACCGCGCCGACCACGGCACCGACCGTGTCGCCGCTGTCGGCGAGGTGCACCGTCTGCTCGTTCATGAGGCTTCCTCTTTCACCGTCTCGGGCTTCCCGGTGCCGGCCTTGTCCTTCCCGGGGGGCTCGCCTTCCGGCTCGCCGTCACCGTCGCCGATGGTGCGGGCGACCTCCTCGATCAGCTCGGGAGTCAGCTCGTACCGGAACGGGACCACCTCGTAGAACTTCATCGCCTTGCCGTCATCTGACAGCTCCAGCGAGCCGGTGATCAGGCCCGCGGCCTCCAGCCGCTGCAGGTGCATGTGCAGCAGCGGGCGGCTCATGCCGATCTCGCGGGCCAGCCGGCTGACGTAGTTCCGGCCCTCGTGGAGCGCGCCGACGATCCGCAGGCGGTGCGGATTGCCGAGCGCGGCGAGGACCTTGAGCAGTTCGTCTCCGGATGGGGCCGGAGCGGGCGTCCGTGCCATCTGCGGCCCCTTCGTGCGTCGGTGTGTAAGTCCAAGCTGACAGGTGTCACGACCACCTGTCAAAGAGTACTGACACATGTCCGGGTCGTCTGGGGGTGACCCCCGGCGGGCCTCAGGGTTTCCCCTGAGTGGCCCGGCGGGAGGCGAGGCCGAAGAGGGCGAGCGCGACGAGCTGCGCCGCCGCCGCGCCCGCCGGGAGGGGGCCGCTGCCGTACGCGTCGAGGAGCACGCCGCCGACCGCGCCGCCGGCGGCGACGCCGAGGTAGACGGCGCTGCTGTTGAGCGCGAGAGCCTGGGCGCCGGCCGGTCCCGCGAGGCGCAGCAGCCGGGCGCTGGCGGCCGGCGGGATCCACCAGGCCGCCGCCGACCACAGCAGCAGCAGCGGCACCACCAGCACCAGCGGTGCGGGGCGCAGCGGCCAGCAGGCGACGAGCCCGAGCATCACCAGCGCGAACGCCCCGCAGCCCATCAGCAGCGCGCGCTCCGCGCCCCACCGGTCGGCGGCGGGGCCGCCGAGCTGGCTGCCGGCGATCCCGGCGGCACCGGCGAGCACGAAGACCGCGCCGAGACCCGTGGGGCCGACGCCGGCGAGGTCGCGGAGGTAGACGGCCAGGTAGGTGACCACCATCAGGTTGCCGAGTACGGCGACGGCGGTGGCGGCGAGGCCGACGAGCAGCGCGGGGCGGGCCAGCGGGATCAGCCGGTCGGCCAGCCGCAGGGCGTCGCCGCGGGGCGGCTCGGGCAGGGTCGCGTACAGGGCGGCGAGGGATGCGACGCCGAGGAGGCCGCCGAGGACGAACGCGCCCTGCCAGCCGGCGACCGCGCCGACCCAGGTGCCGAGCGGGACGCCGAGCAGCAGCGAGGTGGTCAGCCCCGCGAAGACGGTGCCCATGTAGCGCCCCTGCCGCTCCGGCGGGGCGAGGGCCGCGGCGGCGCCGAGGGCGCCGGGCACCACGACGGCGGCGGCGAGCGCGGCGGCCACGCGCAGCGCCATGAGGACGGGGAAGGAGGCGACGAGCGGCATGGCGAAGTTCGCGGCGGCGAACACCGCGAGGGCGGCGGTGAACAGCGGTCGGCGGGGCCAGGTCGCGGTGAGCACGGAGGCGACGGGGGCGGCGAGGGCGAGCACCAGGGAGAAGACGGTGACGAGCTGCCCGACCGCGGCCTCGGAGACGTCCAGGTCGGCGGCGATGCCGGGGAGCACGCCCGCGACCAGGTAGTCGTCGGTGGAGAATGTGAAGGTCGTCAGCGTGAGCGCGATCAGCCAGCCCGGCAGGGAGCGGCGGAGGGGGGATGCGGCTTTCTGCAGGGTGGGATTCTCGTCCATGCCGTTAAGGTAACAGTCGTTACCCTAACGGCGTCCACCGGTTTCCGGGCCTGCGCGTACGTGCGTCCTCGGGGTACGTACGCGGGTGTCCCGGCGACCCGTACCAGGAGTGCCATGCCCAGACCCGCCGACCCGGCCCGCAAGACCGCCCTGCTCGACTCGGTCGTCGACTACCTCGTGGACCACGGCCTCGCCACCCTGTCGATGCGGCCGCTGGCCAAGGAGCTGGGGCAGAGCACGCGGGTGCTCACGCACCACTTCGCCGACAAGGCCGACCTGCTGGCCGCCACGCTGACGCGGCTGGACGAGCGCCAGCGGGAGTGGCTGGCCGGGCTGCCGGGCGCGGACGGCGAGATGGGCATGGGCGAGGTCGTACGGGCCACGTGGGAGTACCACCTGACGCCCGAGCATCTGCCGCTCACCCGGCTCATCCACGAGATCGAGGGGCTCGCCGCCGGCGACCGGCTGGGCGGGGCGACGTCGCGGCTGCTGGCGGACCGGGTGGAGTTCGTCGCGGGCTGGTTCCGGGACCGGGGGGTGCCGACGGAGGCGGCGACGGGCTACGCGACGCTGCTCAACGCGGCCTTCGCGGGGCTGCAGATCGACATGCTCAACACCGGCGACCGGGAGCGCACCACGGCGGCGGCGCACCGGCTGGCAGACCTGGCGGACGGGTGGGTGGCGGCGTACGCGGGGGCGCGGGAGGGGGCGTAGGCGGCGCGAGGGCTCGGGGCGCGGGACCCCGGGGGCGTCAGCGGCGCTTCTTGCGCTTGCGCTTCGCGGGGTTGCCCGTACGGGACGAGCGGCGGCGCGCGTGCTGCTCCAGCCGGTGCTCGTAGTCCTGGCGCAGCATCCCCTCGCCCGGGGCCTCGACGAAGCTGCGCACCGTGTACGCCAGCAGCACGCCGACGAAGCCTATGACCCGGATCGGCCGCCACGAGCTGTCCGCGGGCCCGGCCTCGTGCGGGCGGCTGAAGCCGCCGAGGGTGCGGGTGAAGGCCAGCGAGCTGCAGACCGCGAAGGCGGCGACCATCAGCAGTTGGACGATGCCGCCGCTGTCGGCGAGCTGCAGCCCGTTGTACGACAGCGCCAGCACGAAGGCGCCGCCGGCGGCCAGCACCAGGCCCAGGACGGCGACGGCGACGCGGCGGGCCCAGTAGCCGCGCGAGCGGTCGACCCAGGTGGTGCCGAAGAACCGCAGGGGCTCGGGCAGCGGCGCGCCGTCTTGGCTCTCGGACTGCTCGTTGTCGCTCACGCACCCGATTATCGCGGAGCCCTCCGCGGCGCGTCCCGCCCCCTGGGGACAGGACCGAAGGCCGCCCCTGGCGGAGCCGGGGTACGGGCGTGGCCGCGCGGCCACGGACAGGCCCCGCCGCTACGGGCGGGGCCCCGCCGCTGCGGGACCGCGCCGTGCTCAGCCCTCCAGCTTGGTGACGTCCCGCACCGCGCCCTTGTCGGCGCTGGTCGCCATCGCCGCGTACGCCCGCAGGGCGGTGGACACCTTGCGCTCGCGGTCCTTCGGCGCGTACCGCCCGCCGAGGGCCGCGCGGCGCTCGGCGAGGGTCTGCTCGTCGACGAGCAGCTCGATGCTGCGGTCCGGGATGTCGATACGGATCCGGTCGCCGTCCTCGACCAGCGCGATCGCGCCGCCCGCCGCCGCCTCCGGGGAGGCGTGGCCGATGGACAGCCCCGAGGTGCCGCCGGAGAAGCGGCCGTCGGTGACCAGCGCGCACGCCTTGCCCAGGCCGCGGCCCTTCAGGAACGACGTCGGGTAGAGCATCTCCTGCATGCCGGGGCCGCCCTTGGGGCCCTCGTAGCGGATGACGACGACGTCACCCTCCTTGACCTGCTTGCCGAGGATCTTGTCGCACGCCTCCTCCTGCGACTCGCAGACGACGGCGGGGCCCTCGAAGGTGAGGATCGAGGCGTCGACGCCCGCGGTCTTCACCACGGCGCCGTCCGCCGCGATGTTGCCCTTGAGCACCGCGAGACCGCCGTCCTGCGAGTACGCGTGCTCCAGCGAGCGGATGCAGCCGCCCTCCGCGTCGGTGTCCAGGGTCTCCCAGCGCTCGGACTGCGAGAACGCCGTCGCCGACCGCACGCAGCCGGGCGCCGCGTGCCACAGCTCGACGGCCTCGGGCGACGGGGAGCCGCCGCGGACGTCCCACCGCTTGAGCCAGTCCGCGAGGGAGTCGGCGTGCACCGCGTGCACGTCCTCGTTCAGCAGTCCCGCGCGATACAGCTCCCCGAGGATGGCGGGGATGCCGCCCGCGCGGTGCACGTCCTCCATGTAGTACGTCCCGCCGGGGGCGACGTTCGGCGCGACCTTGGCCAGGCACGGCACCCGGCGGGAGACGGCGTCGATGTCCGCCAGGCCGTACTCGAGGCCGGCCTCCTGGGCGGCGGCCAGCAGGTGCAGGATCGTGTTCGTCGACCCGCCCATGGCGATGTCCAGTGCCATCGCGTTCTCGAAGGCGCTGCGGCTCGCCACGTTCCGCGGGAGAACCGTCTCGTCGTCCTGCTCGTAGTAGCGCGTGGTCAGCTCGACGACCGTGCGGCCCGCGGCCTCGTAGAGCGCCTTGCGGGCGGTGTGGGTGGCGAGCACCGACCCGTTGCCCGGCAGGGAGAGGCCCATGGCCTCGGTCAGGCAGTTCATCGAGTTGGCGGTGAACATGCCGGAACAGGAGCCGCAGGTGGGACAGGCGTTCTCCTCGATGCGCAGCACGTCGGCGTCGGAGACGCCGTCGTTCGCCGCGTCCACCATGGCGTCGATCAGGTCGAGCTTGCGGACCGTGCCGTCCACGAGGGTGGCGCGGCCGGCCTCCATGGGGCCGCCGGAGACGAAGACCGTGGGGATGTTCAGCCGCAGGGCGGCCATGAGCATCCCGGGGGTGATCTTGTCGCAGTTGGAGATGCAGACCAGGGCGTCGGCGCAGTGCGCCTCCACCATGTACTCCACGGAGTCGGCGATCAGGTCGCGCGAGGGCAGGCTGTAGAGCATCCCGCCGTGGCCCATGGCGATGCCGTCGTCCACCGCGATCGTGTCGAACTCGCGCGGCACCGCGCCGGCGGCCTTGACCGCCTCGGAGACGATGCGGCCGACGGGCGCCAGGTGCGTGTGGCCCGGGACGAACTCGGTGAAGCTGTTGGCGACCGCGACGACGGGCTTGCCGATGTCCTCGTTCGCTACGCCCGAGGCGCGCATGAGGGCGCGGGCGCCCGCCATATTGCGGCCGTGGGTGACGGTACGGGACCTCAGCGCGGGCATGTTTCCCTCCCGGGGAAGCGGTACATCCGAGTCTTCGAGCCTACGCCCCCTGCCCACGGTCCGGACCGTTTGTCCACAGTCCGGACGGGCCGGTCGTACCGCAGCACCCCGCCTGTGGACAACTCCGGGCGGTGTCAGCGCGTCCCGCTACGTTAGGCGCATGGCTTCCCGAAAGAGCGGCGGCAGGGACCGCCCCGCGTACCGCTGCGCCGAGTGCGGCTGGTCCACCGTGAAGTGGCTCGGCCGCTGCCCCGAGTGCCAGGCGTGGGGGACGATCGAGGAGGTCGGCGCGCCCGCGGTCAAGACCACGGCCGCCGGCCGGGTCACGACGGCGGCGCTGCCCATCGCGCAGGTCGACGCCCGCCGCGTCGAGGCCCGCTCGACGGGCGTGCCCGAGCTGGACCGGGTGCTCGGCGGCGGGCTCGTGCCCGGCGCGGTGGTGCTGATGGCCGGCGAGCCCGGGGTGGGGAAGTCGACGCTGCTGCTCGACGTCGCCGCGAAGGCCGCGGTCGGCGGCGAGCGCACGCTGTACGTGACCGGAGAGGAGTCCGCCGGCCAGGTCCGGCTGCGGGCCGACCGGATCGGCGCGCTCAGCGACGGGCTCTATCTGGCCGCCGAGACCGACCTGGCCGCCGTCCTCGCCCACCTCGACGAGGTCAAGCCCGCCCTGCTGGTGCTGGACTCCGTGCAGACCATCGCCTCCGGCGAGATCGACGGCGCCCCCGGCGGCATGGCCCAGGTGCGCGAGGTCGCCGGTGCGCTGATCCGGGCCTCCAAGGAGCGCGGGATGGCCACGATCCTCGTCGGGCACGTGACGAAGGACGGCGCCATCGCCGGCCCCCGCCTGCTGGAGCACCTGGTGGACGTCGTGCTGCACATCGAGGGCGACCGGCACGCCCGGCTGCGGCTGGTCCGCGGCATGAAGAACAGATACGGCGCGACCGACGAGGTCGGCTGCTTCGAGCTGCACGACGAGGGCATCATCGGCCTCGCCGACCCCAGCGGCCTGTTCCTGACCCGGCGGGACGAGCCCGTCCCCGGCACCTGCCTGACGGTGACCCTGGAGGGCCGCAGGCCGCTGGTCGCGGAGGTGCAGGCGCTCACCGTCGACTCGCAGATCCCCTCCCCCCGGCGCACCACGTCCGGCCTGGAGACCTCCCGGGTCTCGATGATGCTGGCCGTGCTGGAGCAGCGCGGCGACATCCGCGCGCTGTCCAAGCGGGACATCTACAGCGCCACCGTCGGCGGGGTGAAGCTCTCCGAGCCGGCGGCGGACCTGGCCGTCGCGCTCGCGCTGGCCAGCGCCGCCAGCGACACCCCGCTGCCGAAGAACCTGGTCGCGATCGGCGAGGTGGGCCTCGCCGGCGAGGTGCGGCGGGTGACCGGGGTGGCCAGGCGGCTGGCGGAGGCGGCCCGGCTCGGGTTCACGCAGGCGCTCGTACCGGCGGATCCGGGCAAGGTCCCCGCGGGCATGAAAGTGCGGGAAGTGGCGGACATAGGGGACGCGTTGCGGGCGCTGCCCGCCGGCCGCCGGCGCGCCGGCGGGGGGTCCCGGGAGCCGGCCGGAGAGAGGGAGCCGAGGGAGTCCCGGCAGCCCGAGGAGGCGCGCCGGTAGACTTTGCCCCGGTCTCTTCCGTGTGGGGGGGCGCAGGGGGCTTGTGCGTGCGCCGCCCGGCGCACGCGTAGAGCACCGAAACGACGACCGGAGGATTCCGGAGGGTTCCAGTGGCAGCAGGCGACCGGGTGGGCGCCCCGGGCAGAGCCGGCGGCAGTTCCGGCTCCGATGCCGCGGTGAGGGCCGCGCTGAGCGCGGTCGCGCCCGGCACGGGGCTGCGTGACGGCCTGGAGCGGGTCCTCCGCGGCAACACGGGCGGGCTCATCGTGCTGGGCACGGACAAGATCATCGAGTCCATCTGCACCGGCGGCTTCGTGCTGGACGTGGAGTTCACCGCGACCAGGCTGCGGGAGCTGTGCAAGCTCGATGGCGCCGTGGTCCTCGACCGGGACATCACGCGGATCGAGCGCGCGGGCGTGCAGTTGCTGCCCGACGCCTCGATCCCCACCGAGGAGACCGGCACCCGCCACCGCACCGCGCAGCGGGTGTCGATCCAGAGCGGCTTCCCCGTCGTCTCCGTCAGCCAGTCGATGCGGCTCATCGCGCTGTACGTCGACGGCCAGCGGCGCGTGCTGGAGGACTCCGCCGCGATCCTCTCCCGGGCGAACCAGGCGCTGGCCACCCTGGAGCGGTACAAGCTGCGGCTGGACGAGGTCGCCGGCACGCTCTCCGCGCTGGAGATCGAGGACCTGGTGACGGTGCGGGACGTCTCGGCCGTCGCACAGCGGCTGGAGATGGTGCGCCGGATCGCCACCGAGATCGCGGAGTACGTGGTCGAGCTGGGCACCGACGGCCGGCTGCTGTCCCTCCAGCTCGACGAGCTGATCGCGGGCGTCGAGCCGGAACGCCAGCTCGTCGTCAGGGACTACGTGCCGGAGCGCACCGGCCGCCGCCCGCACACCGTGGACCGCGCGCTCACCGAGCTGGACCGGCTCTCCCACGGCGAGCTGCTCGAACTGCCCATCGTGGCCCGCTCGCTGGGCTACTCCGGGGTGCCCGAGACCCTCGACGCCGCGGTCTCGCCGCGGGGTTACCGGCTGCTGGCCAAGGTCCCGCGCATCCCCAGCGCCGTCATCGACCGGCTGGTGGAGCACTTCGGCGGGCTGCAGAAGCTGCTCGCCGCCAGCGTGGACGACCTGCAGACGGTCGACGGCGTGGGCGAGGCGCGGGCCCGCTCGGTGCGCGAGGGGCTGTCGCGGCTGGCGGAGTCGTCGATCCTGGAGCGCTACGTCTGACGCGGGCGGCGCGGGACCGCGGGAACCGGGGCGTCAACGTCCCGCCGCGGGGCACCTCAGGAGGCGTACGGCGGTCAACGCGCCGCGTCCGGGGACCTCAGCGAGAAGTACGCGGTCAACGCGCCGTGCCCGAAGGGTACCGGGGAACGCACGACCGGTCGGCGCGCCCGCCGCGGCGGGCGCCGTGCCGCACGCTACGCCTTCTCCAGCACGAACGGCGCCGCCGCCGCGGCGAAGCCGTCCGCGCTGACCTCCGCCTCGTAGCTCCCCGCGCCCGCCGTGCCCGCCTTCGGCGTCGCGCAGCGCGGCTCGCTCGCCCGCATGTCCCACTCGTACGTCCGCGAGACCTCGCTGCCCGCCGGCACCGCCAGCAGGATCGGGTCGGTCGTCCACGGGCAGTCGTCCGACGCCCACCACTGGCTCGCGCCGCCGCCGGCCGTCGAGATCGTGAGCACCGTCGAGGTCGGCGAGAAGTCCAGCTTGCAGTCGCGGTCGCCGGAGTTCACCGCGGTCAGCTCGAAGACCGGCCGGTTCCCCGGCGCGTACGAGCGCTCCTGGCTGCGCAGCGTCAGCTCCACGTCGTCCGCGGCGCACGCGGCCATGGACGAGCCGGCCGGCACGCCGTCGGAGCCGACGCCGAAGCCGCCGCCCGCGGAGCCGGCGCCGCCCGCCCCTGAGCCGCCGCCGGCGGAGCCGCCGTCCTCGCCGTCACCGTCGCCGGAGCCGCCGTCGCCACCGTCACCGGAGCCGTCGGAGTCGCCCGAGCCCTCCGAGCCGCCCCCGTCCTCCCCGCCCGAGCCGCCCGAGCCGCCGGAGCCCTCGGAGTCGCCCGAGCCGCCGCCGTCCTCCTCGCGGCCCCCGGGCGGGTTGTCGATCACGGACGAGTCGTCCGTCGGGCCCGGAGTGATCGACTCCGCGGGGTTCTTGCCCTCGTTGGCGGCGTTCTCGCTGCCGCCCCCGAGGTTGATGACCAGAATCGCGAAGATCGCGAGCACGGCGAGCAGGCCGAGCAGGACCGCGCGGCGCCGCCAGTAGATGGCGGACGGCAGCGGACCGACAGGACGGCGGAAAGATCCCACGCGGAAACCTTACGAGACTTGGGGCGCAAGGCGGTCCCGTACCCCGCCGCGCGGTCTGACTTTCGTCAGGGGAGCGTACTGACTTTCGCCGGAAGTGGTGAACCGAACACGCTTCGTACCGTCCGGACATGAACGACGAGTTGTACCGCGACGTCACGTCCCTCGCCCGCCGCACCCCCGACTGGCTGCACGCGCTTGCCGAATACGGCACCGACGCCGGACTGCTGTTGCTGGCCGCGCTGTTCGCCGCCGCGTGGTGGGCGGCACCCCGGCGCGCGCCGGTCGTCGCGGGAGCCGCCGGCACGGTCGGGGTGTACGGGCTCAGCGAGTTGCTGAAGGTGTGGGTGGAACGGGAGCGGCCGTGCCGGGCCGTGCACGGGGCCGCGGCGCCGCTGGCGGACTGCCCGCCGCCGGGCGACTGGTCGTTCCCCAGCAACCACGCGACGATCGCCGGCGCCGCGGCCGTCGCGCTGGCGGTGGCGTGGCCGCGGATCGCGGCGTGGGTGCTGCCGTTCGGCGTGCTGCTGGCGGCGTCGCGGGTCTTCGTCGGCGTGCACTACCCGCTCGACGTGGTGGCGGGCCTGGCGCTGGGCGCGGCGGTCGCGGCGCCTTGCGCGGCCCTCGCGCGGGTACGGATCGGGGGTACCGGGGGCCGCCGCCGAAGGCTCGCGGGCACTCCGACGGGTGTCACGTCCCCCATTGAGTGACAACGTCACCCGTGGGGGTGAGAAGCGCCGAACTACCCCGATCCGTACGCGACTATGCGCCTACGTTCGCGGGGTGACGAGCAGCCCCGACCCCGAACCCGCCCGGCAGCCGCCGCCACAGCGCCCGCCCGAGCAGTACGAGCCCTATTTGGACGGCCTGTTCACCTACTGCATGTCGGTGCTGTGCGACCACGACGACGCCGTCGCCGCCCTGGGCGACGTCCTCGCGATCGCCGAACGCCAGCCGCGGCGGCGGCCCGCGACGCCCGCCGAGTGGCGGCCCTGGCTGTACTCGCTGGCGCGTTGGGCCTGTGTGCGCCGCCTGGACCAGAAGCCGGCGCAGCGAGCGGCGCAGCGGGCGCTGCCGCGGCCCGGCCAGCGGCCGGCGCAGCGGCGGCCGGCCGCGGCGGCGGAGGAGAAGCGATCCGCCGACGGGGCGGGCGCGGGGGCGGCCCCGGGGGCGGAGGGAGTCGGGCAGCCGGGGTCCGCTGCCAGGTCGGCAGCCGCGTCGGCCGCCGCGCCGGAGGCCGCCTCGGAATCCGCCGCCAAGGCCGCCGCCCGTCTGCGCCGCCGCGAACTGGCCGCGCTCGCCTGGCCCGAGGCCGCCGGCACGACGCCCGAGCAGCGCGAGGCGCTGGAGCTGGCCGTACGCCACCGGCTGCCCGCCGAGGAAGTCGCCACCGTGCTCGGCCAGCACCCCGACGCCGCCCGCGTGCTGCTCTCCACCGCCGCCGCCGAGGTCGAAAGGACCCGGGCCGCGCTCGCCGTCGTCGACCAGCACGGCTGCCCCGCCATCGCCCGGCTCGCCGGCGACAGCCGGCTGTTCCTCAGCGCCGCCCTGAGCCGCGAGCTGGTCCGGCACGTCGACGACTGCGCCGAGTGCCGCCGCGCCGCGGAGCGCGCGGGGGCGGGCTGGGCCTGGCCGGGCACGCTGCGCGCCGCGCGGCCCGATGGACCGCTGCCGGTGCTGGAGGCGCCCCGCGCGGCCGCGTACGCGGCGATGCTGCTCGCCCAGCGCACCCGCTTCGTGCACGCCCCGCGCTTCGACCGCCACGGCTACCCCCGCGACCCCCGGCACCGCGCCGCCCGCCGCGGCCGGCTGCGCTCCCGGGCGGTGACGTCGACGGTCGTGGCGACCGTCATCGCGGCCCCGGTGCTGGCGCTGTGGGCGGCGAACCGCGGCGCGCCCGCGACCGGCGAGGCGCCGTCCGGCTGGCCGCCGCCGAGCGCGGACGCGGAGGAGCCGGAGTCGCTGGACGGCCGCCCGGTGGAGAAGGCAGGCAGCGCGCACGACGGCTCCGGGCGGGGGTCGCAGCACGGCAATCACCCCGACGTGTCGGTCGAGGTCGTCGACCGCGGCGGCCCGGCCCCGGGCCGGCCGGGGATGGGCCCGGGCCGGCTGACGGTGGAGGCGTGGCCGGCCGGGGAGACGACGTACCTGCGGCTGCGGGCGTCCGGCGGGGCGCCGGTCGACTGGCGGGTGGGTACGGACGCGGGGTGGCTGCGGTTCAGCGCGACGTACGGGACGCTGCGGCCGGGCGAGGCGACGACGGTCGCGGTGGGGGTGGCGGAGGCGAGCGAGCCGCGGACGGGCTGGCAGGCGCGGGTGTACGTGTCCCCGGGCGGGGCGGCGATCCTGATCACGGGCGCGGGCAGCGGCCGCACGGGCCCGGGCGCCCCCGCCCCGGCCCACCCGAAGCCGCCGCACCACTCCCCACCGGGCACCACGCGCCCCTCCGACCCGGGCCCGTCCCCGTCGGACCCGGACCCCAGCCCGTCGGACCCCGGCCCGTCCCCTTCGGACCCGGACCCCAGCCCGTCGGACCCCGGCCCGTCCCCCACGGACCCGGACCCCACCCCGCCCCCCTCCGACCCGCCCCCGACCCCCACACCCCCCTCGGAAACCCCGCCCCCGACCGGCTGACCGCCCCGGCGGCCGCCGGCCACAGCGGACGTGCGCCGCGGTGCGGGTGAGGGCTGGGCGGTACGTCCCGGCCGTCCCGCCGTCCGCAGGCCGCGGCCCGCGTCCTCGCAGCCGCCCGGTCCGGCCCGCAGCCGCCCGCGTCCCTGCCTCAGGCGCACGCATCCCGGCCCGGCGCCCCGGCCGCCCCGCCCGTACGGGTCCCTCAGTCCGCCGGGTGGGGGGCTGGGAGGGGGGTGTGGTGGGCTGCGGCCAGGCGTTCCTCGCAGAGTTCCGCCAGGCGGGCGTAGCCCTGCTCGCCCATCAGCTCCACCAGCTCCGGGCGGTACGACTCGTACACCGCCCGCCCGCCGCCGTGGGCCGACGGGGCCGAGGTGCACCACCAGTGGAGGTCGTGGCCGCCCGGGCCCCAGCCGCGGCGGTCGTATTCGCCGATCGAGACCATCAGGACCTTGGTGTCGTCCGGGCGCGTGATCCACTCGTAGGAGCGGCGGACCGGCAACTGCCAGCAGACGTCCGGCTTGGTCTCCAGCGGCTCGCGGCCCTCGCGGAGGGCAAGCAGGTGCAGGGCGCAGCCCGTGCCGCCGGGGAAGCCGGCGCGGTTGTGGAAGACGCAGGCGCCGTCCACGCGGCGGGTCTTGCGCTCGCCGTCCTCGTCGGTCTCGGTCCAGCCGTCCGGGCCCCGGCCCTCGGCGTGGTGCTGCCACAGCTCCGGTGTGAGCCGGCGCACATGGCCCGCGACGCGTTTCTCGTCGTCCTTGTCGGAGAAGTGCGCGCCCAGCGTGCAGCAGCCGTCGTCGGGGCCCGCGGCGTCGATGCCGTGGCAGCCGCGGCCGAAGATGCACGACCAGCGTGACGTCAGCCACGTCAGGTCGCAGCGGAAGACCTGTTCGTCGTCCGCGGGGTCGGGAAACTCCACCCAGGCGCGGGCGAAGTCGAGGCCCACCTCCTCCGACCGCGCGGCATTCTCGCGTACGACGCCCGAACCGGCTTGCGTTTTGCCCTGTTTCTTCCTCTTGCTCACGAGACCCAGCGTACGGCCGCGCGGCAAGGCGCTAGCGTTTCCCGTTATGCGACTCGGCGTTCTGGATGTGGGCTCGAACACGGTGCACCTGCTGGTGGTGGATGCGCACCCCGGTGCCCGGCCGCTGCCCGCCTACTCGCACAAGGCGGAACTGCGGCTGGCGGAACTCCTCGACGAGGAGGGTGCCATCGCCGACGACGGGGTCGAGCGGCTGATCGCCACGATTCACGAGGCCCTCCAGGTTTCGGAGGACAAGGGCGCAGAAGACGTGCTCCCGTTCGCCACCTCCGCGGTCCGCGAGGCGGCCAACGCCGAATCGGTGCTCGCGCGCGTCGCCGACGAGACCGGGGTGAAGCTCACCGTGCTCACCGGCGAGGAGGAGGCGCGGCTGACGTTCCTGGCCGCGCGCCGCTGGTTCGGCTGGTCGGCGGGGAAGCTGCTGGTCCTGGACATCGGCGGTGGGTCGCTGGAGATCGCGTACGGGATCGACGAGGACCCCGACAAGGCGGTGTCGCTGCCGCTCGGGGCCGGCCGGCTGACCACGGGCTGGCTGCCGGGGGACCCGCCCGACCCCGACGACGTACGGGCGCTGCGGCGGTACGTGCGCGCGCAGATCGCCCGGGTCGTGAGCGAGTTCAGCCGGCTCGGCGAGCCGGATCACGTGGTGGCGACGTCCAAGACGTACAAGCAGCTCGCGCGGATCGCGGGCGCGGCCCGGTCCGCGGAGGGGCTGTACACGCACCGGGCGCTGTCGGCGAAGGCGCTGGAGGAGTGGGTGCCGCGGCTGGCGGCGATGCCCGCCGAGGAGCGGGCGGAGCTGCCGGGGGTGTCGGAGGGCAGGGCGCGGCAGTTGCTCGCGGGGGCGCTGGTGGCGGAGGGGGCGATGGACCTGTTCGGCGTGGACACGGTGGAGATCTGCCCGTGGGCACTGCGCGAAGGGGTCATCCTCAAGCGGCTGGACCAGTTGCCGTGACGGGGCGGGCCGCGGATGAGGCCGCGTACCCTGTCCCCGTGGCAGGAGCATCCCGTTACCGGACCGACGAGCATGGCGAAGCCGGCGAGACCGGCGCGGCGGACGGGCGCGGCACAGCCGACGCCGGCGTCGGGACCGGGGACGGCGGCGAGGCCGAGCCGCGGAGCGCGGAGCGCGGGGTCGCGGTGCCCGACGCGCGGGTCACCCTGTCCACCGCCTCCGTCTACCCCGAGTCCACCGCCACCGCCTTCGAGACCGCCGCCCGCCTCGGGTACGACGGCGTGGAGGTCATGGTCTGGACGGATCCCGTCAGCCAGGACATCGAGGCGCTGCGCCGCCTCTCCGACCACCACGGCGTGCCGGTCCTCGCGATCCACGCGCCGTGCCTGCTGATCACGCAGCGCGTCTGGTCGCGGGACCCGTGGGAGAAGCTGCGGCGCGCGCAGTCGGCGGCCGAGCGGCTGGGCGCGGAGACGGTCGTGGTGCACCCGCCGTTCCGCTGGCAGCGTGGGTACGCGCGCGAGTTCGTCCGCGGCATCTGGCGCATGGCCGACGAGACGGCGGTGCAGTTCGCGGTGGAGAACATGTACCCGTGGCGCTACCGCGAGAAGGAGATGCTCGCGTACGCGCCCGACTGGGACGTCACGAACGAGGACTACCGGCACCACACCCTGGACCTGTCGCACACCGCCACCGCCCGCAACGACGCGCTGGAGATGGCCGACCGCATGGGCGACCGGCTGTGCCACGTGCACCTGGCCGACGGCTCGGGGTCGGGCAAGGACGAGCACCTGGTGCCCGGGCGGGGCGGCCAGCCGTGTGCCGAGATGCTGGAGCGGCTGGCCGCGCGGGGGTTCGGCGGGCAGGTCGTGGTGGAGATCAACACCCGGCGGGCGATGTCGGCGGCGGAGCGCGAGTCGGACCTCGCGGAGTCGCTGGCGTTCACCCGGTTCAACCTCGCGGCGCCGGTCCCGCGCGGCGCGTCGTCGTGAGGGGCGTCGTCGTGAGGGGCGTCGTCGCGGTGCACGGGAAAGGCATCGCCCCGGCGCCCGGGAAAGGTGCCGCCCCGTGACGCCCGAGAACGCCGCCGACCCTCCGAAACGCGGCCGCGGCCGCCCCCGCCGCGGCGCCGCCGAGGACGGGCCCGGCACCCGGGACCGGATCCTGGCGCAGGCCCGTTCCGAGTTCGCCGCGCGCGGTTTCGAGAAGACGTCCATCCGCGGCATCGCCAAGGCCGCGGGCGTCGACCCGGCGCTGGTCCACCACTACTTCGGCACCAAGGAGCGGGTCTTCGAAGCGGCGCTGGAGATCACCTTCGCGCCCGCGATGGCGATACCGGACCTCGTCGTCGACGGCCCGGTGGAGGGCGCGGGCGAGCGCATGACCCGCTTCTTCTTCCGGGTCTGGGAGAACCGGCTCTCGCGCGAGCCTTTACTCGCCGTCATCCGCTCCGCCGTGAGCAACGAGACCGCGGCCGCCATCTTCCGCAGCATCGTCACGCGCAACCTGCTGAGCCGCATCACGCCGTCGCTGCCGCAGCCCGACGCCGAGATGCGCGCGGAGCTGGCGGTGGCGCAGCTCGTCGGGACGGCGATGCTGCGCTACATCATCCGGCTCGAACCGATGGCCTCGGCGGAACCCGAGGAGCTGATCCGCCGGCTGTCGCCGATCGTGCAGTACCACCTCATGGACGAGCCCCCGTCGCCGCCCGCGCCCCCGTCGCCGCCGGGAGGCTGACGGGTTCAGCCGTCCCAGCGCTCCCCCGTCAGCCGCTCGTACGCCTCCACGTACTTCTCCCGCGTACGCTCCACGACCTCCGCCGGCAGCTCCGGCGGCGGCGCCTCGCCGTGCCGGTCCCAGCCGGACGCGTCCGACGTCAGCCAGTCGCGTACGTACTGCTTGTCGAAGGACGGCTGCGGCCGGCCCGGACGCCAGCCGTCGATGGCCCAGTACCGCGAGGAGTCGGGCGTCAGCACCTCGTCGCCGAGGACCAGCTCGCCCTCGCCGATCGCGTCGCCGGTGTAGCCGAACTCGAACTTCGTGTCCGCCAGGATCAGCCCCCGCCCGCGCGCGAGGTCCCGACCGCGCCCGTACACCTCCAGCGTCACCCGGCGCAGCTCCGCCGCGACCAGCGGGCCGACGCGGCGGACCACCTCGTCGTACGTGACGTTCTCGTCGTGCTCCCCCACCTCCGCCTTCGTCGCCGGCGTGAAGACCGGCGCGGGCAGCGCCGAGGCGTCGGTCAGCCCCGGCGGCAGGTCGACGCCGCAGACCGCGCCGGAGACCGCGTACTCCGCGAGCCCCGAGCCCGTCAGATAGCCGCGGGCCACGCACTCCACCGGCACCATCCGCAGCCGCCGGCACACCAGGGCGCGCCCCGCCCAGTCGGCGGGGGCGCCCTCGGGCAGCTCGGCGGAGAGCACGTGGTGCGGCACGATCTCGGCGATCCGCTCGAACCACCACGTCGACAGCCGGGTCAGGATCCGGCCCTTGTCGGGGATCTCGGTGGGGAGCACCCAGTCGTACGCGGAGATCCGGTCGCTGGCGACCATCACCAGGCGGCCCTCGGCGTCCTCGTACAGGTCGCGGACCTTGCCGGTGTGCAGATGGACGAGGCCGGGGACTTCGACGGGCTGGGGCTTCTCCACGAAACCGGTCACGGATTCCTCCGGGGTTTGCCGATGCGACAACCGAATTGTCTCGCATCGGCGCGGCGGCCCCCCGGCCAGGCGGCGCTCAGCCCGCGGTGGGCGCCAGCGGCGCGAGCGCCGGGTAGTCGGTGTAGCCGCGGTGGTCGCCGCCGTAGTACGTCGCCTCGTCGGCCTCGTTGTACGGTCCGCCGGCCCGTGCCCGCGCGAGCAGGTCGGGGTTGGCCAGCCAGCGCGCGCCGAGGGACACGATGTCCGCCGTGCCCGCGGCGAGCAGGTGCTCCGCGTCCTCGACCGGGTCGCCGCCGCCGTGGTGCATCGCGTTCAGCATCAGCGGGCCCGCCCAGTCGCGGCGTACCCGCTCGGTCACCCCGCGCAGCTCCGGAGCGGCCTCCAGGATGTGCAGATAGGCCAGCGGATACGGGGCCAGGGCCGCGACCAGCGCCGCGTACACCTCGGCCGCGTCGCTCTCGGTGACGCCGTTGGCGTTGTTGCCGGGCGAGATGCGCAGTGCGGTGCGGTCCGCGCCGATCGCCTCGCTGACCGCACGCACCGACTCGACCGCGAAGCGGATGCGGTTCTCCGCCGGGCCGCCGTAGGCGTCGGTGCGGCGGTTGGCCCCGTCGGCGAGGAACTGGTGGATGAGGTAGCCGTTGGCGCCGTGCAGCTCCACGCCGTCGAAGCCCGCCTCGATCGCGTTGCGCGCGCCGGCCGCGAAGTCCCGGACGATCTCGCCGATGTCGTCCGCGGTCAGCTCGCGCGGCACGGGGTGCGGCAGCAGCCCCTGGTCGTTGGTGAACAGCGACTCGCCGGACGCCACGGCCGAGGGCGCTTCCGGAAGTTCGCCGTCCGGGTAGAGGTAGGGGTGGCCGATCCGGCCGGCGTGCAGGAGCTGCAGGAAGATCCGGCCCCCGGCGGCGTGCACCCGGTCGGTCACCTTCCGCCAGGCGGCGACCTGGTCGGCGGTGTGGATGCCGGGCGTCTGGATGTAGCCCTGGCCGCGCACGCGGGGCTGGGTGCCCTCGGTGACGATCAGCGCGGCGCCGGCCCGCTGCTCGTAGTACTCGGCCGTCAGCTCGGACACCACGCCGCCGTCCGCGGAGGCCCGAGAGCGGGTCATCGGGGCCATCGCCAGCCGGTGCGGGAGGTCGAGGCGGCCGATCCGTACGGATGTGAAGATCTTGTTCGTCATGTCCTCGACGCTAGGTACGGGGGAATGCCCGCCGGATCCGTAGCGCTTCGGTACTCGGATACGTGACCCTGCCGCCGACCCGCCACGTAGGTGTGACTGGATGACTTTGTACGGGCGTCAGAAGGAGCTGGCCGCGCTCGACGCGCTGCTCGGCGCCGCTGCGGACGGCCGCGGGCAGAGCCTCGTGCTGCGCGGCGAGGCCGGGATCGGCAAGTCGTCGCTGCTCGCGTACGCCGAGGGCGAGGCGCGGCGGCGCGGCTTCACCGTGCTGCGCGCGGTGGGCTGGGAGGCCGAGCGGGGGCTGGCGTTCGCGGCGCTGCACCAGTTGCTGCGGCCCGTGCTCGACCGCGCCGGCACGCTGCCGCAGCCGCAGGCGGACGCCCTGGCCGCCGCGGTCGGCACCGGCGCCGCCGAGGGGCCCGACCGGTTCCTCGTCGGGCTCGCGGTGCTGTCGCTGCTCGCCGAGGTGGCCGACGGCAAGCCGGTGCTGTGCCTGGTGGACGACGCGCAGTGGATCGACGAACCGTCCGCGGACGCGCTGCTGTTCGCCGCCCGCCGACTGGGCGTGGAGTGCGTCGCGCTGCTCTTCGCGGCCCGCGACGACGCCGGCTTCCCCGCCGCCGGGCTGCCGCAGTCGGCGCTCTCCCGGCTCGGCCGCGACGACGCGCTGGCCCTCCTCGCGGGGCTCGACGTGCCCGCGGCGGTACGGGACCGGGTGCTGCGCGAGTCGCTCGGAAACCCGCTCGCACTGCGCGAGTTCGGCGCCTCGGGCCCTGCGGCCGCCGGTCGTCCGCAGGGCGCCGGGCAGCCGCTGCCGGCCGCGGAACGGGTGCTGGCGGCGTACCGCGGCCGGGTGCTGGAACTGCCGGAGCGGACCCGGCTGATGCTCCTCATCGCCGCCGCCGACTCCCGCGGCACCCTGCGGTACCTGGTCGCCGCCGCCGAGCGGCTGGACGTGGAGCTCGCGGACCTGGCGGCGGCGGAGCAGCGGGGACTCGTCGCCGTGGTCGGGGAGTTCGTCGAGTTCCGGCACCCCCTGATCCGTACCGCCGCCTACACCTCCGCCCCGCTCGCCCGCCGCGTCGCCGTGCACGAGGCGCTGGCCTCCACCTCAGGCGATCCGGACTGCCGCGCCCGGCACCTGGCGTCGGCCGCGACGGGGCCCGACGAGGAGGTCGCCGCCGAGTTGGCCGAGTGCGCGAAGCGGGCGCTGGCCCGCGGCGGCCCGGCCGCGGCGGCGGACACGTACGCGGAGGCCGCCCGCCTCACCCCGGACGCGGCTCCGCGGGTACGGCGGCTGACGGCGGCGGCGTGGGCGGCGCAGCAGGCGGGGCACGCGGAGCAGGCGGCGGAGCTGGCGGAGGAGGCGTACAAGCAGACGGCGGACGCGGACCGGCGCGCGGAGCTGGCGTACGTGCGCTCCTTCTGGCTCTTCGAGAAGGACGCCGCGCCGGAGGCCGGCGCGCTGCTGATCTCGCACGCCGCGGACTCGCGCGCGTACGGGCGGGAGATGCTGCGCGCGGCGGCGACGTACGCGTGGTTCGGCGGGGACGTCGCGGCGCTGCACCGGGCGGCGGACCTGCTGGAGGGGTACGGGGAGGCGCGCGGCGCCGACGCGCGGCGCGCGGACCGCGCCGTGCGCGGGCTCGCGCACATGGCCGCGGACGACTTCGCGCGCGGGCTGCCGCCGGTCGCCGACCTGCTCGACGAGGCCGCCGTCGGCAGCGCGACCCGCCTCCAGGCGATCTCCTCCGCCTCGCTGCTCCCCGACGACGTCCAACTGCCCGTGATCACCGAGGAGATCGACTTCGCCCGCGGCGACGGCATCATCGGCCGGCTGCCGTACCTGCTGCACGTGCTGGCCCGCCAGCAGCTCTACGCGGGCGACCACCGCGAGGCGGCGCGCACGGTGACCGAGGCCGCCGCGATCGCCCGCGACACCGGGCTGGCGATGCGCATCGGCCGGCTGCACAACCTGCTGGCGCGCATCCCGGCGATCGAGGGCGACGAGGAGCGCGTACGGACCCTGGTGACCCCCGGCATGAACGCGGGCGGCAACTACGGCGTCACCGCCCTGGCCCTTCTCGACCTGGGCCGCGGCCGCTACGAGGACGTGCTGAAGCGGCTGGCGGAGGCCCGCGCGGGGGCGGCGCGGTACAGCGCGGCGCTGCTGTTCGCGACGGCGGACGAGGTGGAGGCGGCGGTCCGCCTGGGCGCCCGGGAGCGGGCCCTGCCGCCGGCCCGCCGCTTCGCGGCGTGGGCGGCGGCGAGCGGGCAGCCGTGGGCGCGGGCGGTGGCGCTGCGCAACGAGGCGCTGCTGGCGTCCGCGGCGGGCGATACGGACGCCGCGGGGACGGCGGAGGCGGAGGCCGCGTACGCGGAGGCCGTACGCCTCCACGCGCAAGCCGTCGGCCGCCCCTTCGAACGGGCCCGCACGGAGCTGCGGTTCGGCGAGCACCTGCGCCGCGAGCGCCGCCGCGCCGAGGCCCGTACCCACCTCCGCACCGCGCTCCGGCTCTTCGAAGGACTCGCCGCCGCCCCCTGGTCCGACCGCGCCCGCGCCGAACTCCGCGCGGCGGGCGAGGCCCAGGCCACGGCCCGCGCCACCGCCCCCGACCCGGCGGACCGGCTGACCCCGCAGGAGCTCCAGGTGGTCCGGCTGGCGGCGGAGGGCACCAGCAGCCGCGAGATCGCCGCCCGGCTCTTCCTCTCCCCCCGCACGGTGGAGTACCACCTCTACAAGGCGTACCCGAAGCTCGGCGTCAGCTCCCGCCGCGAACTCCCCGCCGCCCTGGCCCCGCCCGCCGCCCCGGAGCCGTAGTCACGGCCGCAGGCCCGCGAAGACGACGGTCAGCAGGCGCTCGGCCTGGGCGTCGTCGCGGGTGCGGGTGCGGAGCCAGGACGCGGCGCTGACGAGGGCGAAGACGTCGTCCGGGGTGGTGCCGGGGCGGATGGCCCCGGCGGCGTGGGCACGGGCGGTGAGGGCGCTGCCGGCGGCGGAGAGGCGCGCGCAGGCGGCGTGGAGTTCGGAGCCCTTGTCCTCGTGGCTGCCGAGGAGTTCCTCCGCGAGCCCGCTGTAGACGGCGCCGTGTTCGGCCACGGCGCGCATCCAGCGGGTGAGCTGGTCGAAGGCCGGCGGGGGCGGGGTGGCGGCCAGGAGGTCGTCGCCGAGGGCGAAGAGGGCGTCGTGGCGGTCGCGCAGCAGGGCGCTGAGCAGGGCGCGGCGGTTGGGGAAGTGGGCGTAGAGGGTGCCGATGGCGACGCCTGCGCTACGGGCGATCTTCTCCAGCGAGGCTTCCGTGCCCTGCTCCTGGAACGCCTTGTCCGCTTCGGCGAGCAGCCGCAGCCGGTTGCGCTGGGCGTCGGCGCGCCGGCGGCGGGGACGGGGGCTGGGGCGAGGGCTGGGGCGGGGCGGGTGTGCGCCGGCGGTGTCCGACATAACTTGAGGGGTCCTCGAATAAGCGTGGTAGGTTTTTCTTGAGACCACCTCAGGTTACTTGGAGGAGCGGATGATCCTCGTCATGGGCGCCACCGGCACCATCGGCCGGCACCTGGTCCGGATGCTCGGCGAGACGGGCACGCCCTTCCGGGCGCTGGTGCGGGACGAGGCCAAGGGCCGCGCCCTGGGGTGCGACTTCGCCGTCGGCGACCTCGACCGCCCCGCCTCCCTGGCGCCCGCTCTCGACGGCGCCGACCGCGTCCTGCTGAACAGCGGCGGCGCGCTCCCGGTCGCCGGACCGCAGCCGATGGTGCGGCAGCAGACCGCGGCCATCGACGCGGCGCGGGCCGCGGGAGTGTCGCGGATCGTGAAGGTGTCGGCCTGGCGGCCGGCGCCGGAGGCGAAGCTGTCGGTGCGGGCGCACTGGGAGATCGAGCAGCACCTGAAGTCCTCCGGCGTCCCGTGGTCGCTGCTGCGGCCGACGGGCTACATGCAGAACTTCTTCACCGGCGAGGGCGGCTTCGCCGCGGAGCGGGCGGTCTCGGGCCCGTACGGGCAGGGGCGGGTCGCGTACATCGACGCGTACGACATCGCCGCCTGCGCGGCCGTCCTGCTGACGGGCCCGGACGGCGAGGGCCTGGCCTACGACCTCACGGGACCCGAGGCGCTGACGCACGAGGAGATCGCCGCGAAGCTGGGCGTCCCCTTCCACGACCGGTCACCCGCGGAGGCGGGCGCGGAGCTGCGCGCCCGGGGGCTGCCCGGCCGGTTCGTGGACGATCTCCTGTGGCTCTACGCGGACATGGCGTCGGGCGGCGTCTCCGAGGTGACGACGGCGGTACGGGACCTGACCGGCCGCGCACCCCGCAGCTTCGACGACTTCCTCGCCGCGCGACCCCTGTGACTAGGTGAAGGAGTACTCCAGCTCGGGCAGCTCGAAGCCCTGCTCGAACACGCAGATCCGTTCGTCGGTGCGGACGGCGCCGTGGCGCTCGTAGAAGGAGACCGCGCGCGTGTTGCCGCGCAGCACCTCCAGGTAGACCGTCCGCCCGGGATGTGCGGCGGCGGCCCACGCGCGGGCGTGCTCCAGCAGCCGGCTCCCGATGCCGCCGCCGGTGCGGCCGGGCCTGGCGTGCAGGTTGTCCAGGAGGAGACGGCCGTCGGCGCGCGGGAGGAGATACGCGAACCCGAGCAGCTCGGCGCCGTCCACGGCCACGAACAGCCCCGCGCCGGGCGGCGGCTCGTCGAGCCGGCCGCGCCAGACGGCCAGCCGGTCGGCGTCCAGGGGACCGCTCAGGAAGTCGCCCGGCATGATCCCGGCGTACGCGGTGCGCCAGCTCTCCGCGTGCAGCACCGCGATCCGCTCGGCATCGCCCCGCACGCCCGTTCTGATCTCCATGGGGCCCAGTCTCGCGTACGCGTTCCACGCGGCGCACGGCCCGTGGCGGCGGCGTGCTGCGTGGACGGCCCATACGGCACCTCACGGGCCCCGCGGCCGTGCCGGCCGCCTAGGCTCCAGCCATGGCGACGTCACCGGCCGAGGACATCCGGCCGTTCCGGATCTCCGTTCCGGAGAGCGACCTCGACGATCTGCGGTACCGGCTCGACCGGGCGCGGTGGCCCGACGAGTTGCCCGGCGTCGGGTGGGAGTACGGCGTACCGCGGGAGTACCTGCGGGAGCTGGTGCGCTACTGGCGGGACGAGTACGACTGGCGGGCCGCCGAGGCGCGGCTGAACCTGTGGCCGCAGTTCACGACCACCATCGACGGCGCGCACGTCCATTTCGCGCACATCCGCTCGCCGGAACCAGGCGCCACGCCGCTCGTCATCACGCACGGCTGGCCGGGCTCCATCGCCGAGTTCGAGCGGATCGCAGGACCGCTCACCGATCCCCGGGCACACGGTGCCGATCCCGCGGACGCCTTCCACCTGGTGCTGCCGAGCATCCCCGGGTTCGGGTTCTCCGGGCCGACGCGGGAGAAGGGCTGGGAGCACCGGCGGGTGGCGGCGGCGTTCGGGGAGCTGATGCGGCGGCTGGGGTACGGGCGGTACGGGGCGCAGGGCGGCGACTGGGGGGCGGCGATCTCGCGCGAGCTGGGGCGGCTCCGCGGCGATCAGGTCATCGGGGTCCACCTGAACCTCATCCCCGGCGCCGGCGCGACCGCCGAGCCGGCCGCGGCCGAACTCGCCGCCCTCGGCCCCGCGGAGCGCGCACGCACCCTCGCCTCCTGGGCGCGGTTCCAGGCATGGAGCCGCGAGCAGCAGGGCTACGCCGACCTCCAGTCCACCCGTCCGCAGACCCTCGCCTACGCGCTCACCGACTCGCCCGTCGGCCAGCTCGCCTGGATCGCGGAGAAGTTCAAGGAGTGGACCGACTCGGCCGACCGGCCCGAGGACGCCGTCGACCGCGACCACCTCCTGACCAACGTGATGCTCTACTGGCTGACCGGCACCGCCGGCTCCTCCGCCCGCATCTACTACGAGCGTGCCCACGCCGCCTACCGGGGGCAGCCGCAGGAGCGCTCGGCCGCCCCCACCGCGTTCGCCGGCTTCCCGCGTGAGAACTTCGTCGTCCTGCGGCACCGCGCGGAACGTACCGACAACATCGTCCGCTGGACGGAGTTCGACCGCGGCGGCCACTTCGCCGCGATGGAGCAGCCGGATCTCCTCGCCGGCGACATCCGCGCCTTCTTCCGCGGCCTGCGCGACGCAAGCGCCCCCTGACGCGCCCCGGCCGGGCCCGCCCGTCAGGCGGCCCCGTCGTACACCAGCAGGCCGTCCTCCCGCAGCCGCGCCCCCGGCGTGACCGGGTGGGGCGTCAGCCGGCCGTCGTGGGACAGGTGCAGGACGGGGGTGCCGTGGGCGAGGACCGTGGCGTCGGCGACGAGGCGGCGGTGGCAGCGCCACCAGAGGGATTCGGAGCACATCACCGCCGTCCGCGCCGTCGCCGCCTCGTGCAGGAGGCCGGTCAGCGCGGCGGTGAAGCGCGGGTCGCGGGTGTAGCCGGCGTAGCCGCGGAAGGAGGCGTTCTCCCAGTACGTGTCCGGGGAGCCGGGCGCCGCCCCGCGGAAGCCGCCGAGGCGCGGCTCCCAGCGGTACGCGATGCCCGTATCCGGCAGCCACCGCGCCAGGGCGTCGCGGGCCACGTCCGGGTTGCGCCGGCTGCCGGGGGCGGTGCGTACGTCGACCACCGACCGGACGTCCGCGCCGTGCAGCAGGGCGGCGAGCCGGTCGCGGTCCGCGGTGCCGTGGCCGACCGTCAGCAGCGGGGCGGGCCGGCCGTCGCCGCCGGGCCCGCCGTCGCCGTAGCCGTTGCCGTCCGTCACGTACCGGCGGGGGCCGTGCGCGGCACCGCCGCGTCCTCGGCCGCTTCGGGGAAGAGCTTGCGCATGCCTCAGTCTCCGGCAGCCGCCGGCCCGCCGCGCGGTGAGCCGCCGGTCACTCCCGCTTGCAGATCCGGTCCAGCAGGTTCGCCGTCGCGCGCTGGACCACGCTGTTCACGTGGTCGGGACGGTCCAGCGCCGGCGACCACGCGAACGTGCCCGCCGCGAAGACCAGCCCGCCCGCCGGCGTCTCGTACAGCGACGTCTCCTGATACCGGCGCATGCCGCGCGAGTCCGGGTACGGCGAGTGGGCCAGCAGCTTGCGCCCGGTGTGCTTCGGCAGCGGGGCGCGCGGGAAGTAGCGGTCCGCCTCGCCCGCGACCAGGCCGGGCAGTTCGTCCCCCTCCAGGGCGCCGGTCGCCTCCCACAGCCAGTGGTCCGCGTTCCGTACGACCAGGGGGCGGGGCTCCGGCACCGTGCCCACGTACTGCACGCCGAGCAACTCCTGCTCCGGCGCGCCCTGTTCGCGCCAGAGCGCCGGGCGGCCCGGGCCCTGGCGCTTCGTGCAGTGCAGCAGCCGGTCGGGCTCGCCGGCCGCGGAGGGGGCGAGGCCGACCTGCCAGTACATGGTGTTGGCGGAGAGGAACACCAGCGACGTGCCCGCGTCCCTGGCCTTCTCCGCGGCCCGGCGCATCGGCACCGACCAGTACTCGTCGTGGCCGGGGAAGACGATGCCGCGGTAGCGCGTCGGGTCGACCCGGCCGGCGTGCAGGTCGCGGGCGTCCGCGTACGCGAGGTCGTAGCCGTAGCGCTCGGCCCAGCGGATGAAGTCGTAGGCGTGGCCGGCGTGCAGCGGCAGCCCGGCGCCGGCGTAGGGGCGGTCGAAGGAGACCGTGGTGGCCGCCTCCGGCTCGCCGAGGAGGCAGCCCTCGTCGTCCCAGGCGTGGTAGAGGCTTGCGCCCGTACGCCCGTCCTCGGGATAGAGGTTGTACGCCTGCCACGTGACGTCCGGCAGCAGCAGGAGCAGGTCGGCGGGCTCGGTGGAGCGGACGGTGAACGGCGCGTGCGAGCGGTGGCCGTCGGCGGTGGTCAGCACGGCGACGTACGCGCCCGGGGAGAAGTACGACGGGATCTGCAGCCGCCAGGACAGCCACCAGTGGTGGCAGGAGACCGTGCGCCCGGCGGCCAGCGGCACCGGCTGCACGATGCCCGCCAGCCGCGGGCTGCTCGTCACCTTCGCGGCGCCGTCGCCCGCGTAGTGGCCGATGCGGTAGATGTCGACGGCGAACTCCTGCGGCGGGTCGACGGAGATACGGAAGTCGACCGACTCGCCGGGCTCGGCGCAGGAGGGTGCGGCGAATCCCTTGATCTGCTGGAGTACGTCGTTCGCGAGGTGGACCCCGCCGTCGCCGGTGGTGGCGGCGTCGACGTACCAGGGGACGAGGCGGCCGTCCTCGAAGGACTCCTCCCCGGCGTGCAGCCACGGCAGCGGCCCCGCCGCGAACGGGTCCGAGACCGCATGCGCGAGCGCCCCGGACTCCCATCGCCGGATGCTGTCGTGAACCACGGGCCGATTCCCTCCCTCGCCCCCGCGTGGGTCGGCGAGTCCAGGACATCACATAACGCGAACAGGTCTTCACGGAACGCCGACATTCGTTCGACATGACGCCCGTACGAGGGTGGCGGTTCCGGAAACCGTCAGGTCAGACCAGGAGAACCGGCTTCTCGGCCCGTACACCCGCGGCTGTAAGCCACGAGCGCAACTGGCTGTCGTCGCGGGTCTCGACCAGCGTGCGGACCGCCGCCGCCGGGCTGCCGCCGCGGCGGGTGCGCAGCACGGGGCCGTCGAGCCAGTCGAGTCCCGGTGCGGCGCCCGCGGTGTCGACGGCGGCGCAGCAGACCATCGCGAGGACGTGGTCCACGAGGAGTTCGCGGCCGGTACGGGGCGGCGTCAGCGGCGGCGCGGCATCGGCCGGCACGTTCTCCCGCTGCACCCGGGCGAGGGCGGCGCCGATCCGGTCGGCCTCCTCGGGACCCGCGGTGAGCCGGTCCACGACGCGGGCGAGCGTGCCGCGGTCGGGGCGGCCCGCGGGCTCAGGGCAGTCTTCGAGCCGGTCGAGCACGGCGTGCAGCCGGGCGGCCTCCAGCCGCCACTTGCGGTCCACGACCTCGTCGGGGTACTGGTCCCAGCTCACCCCCGCGAACCCGGCCGCCGGCTCGCCGCCGACCACGGAGCCGGCCGCCGCGCCGCCGGGGCCGCTGAAGAGCTCCGCGGCCAGCAGCGACGCCGCCTCGTCCACCATGCCGGGCTCCTCCAGCAGGTCGCAGGCGGGGCGCTCGCCCAGCCGGGTGGCGAAGCCCTCGGCGAGGCGGTCGCGGCGGGACAGCTCGGTGAGCGCGGAGACGACGCCCGCGTTGAGCCGGGAGGGCCAGCGGCCCATGCGCCAGGCGGGCAGCGCGACCCGGGTCAGCAGCCGGTCCCAGCCCGCGTACGCGAGCCCGACCTGCTCCTGCGCGACGATCCGCAGCCCGTAGTCCACGGCCTGGGCGCGCTCGGCCGCGGCGGCGGCGACGGCGCGCTCCATCTCGACGGGGTGCTCGCCGCAGGCACGCAGCAGCAGCCGCGCGATGCCGCCGGTGAACCGCCGCCAGAGCCGGTCCGCGCGGGCGCGGAGGCCCCGGCGGGCGGGGCCGGGGGCCTGGTGGGGGCCGGCGGCGTACGGATCGGGCCCGCCGAGCGGTGCGCCGGGGGCCGTCTCGTACGGTCCCGGGGCGGCGTCGTAAGGACCGGGGTACTCGCCGCTCCCCGGCGGCCGCGCCGGCAGCGCCGCCGCCGCGTCCAGGGCCCGGACGAAGCGGCGCGCCGCGGCGATGTCGGGCTGGGCCGAGGCCGCCGTCCCGGCGACGACCGGGGCGAGGACCGCGCGCAGTTCGCCGACGCGCATCCACCACAGGAACGGCGAGCCGATGACGAGCACCGGGCCCTCCGGGTCCGCGGTGGCGCGCTCGACGACCTCGCGCCAGTTCGGCGCGTACGACGCCTCCGCCGACGCCTGCCGCCGGGCCGCGGCCGCGGCGGCGTGGCTCTCGGCGGCGGGGCCGCGCGGCGCGCCCTGCCCGTCGCCTGAGCCGAACACCGCGGCGTCGCCCGCGCCGTACGCACCCGGCCCGCCCGGGGCCGTACGCGAACCGGGGACGGAGACCGAACCGGAGCCGCCGGGCCCACGGGGGCGCAGCGCCCGGGCCACCCGGCCGCCGAGGCGGCGCAGCCAGCTCCGCACGCCCGTCGGGGCGGGGCCCGGGTCCTCCAGCCAACTGTCGCAGTCCGGGGTGAGCGCCACCGCCGCCGGCACCGGCACGCCGAGGCGCTCGGCGAGGTCGGCGACCAGGCGGTAGAGATCGGGGGCGGCCCGGCGCGGCACCGGGACGGTCAGCGTGGCCGCGGGCTCCGTGCGCGAGATGGACCGCGCGACGGCGGCCGCCAGCACGGGCGCCAGCACGGCGAGCGCGATGACGGGCCAGCGCAGCGCCGCGAACACCCCGTCGACACGCCCCATGGCCGAGCCGGCCAGCAGCACGACTGCCGCCGCCCCCGGCACCAGGACGACCCCGAGGGCCGCCCCCCGTACGCGCAGGACGGCGAGAGCGCGGGAGCGGGCGGCTTGCGCACCCGCCTCCGAACCGGTCGCTGTGGACACGTCCGTACCTCACCCCCTCAACCGCCGACGGGTAGGGCAACGGCCGTAACGAGGCGAAACGGCCGTACTCCACCACTGTCGCACCGGCCACGGCCAGTGCAATGCCGGTAGGCCAGTTGGCCTGATCAGGCCCCCACTGCCCGGACGAAGCCGACCGGACGGCCGGTACGTCGGGCAGGTGCACCATAGTTGGGGGGCGCGGCCACGTCAGCAGGACCGCCGCCCGGTCACCCGATGGTATGGCCTTGGGCAAAGGTCAGGACGCCGTGGAATTTCAGTCGGCGGCGGCCTCCGCGGCGCGCGCGGCGATGTCGCCGCGGTAGTGCGCACCGTCGAGCCCGATCCGCCGAATCGCCTCGTAGGCGCGGTCGCGGGCGGCGGCGAGGTCCGCGCCCACGGCGGTGACGCACAGCACCCGGCCGCCCGCGCTGACGATGTGGCCGGAGTCATCGAGCTTGGTACCGGCGTGCAGGACGTACGCATCCGGGGCGTCCTCGGCCTCGACCGCGTCCAGTCCTGTGATGACATCGCCCGTGCGCGGCTTCGCCGGGTAGTCCCGGGCGGCGAGGACGACGGTGACAGCCGCGTCGTCGCTCCACACCAGCGGCGGGAAGGCGGCGAGCCGGCCCTGCGCGGCGGCCTGGAGCAGCCCGGCGAGCGGGGTGCGCAGCCGGGCGAGGACGGCCTGGGTCTCGGGGTCGCCGAAGCGGGCGTTGAACTCCACGACCCGTACGCCGCGCGAGGTGAGCGCCAGACCCGCGTACAGCAGCCCGGCGAAGGGGGTGCCACGGCGGCGCATCTCGTCGACGGTCGGCTGGAGCACGGTCTCGACGACCTCGTCGACGAGCTTCGGGTCGGCCCACGGCAGCGGCGTGTACGCGCCCATGCCGCCGGTGTTCGGGCCGGCGTCGCCGTCGTACGCGCGCTTGAAGTCCTGTGCGGGGGACAGCGGTACGACGCTCTCGCCGTCCGTGACCGCGAAGAGCGACACCTCGGGGCCGTCGAGGAACTCCTCGACCACGACCTGCCCGGCGGCAGTGCAGGCGCGCGCGTGCGCGCGTGCCGCCTCCAGGTCCTCGGTGACCACGACGCCCTTGCCGGCCGCGAGCCCGTCGTCCTTGACGACGTACGGCGGGCCGAAGGCGTCGAGCGCGGTGTCGGCCTCCCCGGGGGTGGTGCAGACGTAGGCGCGGGCGGTGGGCACACCGGCCTCGGCCATCACGTCCTTGGCGAACGCCTTCGACCCCTCGAGCCGGGCCGCCTCCGCGCCCGGTCCGAAGCAGTCGATGCCGCGCGCCCGTACGGCGTCGGCGACACCGGCGACGAGGGGCGCCTCCGGGCCGACGACGACGAGGTCGGCGCCGAGGCCGGCGGCGAGCTCGGCGACGGCGGGGCCGTCGAGCACGTCGACGGCGTGCAGCCGGGCGACGGCGGCGATGCCGGCGTTGCCGGGGGCGCAGTGCAGTTCGCGGACGCCGGGGTCGAGGGACAGGGCGCGGCACAGGGCGTGTTCGCGGGCGCCGCCGCCGATGACGAGGACCTTCACGGGGTCAGCCTAACGGTCGGCTCCCGGGCCACCGATCCGGGTGACGGCCCTTTCGCCCCCATACCCGATCAACCACTCCTTACGAGGGTAAATAACGCCATTTTCGGCTCGTGTCCCCTCGTTCGGCGGTAGGAAGGCCGCCGCGGGCGCACCATCCGATTGCCCAGTCATCACACGTCACGCCCGTCACACAGAGCCCAGAGAACCCAGAAGTCAAGTCGGAAACCGGCAGAAGCAGGCGAGTTCCAGCGACGAGCACGTCGAGCGCGTCGAGCACATCAAGCACGTCGAGCAAGGAGTCCCGTAATGAACCACTCGGAGGAGACCCGGACGACCGGCACCGCGACCGGCGCCCCCCGCGAAGGCCGCGGCGGGCGCGGCCTCTTCGGCCGCAGGAGCAGGGCGGGGCGCGGCGGCCGCGGGGACCGCGGCGCGGGCGGCGCGGGCGGCGGCGCGGGCGGCCCCGGCTCCGTGGCGCGGCCCGGTGAGCTGCTGGCCCGGCCGTTCCCGCTGGGCGACTGGGGCGACCCGGCCAAGCGGCTGGACGAGCTGTACCTGTGGGCGGAGGAGGGCGCGCTGCACACCGCGGAGTCGTACCTCGCCGCCCGCCGCGTCAAGCGCCGCGCGGCGCGGGCGCTGCGGGCCTCGGCGGCGGTGTGCGCGGCGGCGGGCGCGGCGCTGCCGGTGCTGGACCTGACGGAGACGGTGCCGGACCGGTTCGCGGGCTGGGCGTTCGTGGCGCTGTTCGCCGCGCTGGCGTGCCTGGCGGCGGACCGGTTCTTCGGGGTGACGGCGGGCTGGATGCGCGACGTGGCCACGGCGCAGGCGGTGCAGCGGCGGCTGGAGGCGCTGCAGTTCGACTGGGCGTCGGAGTCGGTACGGGAGGTGCTGGGCCCGACGGAGGGCACGGCGAGCGAGGCGGCGGAGCGGTGCCTGGTGGTGCTGCGGCGCTTCACGGAGGACGTGACGGAGCTGGTACGGGCCGAGACGGCGGACTGGATGGTGGCGTTCGGCGGCGGCCGGGCGGCGCTGGCGACGCAGTCGCTGGCGTGGGCCCGCTGCCCCGAGACCCAGCCCCAGGCCCGCGCCCCCCTCCCCCCGGCCGGCCTGCGCCCCACCATGCCCCGCCAACGCCCCCCGGAACCCCCGGGGCGTTAGCCGGCGAGCCGACACCCTCCCCCGCCCCGCACACCACCCGTCGGGCACAGTGGTAAGGGGCACGTGTCCAAGGACGAGTGGGGGTTACGCGTGAGGTGGGCAACGGTCGTCGGAGTGGTGCGGGGTGCGCAGGTGGTGGCCACCCTCGCGCTGGTGGGCACCGCGCTGTCGGGCGTCGAGACCGGCGGTGCCGGGCGCGTGGCGCTGTGGGTCTGCGTCGCCGTCTGGGGTACCGGCATGGCGGAGATCGCCGTACGGCTCGCCCTCGGCGCCGTACGGGCCCTGCGGCGGCGCGGCGCGAAGGACGCACCCGGCGCCGACGGGGCGCTCCCCGGTGCCGTCGCCCTGCACTCCCCCGTCGCCGGCCGCTGGCGCGCGTTCAACAGCCCCGCCGACAAGGTGCCCAGCCACGGCACCCACTTCCTCGCCCAGACCTACGCCATCGACATCATCCGCACCCCGGAGGACACCCCCGAAGACACCTCGGAGGACAGCCCGGACGGCCCCCGGAAGGGCGCCTCCGCCCCCGCGCTCCGCTGGTGGCCGCCGTTCCCCGCCAACCGGGACTTCCCCGCCTTCGGCGCCCCCGTCCTCGCCCCCGCCGCCGGCCGCGTCGTCACGGTCGCAGGCTCCGCGCACCGCGACCACCGCGCCCGCAACACCGTCCTCGGCCTGGCGTACCTCATGGTCGTCGAGCAGATGGTCCGCTCGGTCGCCGCCGGTGCCCGCATCGGCGCGATCGTCGGCAACCACGTCGTGCTGGAGCTGGAGGACGGTTCGTACGCCCTCTTCGCCCATCTGCGCCGCGGCTCGGCCACCGTCCGCGAAGGCGATGCCGTACGGGCCGGGCAGCAGCTCGCCGAGTGCGGCAACTCCGGCAACTCCAGCGAGCCGCACCTGCACTTCCAGCTCATGGACGGCCCCGATCCGCGGCGGGCCGCGGGCGTGCCGTTCACCTGGCGCGGCGCCGGCGTGCCGGGGAACGGCACGGACTTCACCGCCACCCCGGCCCGTACCCCGGAAGCGGGCGGCCACGAGGCCGGCGGGCGCGAACCCGGCCGCCCCGAAGCCGCCGACCCCGCCGTCAACTGAAGACGATCATCGACCCCTGCGCCAGGCTCCGCGTCGCCGCCGCGTGCAGCCCCAGCCACACGTGCCGCTCCTGCGCGAACTCCCCGCCGTCCGCCGGCGCCGTCGCCGCCGGCTCCGACAGCTCCGTCGGCCCCGGCGGCGGCGCCGGGGCCGGGGGCGGGTTGTCCGGGTCGATGCCGATCGCCGGGGCGACGGCCACGAGTTCGCGGACGAGCCCCTGCGCCGAGCCCAGCGGCCCGCCGCCGGCCAGCAGCTCCTCCGTCACCAGCGGATGCGGGAAGTCGACCGGGACGTACGCCCCCGCGTGGTCGTAGTGCCAGACCAGGTGCGACTGCTGCGCCGTGGACTCGAACATCTCCAGCAACTGCTCGTAGTCCCCGCCCAGCTCGCCGACCGGCGTGACTTCGAGGCCGCACAACTGCAGCAGGTACGCGCGGCGCAGGAAGTGCAGCGCGTCGTAGTCGAAGCCGGCGACCGGGGCGACGTCCCCGGACAGGCCCGGCATGTAGCTCTGCACGGGCACCGGCGGCAGCCCCGCCTGCGCCAGCGCGGCGTCGTAGGCGGCGATCTCCTCGGCGAAGGGGTTGTCGGGGCTGTGGCACAGGACGTCGACGAGGGGCACCAGCCAGAGGTCGCAGGCCAAGCGGTACGCTCCTTAACTGCGCGGTTCGGCTCAGCGTAGCCGCTGACGGCGGCCGCGCAGCACCCCCCGGCCGGGTAGCGCGCCCCGCCTCCGCCGGGTCTCGGCCACCCGGCCCCGGGATCGGCCCGTCAGCCGCCCGCGAGCCGTTCGATCAGCTCCAGCGAGTGCCGGTTGTACGTCCGTACGACCTCCTCGGCGGCGGCCACGTCGCGCCGCTCTATGGCCTCGACGAGCCGCATGTGCCCCTGCCAGAACGTGCCGGGCACGCAGCCCTCGCTCGCCCCGCGCAGGTACGGCACGGCGAACACCCAGCAGTGGATGCGCACCCGCTCCAGGAACTCGGTGATGTAGTCGTTGCCGATCAGGCTGGTGATCTCGCGCCAGAAGCGCAGGTCGTAGTGGACGAGCACGTCGAGGTCCCCGGCCTTCGCGGCCCGTTCGGCCTCCTCGCCGCGGCGGCGCATCGCGACCAGCGCGCCCGGCTCCGGGTCGACGGTGTGCGGGGGGCTGGCGCGGAAGACGCCCATCTGGACGACGGTGCGGGCGTCGGCCATGGCGCGGAAGTCGTCGAGGGTGAAGGCGTGCACGCGGTAGCCGCGGTGCTGCTCGACGTCGAGGAGACCCTGGGCGGAGAGGTCGACCAGGGCTTCGCGTACGGGGGTTGCGGAGACCCCGTACTGCTCCGCTATCTCGCCGACCGTGATGTGCTGCCCGGCCGCGAGCCGGCCGGCCAGGATCTCGTCGCGCAGGGCGTCGGCGATCTGTGCACGCAGCGTGTCGCGCCGGACCACGGCGCCTGCGGGGGTCATGCGGTGGGCCTTCCTGATGGGGGATGCCCCCACACGATAAGCGCACCGGGTGACGGTGATCGACAGCATGCTGTCCTTTTGACAGCATGCTGTCGTGAGCGGACCGCGGGCACCGGGCCTGCAGAACCGTTTACCTGGCCGTCTGCGCGTAACCGGCCGAAAAGCGACCAAGAGCGGGAGGCGGCGGACCATGCGGGAAAGCACCGGCGACGGCGGGGCGGACGAGGCCGGCCTGGCGGCCCTCGGCGCCGCGGCGCTCCTCGACGCCACCGCGGCGGCGTCGTTCCGGCTCGGCGGCCAGTTCCTCGCGCGCGGCGACCGGTTGGCCGCGCCCGCGGGGCTGACGGCGGCGCGCTGGCAGGTGCTGTACGCGGTCCGCCGCGAGCCGCTGTCCGTCGCCGGGGTCGCGCGCGGTCTGGGCATGGCCAGGCAGAGCGTGCAGCGGATCGCCGACGTGCTGGTGGCGGGCGGGCTCGCGGCGTACGAACCGAACCCCGCGCACCGCCGCGCCAAGCTGCTGCGCCCCACCCCCGCGGGGCGGCGGGCGCTGGCGCGACTGGGGCCGGGGCACGCGGAGTTCGCCGGCCGGCTCGCGCACCGGCTGGGCGGGGAGGCGCGGTTGGGCGAGACGCTGGCGGCGCTGCGGCGGCTGTCGGCGGCGCTGGAGGCGCTGCGGGCGGAGGACGCGGAGGCGGCGGAAGAGGCGGGGGACGCGGGGGAAGGGGTCGGCGGAAGAGGAGGGGCGGCGGGCGGTGACGCGGACCGGAACCGGGACCGGAACGCCGGCCGGAAGCCGGGGCGTACCCCCGGCGGGAAAAAGGCCGCTGACCTGGCCCGGGATCCCGCGGCGCCGAGGTCCCGCAAGGCTCGTACCGGCCGCTGATCCGCCGCCCGCCGAGATCACCGCCCCACGACGATGGTGTGACAGCACCGCAACGACAATCCCGGCCCCCCTCATCCCCACCCCCGGTCACCGCCTACGCTCTCCGGGTAGACCACGGGGGTAGGGGAATGGAGAGCGTGGAACCGCTGGCGCCGCAGGATCCGCGACAGATCGGGGCGTACCGGCTGCTCGGCAGGCTCGGCGCCGGTGGCATGGGCCGGGTCTTCCTCGGGCGGACCGCGGGCGGCAGAACGGTGGCCGTCAAGCTGGTCAAGCCGGAGCTGGCCGTCGAGGAGGAGTTCCGCGCCCGCTTCCGTACGGAGGTGCGCGCCGCGGCGCGCGTCGGCGGCACGTGGACGGCGCCGGTGCTCGACGCCGACACCGAGGCGCCGGTGCCGTGGGTCGCCACGGGGTACGTCGCCGGTCCGACGCTCCAGGAGGTCGTCGAGCGGTACGGGCCGCTGCCGCCGGAGTCGCTGTTCACCCTCGCGTACGGGCTGGCCTCCGCGCTCCGCGACGTGCACGCGGCCGGGCTCGTGCACCGCGATCTCAAGCCGTCCAACGTGCTGGTCACCATCGAGGGCCCGCGCGTCATCGACTTCGGCATCGCCCGCGCGCTGGACTCGCTGTCCGACGGCACGGTCACGCGCACCGGCATCGTCGTCGGCTCGCCGAGCTTCATGTCCCCGGAGCAGATCATCGGGCAGGACGTGTCGGCGGCGAGCGACGTGTTCTGCCTGGGCGGGCTGCTGGCGTACGCGGCGACGGGGCGGGCGCCGTTCGGGTCGAGTTCGTCGGGGATGCACGCGGTGATGTTCCGCGTCGTCCAGGAGGAGCCGGACCTGGCGGGCGTGACGGACCCGGTGCTGCACGGCCTCATATCCGGCTGTCTGGCCAAGCTCCCCGCGGACCGCCACGACACGGAGGCGATCGCCGGGCTGACGGGCCCGCCGGACCCGGAGGCGGCGTGGCTCCCGGCGGGACTGACGGCCGACCTGGGCCGCCAGGCGGTACGCCTCCTGGACACGGACACGCCGGCCGGCGACCGCGACACGAGCCCGCTCCGCACGGTGCCGCCCGCGACGGGCACGACGGGGGGCGGCACCGGACCGAGGGGCGGCGCCGGGACGGGCGCGCCCCCGGACTCCGGCGCGGAGCGCCGGGTTCGGGGTGCGGAGCCGAAGAACGGACCGGACGGCCACGCGCCCGGCCAGGGGCACCGGGGCGCGGGTACCGGCGCGGGGCACGGACCGGACGGTCACGCGATGCCCGCCGCAGGCGCGGCCGCGGGGCGCGGGCACGACGCGGCGCACCGGGACGCCGGCACCGGCGCGGCGAACCGACCGGACGATCCCGCCGGCGACGCGGAGACCGGCGGGCCGCACGTACGGGACGGCCACGCAACACCCGCCGGAGGCGCGGCCGTGGGCCGCAGGCACGGCGCGGGGCACGGAGCGGACGGTTACACCGCACCCGCCGGAGTCGCCCCCGCCGGGGCCGAGGACGTGACCGTCCGGCGCTCCGCCTCCGGTGCGCGGCCGGAGGGCGCAGAGCGGGGTCCCGGGGCGGAGCCCCGGGGTTCGGGAAGGGACGGGGACGGGGATGACTCCGGCTCCGAGCCGCCGCGGCCCGGCCCCACCCGGCCGTACGAGACCCCCGCCGCCAACGCCGACGGCTCCCCCGCCCCGCCCCGCCGGCGCCGCCGCCGCGCCCGGCTGCTCGCCGCGCTCGCCCTCCTGGTCGCCGCCGGCGTCGCCGTGCCCGTCGCCCTCGCCACCCAGCGCGACGACGGCGCCCCCGCCGCCCGCAGCTCCGACGTCCCCGACGAGTACCTCGGCGCGTGGCTCGGCACCCAGCTCGACGACGGCGAACCGACCGGCACCTACCGCCAGTTCACGATCCGCCCCGGAGAGAAGGGCGAGGTCGTCGCCACCAGCATCGTGCTCAGCGGCGAGTCGCAGTGCACCAGCGAGGGCGAGCTGACGTCCACGAGCAAGGGGCTGCACCTCGACACCGAGGTCGTCGAGGCCGCCCCCGCCGGCGAGTGCACGGCGGTCGGCGGGCACGTGGTCACCTACGAGGACGGCAAGCTGCTCTGGCGCGCCGACAACGGCCGCACCGCCGAACTGACCAAGGTCGAGCCCCGCGACCGCCGCATGCCGCGCGAGCTGCTGGGGAGCTGGCAGCGGCCCGCCGGCTCCGGCACCCAGGTGATGAAGGTCGTGCAGGCCGCGCCGGGGCAGATCGCCGTGCACTTCACGACCCGTACCGGCGACGGCGACACCTGCCAGGCGAAGGCCGACTTCGTCGGCGTCGACCAGCGCGACGACCGCGTGCTGCTCGGCCCGTCCGAGATCACCTCCGTCACGGGCCCCGACGACCCGGAGACCCCCGACGGCCTCGGCGACGACTCGACGAGCACCGGCAAGCTCGGCGGCCCCTGCGTGCCCGGCTTCCCGTCCGCGATGCAGGCGACCGCCGACGGCTCCGTGCTGGACCGCCAGTTCCTCGGCGGCGAGCAGCGCACCCGGCATTACACAAGGGCGGACGGCTCGCCTGCCGACCCGACACAATAGGCTCCCCGACGAGGGGGGAAGGGGGGCAGCATGGACAGCCTCGGACCGGACGATCCACGCCGCGTCGGCTCGTACCAACTGCTGGGACGGCTCGGCGAGGGCGGCATGGGACGCGTCTACCTCGCCCGCTCCGAGCGCGGCAGGACCGCCGCGGTGAAGCTGGTCAAGGCCGAGCTGGCGCGCGAGCCGGAGTTCCGGCGGCGCTTCACGCAGGAGATCACCGCCGCGCGCCGGGTCGGCGGCGAGTGGACCGCCCCCGTGCTCGACGCCGACACGCACGCCGCGACCCCCTGGGTCGCCACCGGCTACGTCGCGGGGCCCTCGCTGCACGAGGTCGTCGCCAAGGACCACGGCCCGCTGCCCGACGCCTCCGTGCGCGCGCTCGCGGGCGGGCTGGCGCGCGCGTTGCAGGCGATCCACGCCGCCGGGCTCGTCCACCGCGACCTCAAGCCGTCCAACATCCTCGTCACCATCGACGGGCCGCGCGTCATCGACTTCGGCATCGCCCGCGCGCTGGACTCGGTCACCGCCGCGGGCGACGGGCTCACCCGCACCGGCGCGGTCATCGGCTCGCCCGGCTTCATGTCGCCCGAGCAGGTGCGCGGCGAGCGGGTCACGGCGGCGAGCGACGTGTTCTGCCTGGGTACGGTGCTGGCGTTCGCGGCGACCGGGCGGATGCCGTTCGGCACGGAGAACAGCGGCGCGCACGCGCTGATGTTCCGGATCGCCGCGGAGGAGCCGGAACTGTCGGGCATCGAGGGCGAGTTGCGCACGGTGATCGAGCGCTGTCTCGCCAAGGAGCCGGCCGCGCGGCCGCAGGTCGCGGAGCTGGTGGCGCTGACGGAGGAGGCGGCGCAGCTCAAGCCCTGGCTGCCGGGGGCGCTGCTGGAACTACTGGCGCGGCGGGCGGTGGAGCTGCTGGACGCGGAGACGCCGCAGGCGGCGGGCGGGATGACGGGGACGGCCGGGTCAGCCCCTGCCTACGGGCCGCCGCTCACCGGCACCCCCGGCCCGTACGGGCACACCGGCATGCAGCCCCAGCACCACCAGCCGTACGGCACCCCGCCCCACGCCCAGCCGCACACGCCGCAGCACACCCCGCCGCAGCAGCACCACCCCGCCGCGTACGGCACCGCGCCCACCGCGCACCCGCCGCCCTACCGCACCCCGCCGCCGCCCTACGGCCAGACCGGCTGGCAGACCCCGCAGGCGCCGCTGCCGCTGGGGCCGCGCGCGGTGCGGCCGATCGCCACGGCGCTCCAGGTGCTGCTGGGCATCTACGCGGCGTTCGTCTGCCTCCAGGTCATCCAGGAGATCAACCTCCTGGTGCTGCTGGGCGAGGACGGCGCCGACACCTGGTACATGGCCGATGACCTCGACCGGATGGAGAACTTCACCGCCGGCAACGTCCTCCTCTTCACGGTGTGCGCCGTGCTGTGGTCGGTCTGGTTCTACCGGCTGCGGATGAACTCGGAGGCGTTCGCCCCCGGCCAGGTGCGCTACTCCACCGGGCTGGCGGTCGGCTCCTGGTTCATCCCCGTCGCCCAGTTCTGGTTCCCCCTGCAGATCGCGAACGACATCTTCCGGATATCCAGCCCCTTCCCGCAGCACGCGCGCCCGCCCGTCGGCTACGGGCCGCGGCCCGTGTCGTACGGGAAGGGCGTCCTGAACTTCTGGTGGGCCACCTGGGTCGCCACCATGGTGCTCGCCCTGGTCACGGCGGAGGACTGGGAGGTCGGCAGCTCGATCGACTCGGCGATCCAGATCGTGCTGCTCGACCTGCTGTCCTCGTTCGTGCTGATCCTGACGAGCATCATGGCGCTGCTTGCCGTGCAGCAACTGACGACGCTGCAGGACCAGCGCCTCAAGGGAACGGTCTGACGGCTGACTGACTTAGCGGCAGGCTCAGAGGAACGAGTTGATCTGGATCGTCTCGTCCCGCCCGGGGCCGACGCCGATCGCCGACACGGGGGCGCCCGACATCTCCTCCAGCGCCTTGACGTAGCCCTGCGCGTTCTTCGGCAGCTCCTCGAAGGACGTGGCCTTCGAGATGTCCTCGGACCAGCCGGGCAGCATCTCGTACACGGGCGTGGCGTGGTGGAAGTCGGTCTGGCTGTACGGCAGTTCCGTGACCCGGCGGCCGTCGATGTCGTACGCGACGCAGACGGGGATGCGCTCCCAGCCGGTGAGCACGTCGAGCTTGGTGAGGAAGAAGTCCGTCAGGCCGTTGACGCGGGTCGCGTAGCGGGCGATCACCGCGTCGAACCAGCCGCAGCGCCGGTCCCGGCCGGTGGTCACGCCGCGCTCGCCGCCGATGGTGCGCAGCCGGTCGCCGTCCTCGTCGAAGAGCTCGGTCGGGAACGGTCCGGCACCGACGCGCGTTGTGTACGCCTTGAGGATGCCGATGACCCGGCTGATCCGAGTGGGGCCGACGCCGGCTCCCGTGCAGGCGCCCCCCGCGGTCGGGTTGGACGAGGTGACGAAGGGGTACGTGCCGTGGTCGACGTCGAGGAGCGTGCCCTGCCCGCCCTCGAAGAGGACGACCTTCCCGGCGTCGATGGCCTCGTTGAGCACGAGGGTGGTGTCGGCGACGTACGGGCGCAACTGCTCCGCGTAGCCGAGGAGCTGCTCGACGACGGCGTCGGGGCGGATGGCGCGGCGGTTGTAGAGCTTGGCGAGGACCTGGTTCTTCTGGTCCAGCGCCGCGTCGACCTTCTGCCGCAGGATCGACTCGTCGAAGAGGTCCTGCACCCGGATCCCGACGCGGTTGATCTTGTCGGCGTAGGCCGGGCCGATACCGCGGCCCGTGGTGCCGATCTTCCGCTTGCCGAGGAACCGTTCCGTCACCTTGTCGAGGTCGGTGTGGTACGCCGTGATGAGGTGCGCGTTGCCGCTGAGGAGCAGCTTGGACGTGTCCACGCCGCGCTGCTGCAGCGCGCTCAGCTCACCGAGCAGCACCTCGGGGTCGACGACCACGCCGTTGCCGATCACCGGCGTGCAGCTCGGCGACAGGATGCCCGACGGCAGCAGGTGCAGCGCGTACTTCTGATCGCCGACCACCACCGTGTGCCCGGCGTTGTTCCCGCCCTGGAAGCGCACCACGTAGTCCACCGAGCCGCCGAGCAGATCGGTGGCCTTCCCCTTGCCTTCGTCACCCCACTGAGCACCGAGCAGCACAAGTGCGGGCACAGGCGTACACCCCTTCCGGGCGGGGCATGTCCAACGTGCGGTGCGCCGTGCACCGGGGATCGGACCGGGCCCCGGATAGACGAAGCCCCTGGCACAAGTGCGACAGGGGCTCTTGCACCGAGAGATTACCTGAGGAAGGACCGTGGTGTCGGCTCCAGACCCCACCGGGCGCTCACTGCTCGTGCTCATCGACCCCGCTGCACGGCGGGCGGACGGGGAAGCCGTACGGATCGCGAGGGACGTGCTCTCCGCGGCGGCGGCCACGAAGATCTGCCTGCCGGAGACCGCGCCGGAACTGGCGCGCGCCCTGGCCCGCCGGGGGGCCCGCCGGCCGGTGGTCATCGGTGACGACCGGGCGTTCCTGCGGGTGGTGAGCGAGCTGCGCCGCCAGGAGACGCTGGCGGACGCGCCGCTGGCGCTGGTCCCGGTGGGCACCGCGAGAACGCTGGCGGCGACGCTGGGCGTCCCCACGGGCACGGTGGCCGCGGCCCGGACGGTGCTGGACGGCGAGGAGCGCCGGCTGGGGCTGCTCGTGGACGACGGCGGCGGGGTGGTGCTGGACGCGCTGCGCCTGCCGGCGGCGGGCGCGGGGCGGCCGGAGGAGAACCACCGGACACCGGAAAGCGCGAGCGCACCGCCCGCCGCCCCGCCCGCCACCGCTCCGGCCGGCGGGCTGGCGGGCCTGACGCAGCGGGTGGGGTCGGGAGCGAGCGCGGTGGGCCGCCGGTGGACCCCGGCGGCGGGCCTGCGGGCGCTGGCGGCGAGGGCGGTGGGGCAGCGGAACGGAACGGGCCGCGAGCCGGGTACGCCGCCGGTGGTGACGGAGTGGGGCGCGGAGGACGCGACGGGCGGCTGGGAGTCGGGCGGCGCGGAGGGCTGGCCGCCGACGCCGGAGGACGGGGCGGACGGAGCCGCCGGCGGCACGGCCAGCACGGCACCCCCGGACGCGGACTTCCGCCTCCGCGTGGAGGCGGACGGCGTGCTGCTGGCGGACCTGGACGGCCCGGCGGCGCAGGTACGGGTCGTCACGGACCCGACGAGCGGCCTGGCCCAGGTGGTGATCCGCCCCCGCGGCGCAGGGGACCCGCTGCACGCGGAGGCCCGCAGCGTACGGGTCTGGGGCAGCGACTTCCGCTACCGCGCCGACGCCCTCCTCAGCCCCCCGGTAAGACAACGCACCTGGACCGCCCACCCCAACGCCTGGCGCCTCATCACAGCCCCCCTCCCCTGACCGGCCACGGCCCGGCACCGCTCCGAGTCGATCGTGACCCGCCGCCTCCTGCCCGCCGCGACCGTTCCGGGCAGGCGGTGCCGCTGCCGACCGCCTGCAACGCGGGCAACACACGAGGGTGTCTCCTCGGTCGAAGGCGGTGGAGGCACCGGGACCGAGGAGCCGAGGGGTCGCTCAGGGAGATCCAGTCCGTCGTTCGGTGATCCGGGCGGGGGCGGCGGGGGACCCGGTTGCTTCGTTGGGGAGGCGGGGGGTGGCGGGGCGGGGGAGGGTCGGGTTATGAGTGAGTTCGATCCGCCGCCGGGGGTGCCCGTTCGGTATCGCGGTGCGCGCGGGCGGCGGGTCGAGGTGGTGACCGGGCTCGTGGTCGCCGCGACGCTGTTCGGGGGTGGCGCCGCGTTCGGGGAGTGGCTGGCCGTGGGGGAGGATGCCGCCGCTACCGGGGTTTCGCTGGAGCGCTGCGCCGCGGACGACTGAGCGCGACGTTCACTCCGCCGCCGTCGCCTCCTGGCGCCGTTTCACGTAGTCCCACCAGCGCTCCTCCAGCCGGCCGTTCTCCTCCCGCAGGAACGCGAAGAACTCCGTCGTCTCCTCGATCCGCCGGCCCGCCGGGGTGCGAGGGCCCAGGATGCCGACCCCCGAGTCCAGGGTCTGCTCGAAGCGCCGGATGATCGCCTCCCGCTGGGCGAAGATCTGGTACCAGCGGTCGCTCTCCATCCGGTACCGCTCGCGCCGCGAGCCCGGCGCGCGTTCGCGGGTGATGAGGCCGACCGCCGAGAGGTACCGCACCGCGCCCGAGACCGCCGCCGGGCTCACGTGCAGCCGCTCGCCGACCTCCGCGGCGGTGAGCGCGCCCGCGTCGTCCACCAGGAGGCACGCGAAGACCCGGGAGGCCATGCGCTGCATGCCCATCTCGGTCAGCTCGCCGGCCACCCGTTCCACGTATCTCGCCACGGCCTGTGCGTCGCGGGCCGCGCCTTCTCTGCGCTCCGCGCCGTCGCCGCGCTCTTCGCGCCCACCGCGCTCGTCACGCTGCTGATCTGCCACTTTTCTACGTTCTCCCCGTCAAGCCCCGTCAGGGGCGACCCTAACGCTTCCTTAACTTCACAAATTTGTGAACGTTCGTGTAGCTTACATGCTATGACCAAGGCAATCACCGTCTCCGGCCTGACCAAGACGTTCGGCCGGACCCGTGCGCTCGACGGCCTCGACCTCGACGTGGAGACGGGCGAGGTGCACGGCTTCCTCGGCCCCAACGGCGCCGGCAAGTCCACCACCATCCGCGTGCTGCTCGGCCTGCTGCGCGCCGATACGGGCACCGCCCAGGTGCTCGGCGGCGACCCGTGGGCCGATGCCGTCACGCTCCACCGCCGACTGGCCTATGTGCCGGGGGACGTCGAGCTGTGGCCCAACCTCACCGGCGGTGAGGCCATCGACCTGCTCGCGCGGCTCCGCGGCGGCATCGACAAGCAGCGTCGCGACGACCTCATCGAGCGCTTCGACCTCGACCCGACCAAGAAGGGCCGGAGCTACTCCAAGGGGAACCGGCAGAAGGTGGCCATCGTCGCCGCCCTCGCCTCCGACGCCGAGCTGCTCCTGCTCGACGAGCCCACCGCGGGTCTCGACCCGCTCATGGAGGTCGTCTTCCAGGACGTCATCACCCAGGCGAAGGCCGAGGGCAAGACCGTCCTGCTGTCCAGCCACATCCTCGCGCAGGTGGAGAAGCTGGCGGACAAGGTGAGCATCATCCGGCTGGGGAAGATCGTGCAGTCCGGCACGCTCAGCGAGATGCGCCACCTGACCCGTACGACCATCGAGGCCGAGACCGAGCGGCCCGCCACCGGCATCGACCAACTTCCCGGCATCCACCAGCTCCGCACCGACGACAGCCGGGTGCACTTCGCCGTCGACGGCGAGCACCTCGACGCCGCCGTGCGGCGGCTCGGCGAGTTCGGCATCCGCAGTCTGGTGAGCCATCCCCCCACCTTGGAGGAGCTGATGCTCCGCCACTACGGCGACGAGCTGGAGCACAACGGCCACCACTCGGAGGCGGGAGCAGCCTGATGTCTGCCACCCCCTCCGCCACCAACGACACCGAGGGCACGGGCGCCCCCGGCGCGCCCGGGGCCACGAAGTCCCGGCCGCTCGCGCCCCCGCGCGCCGCCGACGGCGGCGGTGCGCTCGCCGGCACCCGGACGCTCTTCCGGTTCGCCCTGCGCCGGGACCGCGTACGGCTGCCCGTGTGGGTGCTCGCGCTGTTCCTCGGCACCGCCTCCAGCGTCAGCAGCTTCGACACGTCGTACGACACGGCCAAGAAGCGCGCCGACATCGCCGAGACCATGGACAGCCCCGCCGGCCTGGCCATGACAGGACCCCGGCACTACCTCGACGACTACAACGTCGGCTCGATGACCGGCCACCAGATGCTCGGCTTCACGGCCGTGCTCGTCGGCATCATGAGCGTGCTCATCATCTCCCGGCACACCAGGACCGAGGAGGAGACCAACCGCGCCGAGCTGGTGCGCTCCGGCGTCGTCGGCCGGCACTCCTACCTCGCCGCCGCGCTCGGCGTCGCCGTCGTCGCGAACGTGGCGCTCGGGCTGCTGCTGGCCGCCGGCATGTCCGGCATGGGCGTCGACGGCGTCGACGGCCAGGGCGCGCTGCTCTACGGCCTCGCGCACACGGCCATCGGCATCTTCTTCGCCGCCGTCGCCGCGATCACCGTGCAGATCACCGCGTACGCGCGCGGGGCCTCCGGCATGGCGATGGCCGTCATCGGCGCCGCGTACGCGCTGCGCGCCGCGGGCGACGTCGGCAACGACTGGGTGTCCTGGCTCTCGCCGATCGGCTGGGTCCAGCGCACCTACGTCTTCGTCGACAACCGCTGGTGGCCGCTGCTGCTCGTGCTCGCCGCGGCCGTGGGCTGCGCGGCGGCCGGCTTCTTCCTCAGCACCCGCCGCGACGTCGGCGCGGGCCTGCGGGCCGCCCGCCTGGGCAGCCCCGTCGGCTCGGAAGGGCTCACCACCCCGCTCGGCTTCGCGCTCCGGCTGCACCGCGGCCTGCTCGCCGGCTTCGGCGCGGGCGCGCTGCTGCTCGGCGTGATGTACGGGTCGATCCTCGGCGACGCCGAGGAGATGATCGAGGGTGTCGACGAGCTGGAGGAGCAGCTCGCCGAGGTCGGCGGCGCCAACGTGGCGGAGTCGTTCGCCTCGGTGGTGATGATCGTGCTCGCGGTCGTCTGCTCGATCTACGTCGTGATGGCCGCCCTGCGCCCGCGCGCGGAGGAGTCCGCGGGCCGCGCGGAGCCGCTGCTCGCCACCGCGCTGTCGCGCGACCGGTGGGTGCTCAGCCACACGTTCGTCGGCGCGGTCGGCGGCACGGCGCTGATCCTGCTCGCCGGCATCGGCTTCGGCGCCTCGGGCGCGGCCTCCACCGGGGACGGCGGGCTCTTCCTCAAGCTCGTCGGCGCGGCGCTGGCCTTCGCCCCGGCCCTGTGGGTCACGATCGGCCTGGCGGTCGCCCTCTTCGGGTGGTTCCCGCGGGCCGTGGCGGCCGCCTGGGTGGTCCCGGTGTACGGCTTCGTCGTCGACTACCTCGGCGAGATCCTCAAGTTCCCGGACATCCTGGGCGACCTGTCCCCCTTCGGGCACATCCCGCAGCTCCCGGCGCAGGACATGTCCTGGCCGCCGCTGCTGGTGCTGACGGCGATCGCCGTGGGGCTGGTGTGGCTGGGCCTGCTGGGCTTCCGGCGGCGGGATCTGGAGACGAAGTAGCGGTACGGGGGCGGGCGTCCGGCCGGAAGGCGGGGCGCCCGCCCCGACGCGTGCGCCGTACGGGCAGCAGGCGCGCCCGCGTACGGCCCGAGGACCCGCGTTAAATCGCTCGCCCCGCGCCCGCCCGCGCTGCTTGACTCCCGCCCCGTGACCGCCTTCCACGATCCCGCGTTCTTCGACCGCTACGCCCACGAATACGACCACGCCGACCCCTACGAGCCCACCCCCACCGTCGACTTCCTCGCCGGCCTCGTCCCGCCGGGCGCCCGCACCCTCGAACTCGCCATCGGCACCGGCCGCGTGGCGCTCCCCCTCGCCGCCCGCGGCGTCGCCGTCGAGGGCGTCGACGGCTCCACCGCCATGGTCGAGCAACTGCGCGCGAAGCCCGGCGGCGCCGACATCCCCGTGACCATCGGCGACATGGCCGACGTGCCGGTGGACGGCCCCTTCCACACCGCTTACCTGGTCTTCAACACGCTCTTCAACCTGCCCGACCAGGAGCGGCAGATCGACTGCTTCCGCAACGTCGCCGCGGTGCTGGAGCCCGGCGGGCTCTTCGTCGTCGAGTGCTTCGTCCAGGACCTCAAGGAGTTCGACCGCAACCAGCGCGTCGCCACCCGCGCGCTGACCGAGGACTCGGTGAAGATGGAGTTCCTCGTCCACGACCCGGTCGCGCAGGCGGTCACGTACCAGCGCGTGACGTTCGACGCGCACGGCACCGCGCTGCGCCCGCTGCGGCTGCGCTACTGCTGGCCGAGCGAGCTGGACCTGATGGCGCGGCTCGCCGGGATGCGGCTGCGCGAGCGCTGCGCCGGGTGGGACCGCCGGCCGTTCGACGCGGCGAGCCGGTCGCACGTCTCGGTGTACGAGAAGGTCTGATCAGCCGGAACCGGCGGGCGGGAGCAGGAAGTTCCCGCCCGTACGGCCCGCCAGCCAGTCCCGTACGTTGCCGAGCGTCGCCTCGGTGATCTGGCCGACCGCGTCGGCGGTGAAGTACGCCTGGTGCGAGGTGACCAGGACGTTGCCGAAGGTCATCAGGCGGGCCAGCCGGTCGTCGGTCATCACCTCCATCGACCGGTCGTGGTGGAACAGCCCGGCCTCCTCCTCGTACACGTCCAGGCCCACACCGCCGAGCCGCCCGGCGCGCAGCGTCTCGACCAGGGCGTCGGTGTCGACGAGCCCGCCGCGGCTGGAGTTGACGAGGATCGCGTCGTCCTTCATGGCCGCCAGCGCCGCCGCGTCCACCGTGTGGTGCGTCTCGGGCAGCAGCGGCGCGTGCAGGCTGATCAGGTCGGACTCGGCGAACAGCCGGTCCGTGCCGACGTACTCCATGCCCAGCGCCAGGCAGTCCGGGTTCTCCACGACGTCGCTGCCGAGCAGCCGCATGCCGAAGCCGTGCGCGATACGGGCGAAGACCTCGCCGATCTTCCCGGTGCCGAGGATGCCGGCCGTACGGCCGTGGAAGTCGCGGCCCATGAGCCCGTCGAGGCGGAAGTCGAACTCGCGGGAGCGGGTGGCGGCGCGGACGAGGCGGCGGTTGACGGCGAGGGCCAGGGCCCAGGCGAACTCCGCGACGGAGTACGGGGAGTAGTGCGAGACGCGGGCCACGGCCAGGCCGGCGTCCCGGGCGGCGTCGAGGTCGATGTTGTTGTAGCCGGTGGAGCGCTGGGCGAGGAACCGGGTGCCGCCCGCGGCGAGGCGGTGCAGGGCGGTGCCGTCCAGCTCGTCGTTGGCGCCGGTGAGGACGATCTCGTAGCCGGCGGCGGTGGGCACGGTGTCGTGGTTGAGGAACAGGTCGAGGCAGCGCAGGGTGTGCTCGCCGCCGAACGCCGCCGCGAAGGCGGGCTCGATCACGGGCCGCTCGTCGGCCTGCACGCCGTACGCGACGATCTCCATGGCTGCGCCTCCTCTGCCGGGCATGCTCCGCCCCCCATGCTCCGGGCGCGCCGGCCCCCCGGCCTCCCGGCTTACGCCGAACGGCCCTCCTTCAGCCGCCGCACCGCCTCCGTCAGCACCTCGTCCTTCTTGCAGAAGGCGAACCGCACGATGCTGCGCCCGGCGTCCGGATCGTCGTAGAACACCTGCGTCGGCACCGCGACGACCCCGCAGCGCTCGGGCAGCGACATGCAGTACGCGACGCCGTCCTTCTCGCCGAGGGGGGTGATGTCGGCGGTGATGAAGTACGTGCCGGCCGGGCGGAAGACGCGCAGTCCTGCCTCCGCGAGCCCGGCGGCGAGGAGGTCGCGCTTGCGCAGCAGGTCGGCGCGGAGGCCGGTGAGGTAGGCGTCCGGCAGCGCCAGCGCCTCGGCGACGGCGTACTGGAAGGGGCCGGCGCTGACGTACGTCAGGTACTGCTTGGCGGTGCGCACGGCGGCGACGAGCGGCGCGGGGGCGGTGACCCAGCCGACCTTCCAGCCGGTGAAGGAGTAGCTCTTGCCGGCCGACGAGATGGACACCGTGCGCTCGCGCATGCCGGGGAGGGTGGCGAGCGGGATGTGCGCGCCGTCGAAGACGAGGTGCTCGTAGACCTCGTCGGTGACGACGAGGAGGTCGCGCTCGCGGGCGAGGGCGGCGACGGCCTCCAGCTCGGTGCGGTCCAGGACGGTGCCGGTGGGGTTGTGGGGGGAGTTGAGGAGGATCAGGCGGGTGGCGGGGGTGACGGCGGCGCGCAGCTCGTCGAGGTCGAGCCGGTACGCGGGGGCGCCGGCGCCCGCGCCCGTGTCGGGGCGCAGGGTGACCGGGACGCGGCGGGCGCCGGCCATGGCGATGCCGGCGGCGTACGAGTCGTAGTAGGGCTCCAGGGCGATCACCTCGTCGCCCGGCTCCAGCAGCGCGAGCAGCGCCGCGGCGACCGCCTCGGTGGCCCCGGCGGTGACGAGGACCTCCGACTCGGGGTCCCACTCCAGCCCGTACCACCGCCGCTGGTGCTCCGCGACGGCGTGCCGCAGCTCGGGGATCCCGGGGCCGGGCGGGTACTGGTTGCCGCGGCCCTCCCGGATGGCCCGTACGGCCGCCTCGGCGACCTCCGCGGGGCCGTCGGTGTCGGGGAAGCCCTGGCCCAGATTGATCGACCCGGTGCGCACGGCGAGGGCGGACATCTCGGCGAAGATCGTGGTCACGAAGGGGGTCAGACGGCTGCTCAGCGGTGGGCGTCCCATGCGGACATGCTTGCACGGCGGAGGGTTGAGGAGGCCGTGCGCGGGGCACATCCGGTGTTACAGCGGACCTCCGCGGGGGCGGGGGAGATTGGAAGGTCCGATGGGATTCATCATTTTCGGCGTGGCCGCGATCGGTCTGGTCGTGGCACTGTCCGTCACCCTCTCCAGGCGTACCACCTACCGCGGCGTGCCGTCAGGCAGGGGCCGGCGGGGCTTCACGGGCGGCAGCGGCGGCGGGGCGGACACAGGCTTCTGGGGCGGGGACGGCGGCGGCGGGGACTGCGGCGGGGGTGGCGGCGGTGACGGAGGCGGCGGCGGGTGCTAGTTGTCAGAAAGTGAACAACTGACCAGTCGCGCGCCCGCGCGATGGAAACCCGGTGAAGAAGGGTAAAAACGCTGTCGGCGGGCCGCACTTCATGATTCCGTATTTCCCGGGCGCATTCCCCTTCTGCCGGGGCGTGCCCGCGTGCTTCTCGGCCTGCGCCCGCACCCGTGGTCCCGCCATGTGGCGGGCGGCCCGATGTCTTTCCACCTGCCTGCGGAGCCGACCCATGCTCACCACTCTCAAGACCTCGTACACGGATACCCGGGCCCAGGACCTCGCATGGCGGCTCGGGATGGACCCCATGCCGGCCCTCGCGGTGCTCGACCTGCGCCTCGGCTCCGCCGACGTACAGCTCAGACTGCTCGGTGCCTCGCATCAAGTGCTGCTCAGAGACGGCGACTCGGCCTGTTCCGAGACGGTCGCCTGTCTGCCGGGCAGCAGCACACCGCTCCCCCTCGGCGTGGCCAAGCAGGTCGCCGGGTGGGAGTACGAGTTCGCCGCCCGGGTCGAGACGCTGACCCGGGGGGCCTTCGAGTCCCGCGCCCAGGAGCTGCTGGCGCTGGTCGCCGACCACCCGCGCGGGCTCGCCGGCACGTTCCCCGGCAGCCCGCACGCGTTCACCGCGCTGCTGGTGCACCGTCAGGGTGACGTCGTCGGCTGGCGCACGTGGCACTCGTATCCGCAGGAAGGACGCCTGGTGGCGACGCGGACGACGATGGCCGCGCGGGTCGCGGAGCCGGTCTAGGACGGTCGCCGGGCGCGCCGCCGGCGCCCTGGAGAGGGGGCAATTCGCCTATGTCCAGGGCATATTGCACACGTGTGGGTGACAAGGGGCGGCACCGGCGCAAACGTATCGTTCCTCCGTGATCGAACCGTACGAGCAGACGACGCGCGCCCCCGGCCGCGCCCCCGCGCTGCCGGGCGCGCCGCCGCCCGCCCTCCCGGTGCCGCCCGCCACCGGGCGGTTTCTCGTGCTCGCCACGGTCTTCGTCTGTGCGGCCTGCGGGTTGGTGTACGAGCTGGAGCTGGTGGCCCTCGGGTCGTACCTGATCGGCGACTCCGTCACCCAGGCGTCCGTCGTGCTGTCCGTCATGGTCTTCGCGATGGGCGTCGGCTCGCTGCTGGCCAAGCGGCTGCGGATCCGCGCGGCCGTCGCCTTCGGCGGCGTCGAGGCGGTGCTGGCGCTGCTCGGCGGGCTCTCGGCGATGGCGCTGCACGCGTGCTTCGCGTGGTTCGGCCAGCCGCGGTTCGTGCTCGTCGCGTACGCGCTGGCGATCGGCGTGCTGATCGGCGCCGAGGTGCCGCTGCTGATGACACTGATCCAGCGCGTCCGGCGGCAGGACCCGGGCGGGGCGGTGGCCGACCTCTTCGCCGCTGACTACGTGGGGGCGCTGGCCGGCGGTCTGGCCTTCCCGTTCGTGCTGCTGCCCTGGCTCGGGCAGCTCTCCAGCGCGCTCATCACGGGGGCGGTCAACGCCACGGCGGGGTGTGCGCTGGTGCTCTATCTCTTCCGGCACGACCTGAGCCGGCGCGCACGCTGGGCGCTGTTCGCGGGGAACGCGACGGTCCTGGCGCTGCTCGCGCTCGCCGCACTCCTGTCCGCCCCCTTCGAACGTGCGGCCAGAAACGCGGTCTACGGCTCGGAGGTGCGGGTGGCGCAGACGACCGACGTCCAGGAGATCGTCCTCACGGCGGACGAGGGCGGGGCCGTGGCGCTCTACCTCGACGGGCAGTTGCGCGTCGACTCCGCGGACGAGAAGCGCTACCACGAGGCGCTGATGCGGCCCGCGCTGGCCGCGCCGGACTCGCGGCGGCGGGTCCTCGTCCTCGGCGGCGGCGACGGCCTCGCGGCCCGCGAGGCGCTGCGGCACGCGGACGTCGCGGAGGTGACGGTCGTGGAGCGGGACCCGGCGCTGAGCCGGCTGGCGGCCGAGGACCCGCGGCTGACGAGGCTCAACGAGCACGCGTACGGGGACCCGCGGCTGCGGGTGGTGCACGCGGAGGCGTTCGACTGGCTGCGGCGGTCGGCGCCGCCGGGGCGGTACGACGTGATCGTGTCGGATCTGCCGGGGCCGCGGAACACGGGGAGCACGAAGCTGTATTCGCAGGAGTTCTACGGGCTGGCGGGGCGGGCGCTGGCGGACGGGGGGCGGCTGGCGGTGCACGCGGCGTCCTGGGCGGGATCCGGGGCGGAGTCCGGTGCCGGGTCCGGGTCAGAGTCCGGATCCGGGTCAGGGGCTGGGTCCGGGTCCGGGTCTGCGGGCGGGTCCGCTTCCGGGGGCGGGAACGGATCCGGGGCCGGGGCCGGGGCGGTCGCGGGGCCCGGGTCCGGGGACGCGGCGCACAGCCTGTGGACGGTGGCGGCGACCGTACGGGCCGCGGGGCTGGCCCCGTGCGCGTACGAGGCGGGCGACGGCGACGACCGCTGGGGCTTCGTGCTCGCCGCCCGCCGACCCCTCGCCCCGACGCTGCCCCCGGGCGCGGGCCCGCTGGCGGCGCCGCCGGAGGCGGCGGACCTGGCGCCTTCGACGCTGCTGCACCCGAGGTATCAGGAGTGAATACGGGGCGGGTTGCGGTCGTGCGGGGTCGGTGCCGCGTCGGGTTGGCCGGACTTTCCGCTGGTCGGGGTGGGTGCGGCAGCTTTCGGGGGCGGTGGAGTGACCCGTTCCCCCACCCGCCGCAGAACCCTGTGCCGCGCAGGTTCCCCGTGGGTAGGCTCCGCTCCATGGAGCGAGAGGTGCACGTACCGCAACCCGCAGAAACCGTTCGCCGCGCCCTGTCCGACGCCGAGCGGGTCGCCCGCAGCGTCCCCGGGCTGACGCTCGACGAGGACGGGGCGGAGGAGCCGGGCACCCTGCGCGGCCGGCTGCGGCTCCGCGTCGCCGGCTCCAGCATCACGTACCGCGGCACGCTGCGGCTGGCGCCGGGCGGCCCTTCCGTCGCCGTGGAGGCCGAGGGCGAGGAGTCGCGCGGCAGCGGGTCGGTGACGGCGTCGCTGACCCTGACGCCGCGCGAGGCGACCGAGGAAGGCACGACGACGCTGCTGTGCACCGGCACGGTGGCGAGCACGGGGCGGCTGGCGGCGGTCGAGGCGGCGCAGGCGCGGGCGGCGGGCGTACGGCTGCTGGAGCGCTTCGCGGAGCGCCTGGCGGCGGACCTGGAGGCGGAGCCGCTGCCGGAGGCGTCCCAGGAGCCGGGCCGGGAGCCGGGCCGGGAGCCGGGCGGGGAGCCGGCCGGTGAGCCGGAGCACCCGGACGACGCCGTACAGCCGGGCGACGGGACCGGCGTCGGGCTCGGCGACGACAACGAGCGGGCCATCCCCGGGATCCCGGCCCCCGAGCAGTCCGGCGAGACGCCGGCCGGCACGGGCAAGGTCTTCGACGCCGAGGTGCCGCCGCCGTCGCTGGACCCGCTGGCCGACGACGTGCTGGACGCGCTCTCCGACGAGGAGGAGGACGGGGACGAGCCGGCCGACGACATGCTGGAGGAGCCGGAGGCCGCGCACGCCCGCCGCACGATGATCGGCCGCAGCGCGGAGGAGGTCGACCACGCCCCGCCGAGGGGCCGGTACGCCCCGACCCCGGCCGCGGACTCCCCGGTACAAGCGGCGGGCCTTCGCTGGCTGGCCCCGGCGGCGGCCCTGGCGGTCGCCACGGCGGTCATCCTGAGCCGGGCCCTGCGCCGCCGGCACTGACCGCTCCGGCGGGGGCGGCAGGACACCTCCGGGGCCGGGCACTGCGCCGGCCGGGGGTCCCACGCGTTCCCGCCATACGCCCGCGGCCGTACCCCGCGGACACCGCGCGCCTCCCGGCCCGCGCCCGCCTCCGCTCCCCCGGCGCCCGCCGCCCGCCGCCGGTCGCCACCCGCCCCGGCCCCGCCGTCCCCGGGTCCTGCGCCACCGGGCGGCCCGGGCCTCGTCTAGGCTCGGGGCGTGCCCACACGTCTCACCGCCGGTGACGCCGAGTTGACGATGGATCCCCGCAACGGCTGCCGGGTCGCGAGCCTGCGCGTGGCCGGGACCGAGTTGCTGCGGGCCGGCGATCGCTACGGCTGCTTCCCCATGGTCCCCTTCTGCGGCCGCCTGGAGCTGGGCGAGTTCCGCAACGGCGGCGTCAAGCACCGGCTCCCCGCCGACGCACCCCCGCACGCCATCCACGGCACCGGCCGCGACACCGCCTGGCGCACCGTGCGCGCCGACGACGCCGCCGCGGCGTTCACGTACGACCTCGCCGACCCCTGGCCGTACCCGGGGCGCGTGACCCAACTGGTCGAGCTGGAGCCGGACAAGGTGACGCTCACGCTCGCCGTGGAGACCACCGGCGACTCCTTCCCGGCGCAGGCCGGCTGGCACCCCTGGTTCGTACGCCACCTCTCCGACGACGGCAACGACCCCGGCGTGCGCATCGACTTCACCGCCGCCTGGCAGGAGCAGCGCGGCGAGGACCACCTGCCCACCGGCAAGCGCATCGAGCCGCGGCCAGGCCCGTGGGACGACTGCTTCGGCATGCCCGACGGCGTCGACGTGACGCTCACCTGGCCCGGCCGGCTGGAGCTGACCGTCACCAGCCGCGCGGAGTGGGTCGTCGTCTACGACGAGCAGCCCGCGGCCGTCTGCGTCGAGCCGCAGTCCGGTCCGCCCAACGGGCTCAACACCCACCCGCGCCTCGTCACCCCCATCGATCCGCTGGAGGTATCGACCACCTGGGCGTGGCGCACGCTCGGTTAGGCTCACCGCCATGAGCGACGCACACGCCGACCTGCTGGGTCAGATCAAGGACAAGGCCGTCGTGCACGGCAAGGTGACCCTCTCCTCCGGCATCGAGGCCGACTACTACCTGGACCTGCGCCGCATCACCCTGGACGGCTCCGCCGCGCCGCTCGTCGGCCGCGTCATGCTCGACCTGGCCAAGGACTTCGCGTACGACGCGGTCGGCGGCCTCACCCTCGGCGCCGACCCCATCGCCGACGCCATGCTGCACGCCTCCGCCGCCGCGGGCGACCGCACGCGCCCGCTGGACGCCTTCGTCGTACGGAAGGCGAGCAAGACGCACGGCATGCAGCGCCGCATCGAGGGCCCGGACGTCGCGGGCCGCCGGGTGCTGGTCGTCGAGGACACGTCGACGACGGGCGGTTCTGCGCTGACGGCCGTGGAGGCGGTGCGCGAGGCGGGCGCGGAGGTGGTCGCCGTCGCGACGATCGTGGACCGCGACACGGGCGCGGCCGAGCGCGTGCGCGACACCGCCGGCGTGCCGTATCTGTACGCCTACGGGCTCTCCGACCTGGGCCTCGGCTGAGCCGGACGGAGCGCTCCCACGGACCGGCGCGGGGTTATCCACAGGGCCGGGAAGCGCGGGCGGACATCTGGGAGGATGGGGGCACTCCAGGGGCGCCACGGCAACGGAGCCGGTCGCACTCGTACACGCACTGCAGACACCCGCACACACCCGCACGTCTCCAAGGAGCGGACAGATGCCCATCGCAACCCCCGAGGTCTACAACGAGATGCTGGACCGGGCGAAGGCAGGCAAGTTCGCCTACCCGGCCATCAACGTCACCTCGTCGCAGACTTTGCACGCCGCGCTGCGCGGCTTCGCCGAGGCCGAGAGCGACGGGATCGTCCAGATCTCCACAGGCGGCGCCGAGTTCCTGGGCGGGCAGTACAGCAAGGACATGGTGACGGGCGCCGTCGCCCTCGCGGAGTACGCGGCGATCGTCGCCGCGAAGTACCCGGTCAACGTCGCCCTGCACACCGACCACTGCCCCAAGGGCAAGCTCGACGGTTACGTGCGCCCGCTGCTCGCCGCCTCCGAGGAGCGCGTCGCCCGCGGGGAGAACCCGCTGTTCCAGTCGCACATGTGGGACGGCTCCGCCGAGACCCTCGCGGACAACCTGTCGATCGCGCAGGAGCTGCTGCCCCGCGCCGCCGCCGCGAAGATCATCCTGGAGGTCGAGATCACCCCGACCGGCGGCGAGGAGGACGGCGTCACCCACGAGATCAACGACGAGCTGTACACGACGGTGGACGACGCGCTGCGCACCGCGGAGGCGCTGGGCCTCGGCGAGCAGGGCCGCTACCTGCTGGCGGCGTCCTTCGGCAACGTGCACGGGGTCTACAAGCCGGGCAACGTCGTGCTCCGTCCCGAGCTGCTGAAGGACCTCCAGGAGGGCGTCGGCGCGAAGTACGGCAAGCAGAGCCCGTTCGACTTCGTCTTCCACGGCGGCTCCGGCTCCTCCGAGGAGGAGATCGCCACGGCCCTGGAGAACGGCGTGGTCAAGATGAACATCGACACGGACACGCAGTACGCCTTCACCCGCCCCGTCGCGGCGCACATGTTCCAGAACTACGACGGCGTGCTGAAGGTCGACGGCGAGGTGGGCAACAAGAAGGCGTACGACCCGCGGGCCTGGGGCAAGGTCGCCGAGGCGTCGATGGCCGAGCGCGTCAGGACCGCGTGCGACCACCTGCGCTCGACGGGCACGAAGCTGAAGTAGCACCGCGTGGACACCGCCCCGGCTGCCGGGCCCGGCCGGGGGGTGTCCTTGAGGTGATCGAGGCGTGAGGTTTCGCTGAGAAGTACGTCCGTACCGGCCGCGGCGGTCACCGCCGCCCGCGGCCATGGCAGGCTGGAACCCATGGCGATTCACGAGAACCTCCTCGGCGGCCCACCCCCCACCTATCTGCCCGAGGACCCGGGGCCGCGCGACCTGCTCGCGAGCGGCGCCGCCCCGTCCGAGGTGGCGGCGAAGTTCCCGGCGTCCTCGCTGGCCTGGGCGCAGCTCGCGGACGAGGCATTCGAGGCCGGCCGCGCCGTCGAGTCGTACGCGTACGCGCGCACCGGCTACCACCGCGGCCTGGACTCCCTCCGCCGCAACGGCTGGAAGGGCCAGGGCCCGGTGCCGTGGGAGCACGAGCCGAACCGCGGCTTCCTCCGCGCCCTCGCCGCGCTCGCCCGTGCGGCGCAGGCCATCGGGGAGACCGAGGAGTACGAGCGGTGCAGCTCGTTCCTGCGCGACAGCTCGCCGACCGCCGCGGCCACCTTGTCCTGAAGGCGGGCCGAGAGCTGGTCAGGGGCGGGCGAAGGGCTGGGAGGAGGGCGGCCGGGAGCTGACCGAGGGCCCGCCGACGGGGGCCGTCGCCGGGCCGGCGACGGGCTGGCGGCGGGGTGCCGGGGGACTCACCGGGGCGCCACCGCGGGGCCCCGCCCGCGCCCCGCTCCTTCGGGCCGGCTGCTCTTGCCTCCCGCCGCCGTGCCGCGGATGATGCGAAGTGGGTGCGGCACACCGGATGCGGCCGTACCCGAGGGGACCGGGGCCCTGCTGTCGGCAGGAAGGGGCGGACCGCTACCCGGTGGCTCTTGTGTGGAGACAGCTCATGGACAGCCGTGCTCACGACCCCCTGCCCGCGGAGACCGACGGTCACCAGACCCCGGCCCACCAGCCCGACGGGCACCGCCCCGACGGGCACCAGCCCGACGGGTACCAGCCCCCGAACCTCGACTTCCGGGGCACCACTCCGTACGAGGACTACGTCCAGGCGGACGTCCTCACCCATCTGCAGCACCCGCTCTCCGACGACCCCGGCGAGCTGGTCTTCCTGGTGACCACGCAGGTCATGGAGCTGTGGTTCACCGTCGTCGTGCACGAGTGGGAGACCGCCGCGGAGGCGCTGCGCCGGGACGACCTGCCGGTGGCGCTGGCGGCGCTGCGGCGCAGCACGTACGAGCTGCAATCGCTGAACGCCTCCTGGGAGCCGCTGGCGCGGCTCACGCCGCGGCAGTTCAACTCCTACCGCGCCGCCCTCGGCGAGGGCTCGGGCTTCCAGTCGGCGATGTACCGGCGGATGGAGTTCCTGCTCGGCGAGAAGTCCGCGTCGATGCTCGTGCCGCACCGCGGCGCCCCGCGGGTGCACGACGAGCTGGAGAAGCAGCTCGGCGAGCCCAGCCTCTACGACGAGGTGCTGCGCTACCTCGACGCCAAGGGCCACCGCCTCTCCGCCGACGTCCTGGACCGCGACCCGGCGCGGCGGTACGAGGCGCACCCCGAGGTCGAGGCCGCGTGGGCGGCGGTCTACGCGGGCCCGCAGGACTCCGGTCTGATCAAGCTCGGCGAGGTGCTGACGGACATCGCCGAACTGGTGTGGCGCTGGCGCAACGACCACCTGGTGGCCACCCGCCGCGCGATGGGCGGGAAGATCGGCACGGGCGGCTCGGCGGGGGTGTCGTGGCTGGAGAAGCGCGCGGCGAAGCAGGTGTTCCCCGAGCTGTGGACGGCGCGGAGCCATGTCTGAGGCGTACGGGCCGGGGACGGCCCGGGCCGGCGGCGGGGCGGTGGCGGAGTTCGCGGCGCTGGCGGAGCGGGCGGCGGAGCTGGACCTGGCGGACCCGCTGCGGGCGAAGCGGGCGGAGTTCGTCCTGGACGACGCGGAGCCGCCCGGCGCGGCACGGTCCGACGGGACGCGGCCCGGTGGGAGGGCGTCCGGCGCGACGCCCTCCGGGGGCCCGGTCGTCTACCTCGACGGCAACTCCCTCGGCGCCCTCCCCGCCGCCGTCCCCGCCCGCGTCGCGGACGTCGTGGCGCGGGAGTGGGGGACGCTGCGGATCCGGTCGTGGACGGAGTCCGGCTGGTGGACCGCGCCCGAGCGGATCGGCGACCGGATCGCGCCGCTGCTGGGTGCCGCGCGGGGGCAGGTGGTCGTCGGCGACTCCACCAGCGTCAACGTCCTCAAGGCCGTCGTCGCCGGGGTGCGCATCGCGCAGTCCGGCGCGGGGGCGGCCAGGGACGAGGTGCTGGTCGACGCGACGACGTTCCCCACCGACGGCTACGTCGCCGAGTCCGCCGCCCGGCTGACCGGCTGCGCGCTACGGGCCGTGGAGCCGCACGAGATGGCCGCCACCGCGGGCCCGCGGACCGCCCTCGCGCTGGTCAACCACGTCGACTACCGCACCGGCCGGCTCCACGACCTGCCCGGCACCACCGCCGCGCTGCACGCGGTCGGCGCGCTCGCCGTGTGGGACCTGTGCCACAGCGCCGGCGCGCTGCCGGTCGGGCTCGACGAGCACGGGGTGGACCTGGCGGTGGGATGCACGTACAAGTTCCTCAACGGCGGCCCGGGTTCGCCCGCGTACCTCTACGTACGGCGCGATCTCCAGCCCCGCTTCGACTCCCCGCTGCCCGGCTGGAACTCCCACGCCGACCCCTTCGCCATGTCCGCCGGCTACCGGCCGGCGGACGGCTCCGTGCGCGGACGCGTCGGGACGCCGGACATCCTGTCGATGCTGGCGCTGGAGGCGGCGCTGGAGGTGTGGGACGGCGTGGCGATCGAGGCGGTGCGGGCGAAGAGCCTGGCGCTTTCGGACTTTTTCCTGGAGTGCGTCGCGGCCCTCCCGGGCGATCCCTCGCTCACGCCGCTGACCCCGCTGCCGCACGCCGAGCGCGGCAGCCAGGTCGCGCTGCGGTGCGCGGACGCGGAGGCGGTGATGGGCGAGTTGATCGCGCGCGGGGTGGTCGGCGACTTCCGGCCGCCGGATGTGCTCCGTTTCGGCGTGACGCCGCTGTATACCTCGTTCTCGGACATATACCGCGCTGCCGGAGTGCTGGGAGAGGTGCTGGATGACCGCCGTTGACGAGTTGGACGACGAGGCCCGCACGCTGTTCGCCCTGAAGCGGGTCGCGCCCACGCGCACGCTGGCGTACGGGGACCATCCCTCGCAGGTCGTCGACTTGTACGGGGACGTCTCGGCCCGGCCGGTCGTGGCCCTGCTGCACGGCGGCTTCTGGCGGGAGCGCTACGACCGCACGTACCTGACCCCGCTGGCGGCGGCGCTGGCGAAGGACCTGAACGGGTGCGTGGCACTGATCGAGTACCGCCGCGTGGGCGAAGCGGGGGGCGAGGGCGGCGGGGGGTTCCCCGCGACGTTCGACGATCTGCCGCCCGCGCTCGCCGCGCTGCCCGGATCCGGGCCCGTGGTGCTCGCCGGGCACTCCGCGGGCGGCCACCTCGCGCTCTGGGCCGCCTCGCGGTGCCCGACGGCCGTCTCCCGCGTCGTCGGCGTCGCCGCGGTCGCGGACCTGGCCCGCGCCCACGAACTGGGCCTCAGCGACGGCGCCGTCGCCGGGCTCCTCGGCGGCGCCGGGCGGGTGGCGGAGCGGCTCGACGAGACGGACCCGATGCGGATGCCGGCACCGGCGGCGCCGGTCGTGCTGCTCCACGGCGAGACCGACGCCGACGTACCGGTGGAGCTGTCCCGACGCTACGCCCGCGCCGTGGGCGGGCGGTTGCTGGAGCTGCCCGGCACGGGCCACTACGCGCCCGTCACGCCGGGCACCCGCGCGTACGAGGCGCTGCGCACCGCCCTGACGGAAACCTGACCACCGCGCAGACCGGACCGCCCGGCCGTCGCGCCCTCAGCCCTCCTTCGGCCCCGGGCCGCCCGTGTCCTCCGGACCGTCTTCGCCTTCGCCGCCCTCGTCCGGCTCGTCGCTGTCCAGCTCCTGCTGCAGCCCCAGCGTCTCCACCAGCCACTTGTCGAACTCGATCGACGCCCGCACCCAGCTCACGGTGCTCGACACGAAGTGCTCCAGCGCCACGCCCGTGCCGATCAGCATCTGCGCCTCGCCGATGAGCCGGACGGAGCCGTCGTCGTGCGTGTGCGTGTAGACCTTCGGCCACAGCGTGCGCCGGTTCCAGTCGTCGATGGCCTCCAGCAGCTCCGGCTTGTCGTCCAGCGAGTGCTGCCGGTCGTAGAAGGTCCGCACCGAGTAGAGCCGCTGCTCGTCCTCGCCGCGGAACATGAAGTACGTACGGAACTGCTCCCACGGCGCCGCGAGGTCCCCCTCCTCGTCGACGACGTACTTCAGCTCCATCTGGTCCAGGAGCTGCTTGACCAGATCCTGGTCGGGCACGATGGGCCCCTGCGGGCCGCCGCTGCCGCGGGATTCGGGCTGCTGGCCCCCGAAGTTCGGAATCGAGGACGGGTCGATGCTCACGTGGGGTTCCCTTCGAACGGTTCGGCGCCCATCCTCCCCCACCGGGGGCCCGTGCCCGCAACCCGGCGGCGACACCTGTGGACAACTCGCTGCGCCGGAGCAGCGCGCCGGGCGGCGGCACCGCCCGGCGCCGGCGAACGGGCCCCCGCCCGGCCGCCCCTACTGCACCGCGCCGACCAGCAACCGGTCCCCGAACACGTCCACCCGCACCCTGTCCCCGTCGCGCACCTCGCCCGCCAGGATCTCCTTCGCGAGCTGGTCCCCGATCGCCGTCTGCACCAGCCTCCGCAGCGGGCGCGCCCCGTAGCTGAGGTCCGGCTCCGGCTCGTCCTCCGGGACGCCCAGGCGCGCCAGCCAGGCCAGCGCCGCGTCGCTGACGTCCAGCGTGAGCCGGCGTTCGGCGAGCCGTTCCTGCAGATGGGCGAGCTGGATGGCGGCGATGCGCTTGAGCTGGTCGCCGCCGAGCGCGTTGAAGACGACGAGGTCGTCGAGCCGGTTGAGGAACTCGGGCCGGAACACCTTACGTACCGTCTCCAGCACCCCCTCCCGCTTCTGCTCGTCCTTGATCATCGGATCGACGAGGAAGGTGGAGCCGAGGTTGGAGGTGAGGATGAGGATGGTGTTGCGGAAGTCGACCGTACGGCCCTGACCGTCCGTCAGCCGCCCGTCGTCCAGCACCTGCAGCAGGATGTCGAAGACCTCGTTGTGCGCCTTCTCCATCTCGTCCAGCAGGATCACCGAGTACGGGCGCCGCCGCACGGCCTCCGTGAGCTGACCGCCCTCCTCGTATCCGATGTACCCCGGAGGTGCGCCGACCAGGCGGGAGACGGAGTGCTTCTCGCCGTACTCGCTCATGTCGATCCGGACCATGGCCCGCTCGTCGTCGAAGAGGAAGTCGGCCAGCGCCTTGGCCAGCTCGGTCTTGCCGACGCCGGTGGGGCCGAGGAAGAGGAACGAGCCCGTCGGCCGGTTGGGGTCGGCGATGCCGGCGCGGGTGCGGCGTACGGCGTCGGAGACGGCCCGTACGGCCACGTCCTGGCCGATGAGCCGCCGGCCCAGCTCCTCTTCCATCCGCAGCAGCTTCTGCGTCTCGCCCTCCAGCAGCCGGCCGGCGGGGATGCCGGTCCAGGAGGAGATGACGTCGGCGATGTCGTCGGAGCCGACCTCCTCCTTGACCATCGTGTCCCGCTTGACCTCCTCCTCGGCGGCGGACGCCTCCTCCAGCTCGCGTTCGAGGGCGGGCAGTTCGCCGTAGAGGAGCTTGGAGGCGGTGTCGAAGTCGCCGTCGCGCTGCGCGCGCTCGGCGGTGCCGCGCAGCTCGTCCAGCCGCTCCTTCAGCTCGCCGACCCGGTTGAGGCCCTGCTTCTCCTTCTCCCAGCGGGCGGTGAGGCCGCGCAGCTCCTCCTCCTTGTCGGCGAGGTCGCGCTGCAGCCGCTCCAGGCGCTCGCGGGAGGCGACATCCGACTCGTTCTTCAGCGCCAGCTCCTCCATCCGGAGGCGGTCGACGGCGCGCTGCAGCTCGTCGATCTCGGTGGGCGAGGAGTCGATCTCCATCCGGAGCCGGGAGGCGGCCTCGTCGACGAGGTCGATGGCCTTGTCGGGGAGGAAGCGTGAGGTGATGTAGCGGTCGGAGAGGGTCGCGGCGGCGACGAGCGCGGAGTCGGCGATGACGACCTTGTGGTGGGCCTCGTACCGCCCCTTCAGGCCGCGGAGGATCGCGATGGTGTCCTCGACGGTGGGCTCGGCGACAAGTACCTGCTGGAAGCGGCGCTCCAGGGCGGCGTCCTTCTCGATCCGCTCGCGGTACTCGTCGAGGGTCGTCGCGCCGACCATGCGCAGCTCGCCGCGGGCGAGCATGGGCTTGAGCATGTTGCCGGCGTCCATGGCGGACTCGCCGCCCGCGCCGGCGCCGACGACGGTGTGCAGCTCGTCGATGAAGGTGATGACCTGTCCATCGCTCTCCCGGATCTCGGCGAGCACGGTCTTCAGCCGCTCCTCGAACTCGCCCCGGTACTTCGCCCCGGCGACCATCGCGCCGAGGTCGAGCGCGACGAGCCGTTTGTTCTTCAGGCTCTCGGGCACGTCCCCCTTCACGATCCGCTGCGCGAGCCCCTCGACGACGGCGGTCTTCCCGACGCCGGGCTCGCCGATGAGGACGGGGTTGTTCTTCGTACGCCGGGAGAGCACCTGCACGACGCGGCGGATCTCCTGGTCCCGCCCGATGACCGGGTCGAGCTTGCCGTCGCGGGCGGCGGCGGTCAGGTCGGTGCCGAACTTGCCCAGCGCCTGGTACGTGCCCTCGGGGTTCTTCGTGGTCACGCGCCGGTCGCCGCGGATCTCCTCGAACGCCTGCACAAGCGCCTTGGCGCTCGCCCCCTGCTTCTTCAGCAGCTCCTTGGCGGCACCGCCCTCGGCGGCGACCCCGATGAGCAGGTGCTCGGTCGACACGTACTGATCGTCGAGCTTGCGCGCCCGCGCGGCGGCATCGGCCACGACGGCGAGCAACTCCCGGTCCGCCCGCGGCGGCGACACGGTCGCCCCCTGCACCCTGGGCAACCCGCCGAGCAGCGCCTCGGCCCCGGACCTCACGGCGGCCTGGTCGGCGTCGACGGCGGCCAGCAGGTCCTGGAGATTCTCGTTGTCCGCCACGTCGAGCAGGGCGAGCAGCAGATGTACGGGGGTGATGTCCGGATTGCCGCCGGACACGGCACGGCTGTTGGCGCCGGCGATCGCTTCCTGGCTCTTGTTGGTCAGCTCCGCGTCCACTGCTGTGTGCTCCTCCTTGCCGGGGTGCCGATGGGGGTACACCTCGGCCCGCACTCGGCGTGCCTGAGGCTACGTAAGCTAAGTTGAGTCTACGCCACTCAACTCCAACCCAGCACCGGCAGCCGGCGACCGCGACGCGACCGCCGACCCCTAAGCATGCGCGCAAGAACACGCAAAAGCGGTGCCATCGCGGGGTTGCGTCCGCGATGGCACCGCTGGTGTGCCTTCGGGCGATCTGGACACGGGGGATACCGCCCGGTCAGGCACAGTGGGGGGTGTTGCTCTCGCTATCAGGTACGCCGTCGGCTGCTACGGGGACGTGATCCTCTTCGCCAAGATTGACGAAGATCACGCCGCAGCGCACCACGCAGCGTACATAGCGCCCGGACCTCCGGCGGAAGGCCTGGACGACCCCGCTTCCGTCACGCAGGATGGTGATCGGCTCTCCGAGGAGAGCAACCACCAACCTGTCTCCGGGACGGGGCACCGCCGTAGCGAGATCGACGGAGTGCCAATGGTTCTCCGTCTTTCGGCGGTGGTCTGGGTTCATCGTGATACCTGTGTCTGTGAAGTCCTTGTCTGTCTGAGGTTGTCAATGTCCAGTCCCCGGGCTAGCCCCAGGTCGGGTCCTGCTGTCCTGCCACCGCCGCCCGGTCCGAACCCTGCTCACCCGGACCGGCATCGGAGCCTGCGCCAAAGGGACTTGCTATGACGCTGAGTACAGCCGCAGTCACGAATGCAACTGCCCACCGTGTCAGTTTTTTTGCCATTGGGAGTCCCGGCCTCCCTATGAATCCGCTTCCCACAGAAGAAGGTGCCTCACGCGAAGGCTGTTCACCACCTCTGCACTGCATCATGTTCCTGAATCACATCTTCCTGTGGGAAGGATAAATGGGCAAAAATCAAGGCGAATCAGACCATCCTCATGGATACGCCGACCTCTGTGCCGCGAGTTCGGAGCTTTACGCCCGCGCGCTGCGGGCCGGGCGCGTCTCCCGGCCGGAGGGAGAAAGCGTGCCGTGTCTGATCGACCTGATGCTGCTCCTCCCTGACCCGGACGACTCCCGATGGCTACGGCCGGTGCCTCCGTCCGCCGCGCTGGCCCGACTTGAGCACCCCATCGAGCGCGAGATTCAGGAGCGCAGGGACCAGACCCTAGCGCTGGCGGACGCGTTCGAGCCGTTCCTCTCCCTCACTCAGGGAGGCACCGCCATCAGCAGCGCGATCACCGAACTGAGCGGCGTGACCAACATCGACGCGATCGTCGGCAGGGCGACCGCCGAGTGCGAGAAGGAACTCCTCACCGTCCAGCCCGGTGGGACCCGTCCCCCGGCGCTCCTCGACAAGGCCGTGGACCGGGTGCGTCCACTGGTCGACCGCGGTGTGCGCATTCGCAGCCTCTACCAGCACACCGCACGGCACAACTACGGTCTGCTCGCCTATCAGGAACGGGTCGCCAACGACCTCATGGAGCTGCGCACGCTTGAGGAGCTGGTCGATCGTCTGATCATCGTCGACCGGAAAGTCGCCTTCGTTCCCGCGCATCGGGACCGGCCGGTGAAGTTGAACCGGGATACGGCGGTGGAGGTCCGGCATCCCGGTCTCGTCGAATACTTCGTCGGCGTATTCCACCACCTCTGGGAGCTCGCCACGCCTCTCGACGAGGAGGTGCACTACGAGCATCCGGAGCCGGACGGCATAACCGGTGTCCAGCGCAGCATCGCCAAGTTGCTCGTCGAAGGGCACGTCGACGAGATCATCGCCGACCGGCTCGGCATGAACGTCCGCACCTGCCGCGCCCACATCGCCAAGCTCGCCACCACCCTCGGCAGTAACGGCCGGGCCCAACTCGGCTACCTCATCGCACGCTCCGGCATCCTCGACCAGTCCTGACCCCGATCACCGCTCCCGGGAGTACACGGAGATGCACGCAGGGCACGATCACGAGCACGATCACGAGCACGGCCACAGTCTCCAAGAGCCCTGCCCGGCCGCCCGCGAGGCATACGCCACCGCCGTGCGGGACGGCCGGATAGCGGCTGCGGACGCGCGGCTCGCACCGTGCCTGAACGACCTCGCCCTTCTCCACCCCGACCCCGACGACCCGGACTGGCTGCTGCCCGTCCGCGCATCCGACGCCATGATGGGGCTTCTGGTATCCCGGGAACGGGAGATCCGTGAGCGGCAGCAGCACGCGGCCGACCTCGCGAGGAGCTTCAGCCGGTTCATCGATATCGGCATCGAGGTCGCCTCCGACAACTCACCGATCACGGTGCTGGAGGGCCTCGGCACGATCAACACCGCGCTGGATCTGGCGGTCGGCGAGTGCTCACACGAACTTCTCACCATCCAGCCCGAGGCGGCCAGCCGCGGCGCCCGCGCCCTGGGCGAGGCACTGCGGCGGGTCCGCCCCCTCGCCGAGCGCGGCGTACGGATGCGCACCCTTTATCAGCACGCGGCCCGTGAAGCGCCGATGACACTCGCGTACCTGCGGTTCGTCGGCCCGCAGCAGGTCGAGGTCAGAACACTCGAAGAGATCATCGAGCGCCTGATCATCGTCGACCGTCAGGTGGCCTTCCTCCCCATCCGACCGGACCGCCAAGTCGCCTTGGAGCTCCGCCACCCCGGGCTCGTCTCCTATCTCGTCGGTGTCTTCGAGCAGTTCTGGCAACTGGCCACCCCCCTGGAGGAAGCCGCCTACACGGAGTCCACCCACGAAGGCATCACCGGCGTCCAGCGCAGCATCGCCCGCCTCCTGGTCGAGGGTCACCTCGACCAGAACATCGCCCGCCGGCTCGGCATGAACGTCCGCACCTGCCGCGCCCACATCGCCAAGCTCGCTTCCACTCTGGGCAGCAACAGCCGAGCGCAACTGGGCTACCTCATCGCACGCTCCGGCATCCTCGACGAGACCTGAGAGAGACATGTCGCACCCCCACCACACCACCGGCCTCTGCGCCCCGGGCCGGAAGCTCTACGCCTCCGCCCTGCGCTCCGGCCGCGTCTCACACGAGGCCACGGCGACCGCGCCGTGCCTCTTCGACCTCGACCTGTTACGGCCCGAGCCCGGCGACACCCAGTGGCTGGTGCCGACGCCGCCGACGCAGGCGCTCGCCGGGCTCGTCGAGCCGCTCGAAAGAGAGCTGGGCGAGTACCGCCTGTTCGTGACCGCGCTGGCCGACACCGTCGAGCAGTTGACCTCCCTCGATCCGGACGACCCGGCCATGGCCGCGTTCACCGTCTGGACCGGGAAGGAGCGGATCGACGACGCCCTCGCCCGGGCCCTGGAGGACTGCACGGAGCAGTTCCTCGCCATCCAGCCGGCAAGCGGGCGGACCAACTGGAACCCCGCGACGATGCGCACCACCACCCACCGCGTACGGAGGATGAGCGAACGCGGCGTCACCCAGCGGACCCTGTACAACCACACGTACCGGCACCACCCCGCCCAGCTCGCCTACCTGGACGAACTGAGCGACACCGGGCTGGAGGTACGCACCCTGGAGGAGATGCCCGAACGGCTCCTGATAATCGACCGGGAGGTCGCCTTCATCCCCGCACAGCCCAGCCGCGAGGTGGCGATGGAGATCCGCCACCCGGGCCTGGTCTGGTTCCTGCGCGCCATCTTCGGATACTTCTGGGAACTCGGTGTCCCCTGGGGACACCAGCCCCCCGAACACGACGCCCGGGAAGGCGTCACCGGCGTCCAGCGCAGCATCGCCCGGCTGCTCGTGGAAGGCCACCTCGACGAGGCCATCGCCCGCCGGCTCGGCATGAACGTACGCACCTGCCGCGCGCACATCGCCAAGCTGTCCACCGCCCTGGGCAGCGACAGCCGTACCCAACTCGGCTATCTCATCGCCCGCTCCGGCATGCTCGAAAGGGTCTGACCCACGGGGCGGTCTCCGGAGCCCGCACAGCCGGCCCGCAGGGGCGCCGGGCGCGGGACAGGGCGGAGAGGAACGGAGTCGCTGGTGCGTATGAGGCCGGGAAGCGAACGCACCAGCGCTCCGTCCGAGGGGTGCCGCCGGCGCCCGCGTACGACGATGGCAGGTCGCCTCCGCGGCACCCAAGAGGGCACTGGCCCACATCATTCACGAACGTGGCGCCCCCGGCCATTGCCTCTTGGGGCAACCCGGTCAGGACCTGCCCCCGGCGGCAGCAGGGCGCGGCGGTGGCGGTCGGCGACCAGGGCGGCCTGGACGCGGGACTCCACGTTCAGCTTGCGGCAGATGTTCGTCAGATGGGCGCGGACCGTACGCTCCGCCACCCCCAGTTGCGACGCCAGCCGGCGATTGGTCGGACCGTCGGCGAGCAGGAGGAGCACTTCGCGTTCCCGGTCGGAGAGCAGCGCGAGACCGACCGGCGGAGCCTGTCGCGCCGTGTTGCCCGAAGCGTGAGACCTCACTGTATGAACTCCCGGACCAACTGAGCCGTACGTACATCACGTTCGGCGACTTGTCCCCCGTTCTCAACCAGAACATTGGCTTACCGTCCGTATCAACTCCACCCGAACTCAGCATCATCTTCCTGAAATTCATGATGATGAGGGTGTGCATAGCAGAACGAACCGGACGTTCGGCGAACACCGCCGGTGACCTGTCACCGCCCGCTTATATCGTCTGCCCCATGGAACCCGCAGCCGTCGGCGTCAGGCTCGCGTCCGCCGTCGTGGCGCCCCTGGTCCGGCGGTTGTTCCACAGCGAGGGCCCCGGGGCGGGGCTCGTGGGGCGGCCGGTGCGGATGGCGGCGCTGGTGTCGTTCCGCGGTGAGCAGCGGGAGCTGGACGAGGACGGGCTGCGCAAGCTCGCCGACAGTCTCGTACGCCGCGCCCTCCACGGCCCCGGCGGCGAGCCCTCCCCCGTCCCCGGCGGCGAGACCACCGCCGTCGCCGGCGCGCTCGCCCGCAGCCTCACCGCCCTCGGCGACCTCGACCTGGACGACGTCCAGGCGGTCCAGCTCGGCCCCGAAGCCCTCGCCCGCCGGCTCCGCCTCGCCGCGGCACGGAGCGGCGGGGGCGATCCCGTACGCGAACTCTCCGCCGACGCGGCCTACTTCCACGACGCCCTCCTCGACACCGCCTGCCTGCACATCCTGCACTTCTTCAGCCGGCGCTCCACCTTCGTCGCCCGCACCCTCGTCGAGCAGTCCCGCCGCCAGGCCGACCAGATCGCCCGCCTCGACGCCCTCATCGCCCGCACGCCGCTCCCCGCGGCACAGGACGCGGCCTTCGAGCGCGAGTACTTCGCGTACGCCGCGAAGAAGCACGGCAGGCTCACCATCTACGGCGTCGATCTCGCCGACTCGCCGGCGAAGTGGCCGCTGGACGTGGCGTATCTGCGGCTGGAGGCCGCCGGCTATCCGCCGTACGAACCGGGCCCCTATGACGACCTCGGTGGTGGCTTCGGCTCCTTCGCCGACACCGACCCCGTCCCCGAAGCCGTGCTCCCCGCCGACCAGGCACTCGCCACCCACGAGCGCGTCCTCCTCCGCGGCGCCGCGGGCTCCGGCAAGACCACCCTCGTGCAGTGGCTCGCCCTCTCCGCCACCCGCGCCGACACCCCGACCGCCGACGGCATGGACTACCTCGCAGGGCGTGTCCCCTTCGTGCTGCCGCTCCGCACCCTCACCCGGCACGGCCAGCGCCTCCCCGCCCCCCGCGACTTCCTCGCCGCCACCGGCAGCCCCCTCGCCGGCGCGCAGCCCGGCGGATGGGAGCACCGCGTGCTCACCGCCCGCCGCGGGCTGCTCCTCGTCGACGGCATCGACGAGGTCCCCCGCGCCGAGCGCGACCGCGCCCGCCGCTGGCTCTCCGACCTCGCCGACGCCTACCCGGGCAACCGCTGGCTCGTCACCTCCCGCCCCTCCGCCGTCGGCGAGGACTGGCTCGCCGCCGAGGGCTTCACCGAGCTGGCCCTCGCACCCATGCGCCCGGCCGACCTCACCCGCTTCATCGCCCGCTGGCACGAGGCCGTACGCGCCGCCGCCGTCCGCACCGGCGCCCCAGCCGCGGACGACGCGCAGCTCACGACGTACGAGCAGCAGCTCACCGCCGCCGTACGGCACACCTCCGACCTCGGCCGGCTGGCCACCAACCCGCTCATGTGCGGCCTGATGTGCGCGCTCAACCGCGCCCGCCGCGGCTACCTCCCGCGCGGGCGCAGGGAGTTGTACGAGGCCGCCCTGTCGATGCTGCTCAGCCGCCGCGACCGCGAACGCGACATGGCCGTCCCCGACCTGCGCGAGGAACCCCAGCTCCAGGTCCTCCAGCGGCTCGCGTACTGGCTGATCCGCAACGGCCGTACGGAGCTGGACCGCACCCGGGCGGAGCGGATCATCACCGACGCCCTCCCGGCCGTCCCGGAGGTCGCCGCCCTCGGCGACGCGACCGCCGTACTGGAGCACTTCCGCGACCGCAGCGGCCTCCTCCGCGAACCGGCCCCGGGCGCGGTGGACTTCGTCCACCGCACGTTCCAGGACTACTTGGGCGCCCGCGCGGCGGTCGAGGAGGGCGACATCGGCGTCCTGGCGGCCCACGCGGCGGACGACCAGTGGGAGGACGTCATCCGCATGGCGGTGGCGCAGGCCCGCCCGCGGGAGCGCGAGGAGATCCTGCGGGAGCTGCTGACGGCGGCGCAGCGCAAGGGCGGGGTCGAGAGCGTACGCATCCGGCTGCTGGCGACCGCCTGCCTGGAGCACGCGGCCGAACTGGCCCCGGCGGTACGGGAGGCGGTGGAGCGCGAGACGGAGGCGCTGATCCCGCCCACGACGTCGACGGAGGCACGGGCGCTGGGTGCGGCGGGACCGCTGGTGCTGGACCTGCTGCCGGGCCCGGAGGAGGCGGGCGACGCCGCCGACCTGGTCGCCGTGGCCGCGAGCCACGTGGACGCGGACCGCGCGATCCCGTTCCTCGCCCGCTACGCCGCCCATCCCTCGCTTGCCGTACGCCGGCAAATCGCCTGGGCCTGGCACCGCTTCGACACCGAGGAGTACGCGAACGAGGTCATCTCCCGCCTCGACCCGGAAGACCTGTACTTCACCGTCACCTCCGACGCCGAGCTACACGCCCTGCACAGGCTCGGCGGCCGCCCGATGGTCGACGTCCGCGGCGGTCCGCTCGACCCCTTCGAACTGCGCGAAGTGCTCGCCGCGTTCAGCCTCACCAAGCTGATCATCCGCAACCAGCACGCGCTGGGCGACCTGGACTTCCTGCGCGACATGGACGGGCTGCGCGAACTGCGGCTCACCGAGTGCCTCGGCCTGCGGTACGCCTCGGCCCTCGCCGGCCTGCCCCTGCGCGCCCTGATCCTGGACGCGGTACCAGGTCTGGCCGACAGCATCCCCGAACTGCTCACCGCGCTGCCGCGGCTGGAGTTCCTCTCCCTGTCGCCGGATCGGACCCACCTGGTCGACCTCGGCGCCCTGCCGCCGCTGCCCGAGCTGGCGACCCTCAACCTGCTGACCGCCCGCACCTCCGGTCTGTGCCGCCTGGCCAAGCACCCCAAGCTCGCCGCCGTCTACCTGGGCTGGCGACACGAGGCCACCGCGGACGACTGGTCGGCGCTGGCCGCCCTCCCGCTGCTCAAGGCGCTGCGGTGCCGGCTGGACCTGCTCGCCGTCGCCCCCGCCCATGCCACGCTGCCGGGCGTCACGTTCCTCGGTCTGATCGGCGACCGGCCCGCCGACGAACTCGACCTGAGCCGGTTCCCCCACCGCTTCCCGCAGCTCGACCACCTCGTGGTCGACCTGCCCCCGGGGAGACTCCTGGACCTCTCCCCGCTGGCGGGGCTCGGCACCCTGCGCGAGGTCTCCCTGCGCCCGCACATGAGAGACCTCCACGCCGGGCTCCCGCCCCGCGTGGAGGTCACCTACCTCGCCGACTGAGCCGCCGGCTCAGCCCCGCTTCTTCTTCGGCTTCCACACCACCAGCGCACTCGTCTGCTGCACCTGCTGGTACGGCACCAGGTCCCGCCGGTACGACGCGTGCACCTGCGCCTCCCGCTGCGCCATCGCCGACGCCGCGCCGTCCACCGCGTCCGTCAGCTCCGCCACCTTCGCCTGGAGGGCGGCGACCTGCGTCTCCAGCTCGATGATCCGCTTGATCCCGGCCAGGTTGATGCCCTCGTCCTGGCTCAGCGCCTGGACCTGCCGCAGCAGCGCGATGTCCCGCGCCGAGTAGCGCCGGCCGCGGCCCGCCGTGCGGTCCGGGGAGACCAGGCCCAGGCGGTCGTACTGGCGCAGGGTCTGGGGGTGCAGGCCCGAGAGTTCCGCGGCTACGGAGATGACGTAGACCGGCGTCTCCTCGGTCAGCTCGTACGGATTGCGGCCGCGGGGGCCGCCGCGTCCGCCGCTTCTGCCGTTCATCGTCGTCAAGCTCCCTTCGCGGCCTTGAACAGCTCCGCGCGCGGGTCCTCGCCCGCGGTGGCCGTCCGGTACGACTCCAGCGACTCGCGCGCCGTGCCGTCCGTCTCCTTCGGCACCGCCACCTCGACGGTGACGAGCAGGTCCCCGCGCGTCCCGTCCTTGCGGACGGCGCCCTTGCCGCGGGCGCGCATCGTGCGTCCGTTGGGCGTGCCCGGGGGCAGCTTCAGGGTGACCGGCGGGCCGCCGAGCGTGGGCACCTTGATGTCCGCGCCGAGGGCCGCCTCCGGGAACGAGACGGGGACCGTCACCAGCAGGTTGTCGCCCTTGCGGCCGAAGACCGGGTGGCCGTCGACGTGCACGACGACGTACAGGTCGCCGCCGGGACCGCCGCGCTCGCCAGGACCGCCCTTGCCGCGCAGCCGGATCCGCTGCCCGTCCTGCACCCCCGCGGGGATGCGGACCTGCATCGTGCGGGACGACTTGGCGCGGCCACTGCCCTTGCAGACGTCGCAGGGGTCCTGGGCGATGAGCCCGCGGCCCTTGCAGTCCACGCACGGGTCGGTCAGCGAGAAGCCGCCACCGCCGCCGCGGGAGACCTGCCCGGTGCCCACGCAGGTCGGGCAGACCCGCGGGGAGCCGTTCTTGTCGCCCGTGCCCGCGCACGTCTTGCACGGGGCCGACGACGACATCCGCAGCGGGACCGTGGCGCCCTCGATGGCCTCCGTGAAGCTGAGCGTGACCTCCGACTCGATGTCCTGGCCGCGGCGCGGCTGCGTACGCCCGCCGCCGCGGTTGAACAGCCCGCCGAAGACGTCGCCGAGGCCGCCGCCGAAACCGCCGGTGGTGGTCTGGCCGCCGCCGCCCGGGGCGCCGGGGCCCGAGCCGCCGAAGAGGTCGCCGAGGTCGAAGTTGAACGAGCCGCCGCCGCCCGCGCCCGGGCCCGGGCGGAAGCCGCCGTTGCCGAAGAGGGTGCGCGCCTCGTCGTACTCCTTGCGCCGCTGGGGGTCGCCGAGCACGTCGTTGGCCTCGGAGACCTCCTTGAAGCGCTCCTCGGCCGCGGCGTCGCCCTTGTTGGCGTCCGGGTGGTACTGCCGGGCGAGCTTGCGGTACGCCTTCTTGATCTCGGCCTCGGTGGCGTCCTTCGGGACGCCGAGAACCTTGTAGTAGTCCTTCTCGATGAAGTCCTTGGTACTCATTCCCGGCGTCCCTCCTCTCGTCCCTCGGCGGCCGCTACGGCGTCACCCCTCGTCCGGGCCACCGCTGTCCGTCTCTCCGCCGGACCCCGGCTTCGCGGACCCGGCGTCCGGGCCGCCGCCGTCCGCGGCGGCGGACTCGGATCCGCCGCCGTCCGCGTCGGCCTGCTTCTCGTCCGGCTGCTCGCCCTCCTTGCCCTGCGACCCCGACGACGCCCCCGGCTGCGGCTCCGCCACGGCGACCCGCGCGGGGCGGATCGTACGCTCGCCGATCCGATACCCAGGCTGGAGAATCTGCACGCACGTCGTCTCGGACACATCCGGCGAGTAGCTGTGCATCAGCGCCTCGTGGATGAGCGGGTCGAAGGGCTCGCCCTCCTTGCCGAACTGCATGAGGCCCATCTTGGCCACGACGGTCTCCAGCGACTCGGCGACCGACTTGAACCCGCCGACCAGCTCCTCGTGGTCCCGGGCCCGGCCGATGTCGTCGAGCACGGGCAGCAGTTCGGTCAGCAGGTTCGCGTTCGCGACCTCCTTGACCGCGACCCGGTCCCGCTCGACCCGCCGGCGGTAGTTCTGGTACTCCGCCTGGAGCCGCTGCAGGTCCTTCGTCCGCTCGTCGAGCGCCTTGCGGGTCTCGTCCAGACGAGCCGCAAGCGGGCTGTTCGCGTCCCCGTTCCCGGCGGTGGCACCCGGCCCGGCTGTGTCGGCGCGCCGTGCGCCGGCGGGCGAGCCGCCCGCCCCGTCCGGGCCGCCCTGCTGTGCCTCCGCTGTCTTTGCGTCGGTGGGGACGTCGGGCTTCTCCTCGAAGCCCGGGGTCTCCTCCGTCACGCGGCACCACCCTTGGGCTTGTCGTCGTCCACGATCTCGGCGTCGACGACATCGTCGTCGGCACCGGCGGGCGCGTCCTTCTGCGCCTGCTGGGCACCCTCGCCGCCGGCGGCGGCCGGGCCGGACGCCTGGGCGTCGGCGTAGAGCGCCTGACCGAGCTTCTGGCTGGTGGCCGCGGCCTTCTCCGTCGCCTCACGGATCGCCGCGGCGTCCTCGCCCTTCAGCGCCTCCTTGAGGTCGGTGATCGCGCTCTCGACCTCGGACTTCACGTCGCCGGGCACCTTGTCCTCGTTGTCCTGGAGGAACTTCTCGGTGGTGTAGACGACCTGCTCGCCCTGGTTGCGCGTCTCGGCGGCCTCGCGGCGCTTGTGGTCCTCCTCCGCGTACTGCTCGGCGTCGCGCATCATGCGCTCGATGTCGTCCTTCGGCAGCGCGGAGCCGCCGGTGACGGTCATCTTCTGCTCCTTGCCCGTGCCGAGGTCCTTCGCGCCGACGTGCATGATGCCGTTGGCGTCGATGTCGAAGGTGACCTCGATCTGCGGCACGTTCCGCGGGGCCGGCGGCAGGCCGGTCAGCTCGAACATGCCGAGCTTCTTGTTGTACGCGGCGATCTCGCGCTCGCCCTGGAAGACCTGGATCTGCACCGACGGCTGGTTGTCCTCGGCCGTGGTGAAGGTCTCGGAACGCTTCGTCGGGATCGTGGTGTTGCGCTCGATGAGCTTGGTCATGATGCCGCCCTTGGTCTCGATGCCGAGGGACAGCGGGGTGACGTCGAGCAGCAGGACGTCCTTGACCTCGCCCTTGAGGACGCCGGCCTGGAGGGCGGCGCCGACGGCGACGACCTCGTCCGGGTTGACGCCCTTGTTGGCCTCCTTGCCGCTGGTCAGCTCCTTGACCAGCTCGGCGACGGCCGGCATGCGGGTGGAACCGCCCACGAGGACCACGTGGTCGATCTCGCCCAGGTCGATGCGGGCGTCCTTGATGACGTTGTGGAACGGCGTCTTGCAGCGCTCCAGGAGGTCCTGGGTGAGCTGCTGGAACTGCGCCCGGGTCAGCTTCTCGTCGAGGTGCAGCGGGCCCTCGGCGGAGGCGGTGATGTACGGCAGGTTGATCGTCGTCTCGGAGGACGAGGACAGCTCGATCTTCGCCTTCTCGGCGGCCTCGCGGAGGCGCTGGAGCGCCATCTTGTCCTTGGCCAGGTCGACGCCGTGGCCGTTCTGGAACTGCTTGACCAGGAAGTCGACGACGCGCTGGTCCCAGTCGTCACCACCGAGGTGGTTGTCACCGTTGGTGGCCCTGACCTCCACGACGCCCTCGCCGATCTCCAGCAGGGAGACGTCGAAGGTGCCGCCGCCGAGGTCGAAGACCAGGATGGTCTGGTCTTCCTTCTCCATGCCGTAGGCGAGGGCGGCGGCGGTGGGCTCGTTGACGATCCGCAGGACGTTGAGGCCCGCGATCTCGCCGGCCTCCTTGGTCGCCTGGCGCTCGGAGTCGTTGAAGTACGCCGGGACGGTGATGACCGCGTCGGTCACCTTCTCGCCCAGGTACGCCTCCGCGTCCCGCTTCAGCTTCTGCAGGATGAACGCGGAGATCTGCTGGGGGGTGAACTCCTTCTCGTCGATCGGCTGCTTCCAGTCGGTGCCCATGTGGCGCTTGACCGACCGGATGGTCCGCTCGACGTTGGTGACCGCCTGGCGCTTCGCCACCTCGCCGACGAGCACCTCGCCGTTCTTGGCGAAGGCGACGACGGACGGCGTGGTCCTGGCGCCCTCGGCGTTGGTGATGACGCTGGGTTCACCGCCCTCGAGAACACTGACGACAGAGTTCGTCGTGCCCAGGTCGATGCCGACCGCACGTGCCATGTTGTCTATCCTCCGGATCAGATGCTCTGCCTTGAGCTGGTCAGGCTCAAGGGTGCCATGCCGACCACTCCCGGCGCAATTCACCTGAGTCAACTCCACTCAAGTTTTGTGCGTCAGTGCAGGTGGGAACGGGTTTTCGGGCTACGGGCCGGAGGTCGCGGCGGCGCCGCAGGCGCGACGCACATCACCGGCCGGGCGGCTTCAGGGGGCCGGGGCCGCCCGGGTACCCTCAGGCGGGGAAGAGATAAGTTACCGCTTAGTAGTAGCTGGGTAGGCCGAGTAGCAGGGCACGTATACACGTACGGCCCGCACACGCACACGGCAGATCCAGCAGACAGCAGAGCAGTCCGGCCGAGGAGCCCTCCATGCAGCTCGCCGCCATCGTCGTATCGCTGGTGATCACCGCGGTCGGCACCGCGCTGTTCGCTCGCGCCATCGGGCAGATCATCGCCTTCGTCCGGCTCGGCAATCCCGTCCCCGCAGGCAGCCGCACGGACGACCCGGTCGCGCGCAGCGTCACCCTGGTCAGGGAGTTCCTCGGCCACACCCGGATGAACCGCTGGGGCGTCATCGGCTTCGCCCACTGGTTCGTCGCCATCGGCTTCCTGACCCTGGTGCTGACCCTCGTCAACGCCTTCGGCCAGTTGTTCGTCGCCGACTGGCTGCTGCCGGTGATCGGCGACTGGCTCCCGTACGAGCTGTACGTCGAGTTCATCGCGCTGATGACCACGCTCGGCATCCTCACGCTCATCGTGATCCGGCAGCTCAGCCTGCCGTCGAAGGCCGGCCGCAAGTCCCGCTTCACGGGCTCGACGATGTGGCAGGCGTACTTCGTCGAGTACGTCATCCTCGTCATCGGCATCTGCATCCTGGTGCTGCGCGGGCTGGAGGGCTCGCTGCACCACGTCGGCGGTTACGAGGCCGCCTACTTCGCGTCGTACCCCGTCACCGCCGCGGTCGACGGGCTGAGCACCGGCGCCGTGCAGAACCTCGTCTACCTCGTCGCGATGGTCAAGATCTCGACCTCCTTCATCTGGGCGCTCGTCCTCGGCCTCAACACCACGATGGGCGTGGCCTGGCACCGCTTCCTCGCCTTCCCCAACATCTGGTTCAAGCGCAATGCCGACGGCGCGGTGGCCCTCGGCGCGCTCCAGCCGATGACCTCCGGCGGCAAGCCGATCGACTTCGAGACCGTCTTCGACGACGAGGACGGCGAGGAGGCCGTCTTCGGCGTCAGCCAGGTCGAGCACTTCTCGTGGAAGGGGATCCTCGACTTCTCCACCTGCACGGAGTGCGGCCGCTGCCAGTCGCAGTGCCCGGCCTGGAACACCGGGAAGCCGCTGTCGCCCAAGCTGCTCGTCATGTCCCTGCGCGAGCACGCCGCCGCCAAGGCCCCGTACCTGCTCGCCGGCGGCGGCAAGTCGGCCGAGGGCGAGGAGAAGGCCACCGCAGAACAGCTCGCCGACGTACCGGCCGACGCGCTCGCCGAGGCGGAGCGCGCGCTGATCGGCACCGCGGCCGAGCAGGGCGTCATCGACCCCGACGTGCTGTGGTCCTGCACCACCTGCGGCGCGTGCGTCGAGCAGTGCCCCGTCGACATCGAGCACGTCGACCACATCGTCGACATGCGCCGCTACCAGGTGATGATCGAGAGCTCGTTCCCGTCCGAGGCGGGCACGATGCTGAAGAACCTGGAGAAGAAGGGCAACCCCTGGGGGCTGGCCAAGAAGCAGCGGCTGGAGTGGACCAAGGAGCTGGCGGCGGACACGGGCATCGAGATCCCGGTCGTCGGCAGGGACGTCGAGGACCTCTCCGAGGTCGACTACCTCTACTGGGTCGGCTGCGCGGGCGCGCTGGAGGACCGGGCGAAGAAGACCACCAAGGCGTTCGCGGAGCTGCTGCACATCGCCGGCGTGAAGTTCGCGATCATGGGCGGCGACGAGAAGTGCACGGGCGACTCGCCGCGGCGGCTGGGCAACGAGTTCCTCTTCCAGCAACTGGGCGAGGAGAACGTCGCGATGCTCAACATGGCGTTCGGCGAGGACGACGATCAAGGCGTGACGGTCGAGAAGGCGAAGAAGAAGATCGTCGCGACCTGCCCGCACTGCTTCAACACCATCGCCAACGAGTACCCGCAGCTCGGCGGCCACTACGAGGTCGTCCACCACACGCAGTTGCTCCAGCACCTCGTCGACGAGGGCCGGCTGGTCCCGGTGACGCCGGTCGAGGGGATCATCACGTACCACGACCCCTGCTACCTGGGCCGGCACAACAAGGTCTACACGCCGCCGCGCGAGATCATCGCCAAGGTCCCGGGCGTACGGAACGAGGAGATGCACCGGCACAAGGAGCGCGGCTTCTGCTGCGGCGCGGGCGGCGCGCGCATGTGGATGGAGGAGCGCATCGGCAAGCGGATCAACGACGAGCGCGTGGACGAGGCGCTGTCGCTGAATCCGGACATTCTTTCCACGGCGTGCCCTTTCTGTCTCGTGATGCTTACGGACTCCGTAAACGGCAAGAAGAACGCGGGAACGGCGAAGGAGTCGCTGGCCGTCGTGGACGTGGCGCAGCTTCTGCTCGACTCGGTCAGGACGCCGGCGGAGGAGCCGCCGGGGGACGGAACCGAGGCGGCGGAGAGCGAGCCGGAGCCGCAGCCGGCGACGTAGTACGGCGAGAACGGCCGTACCGCGTGCGGCAGATGTGACCCAGGCGGGACGCCACAGGCAACCCCCCACGGCGGCCGGCCCCGTGAGCCACACGGGGCCGGCCGTGGCGCGTCGAGCGCGGGTCCCGGCGCATTGGTTGGTACAACCATCTCCGGACGGGGTGTGTCGTATGACGCGGGAGTGAACGCAACTCCCCCGTCAGACCGTCACCGGAAGGACCCCCCATGCGCATCCGCACCCTCGCCGCCTTAACCGCCTGCCTCGCCACCGCCGGCACCGCGGCCGTCACCGCCCCGGCGGCGGGGGCGGAGGACCGGGGTGCCCCGGCCGACGCCGCCGCCCGCTCCGCGGGTGCCACCGCCGATGCCCGTGCCGTACGGGCCGACTTCGACGGCGACGGCTACACGGACCTCGCCACCGGTGCCCCCGGCGGCAAGATCTCAGGACACACCGAGGCCGGTTACGTCCTCATCAGCTACGGCTCCCCGGACGGCATCGCGGCCCCCGCCTCCACCGTCCTCAGCCAGCGCACCGCCGGCGTCCCTGGCAGCCCCGCGGCGGACGACCGCTTCGGCGACCGGCTCGTCGCCCGCGACCTCGACGGCGACGGCCTGACCGACCTCGCCGTCACCGCCCGCGCAGAGGACGGCGACGCGGCCGGCTCCGTCACCGTCCTGTGGGGCCGCGAAGGCGGCCTGACCGGCGCCGGCGCCGCCCGCGCCCAGGTGCCCGGCGGCGGCGGCCTCGCCCGCGACCTGCACGCCGGCGACTTCGACGGCGACGGCGAGGGCGACCTGCTGGTGCCCAGCACCCGCAGCGACAGCGCCGAGGCGTACACCGTCCTCTACGGCCCGTTCACCCGCGCCGGCGCCCCCGCGCGCGAGAGCGGGCTCGTCGAGATGAAGCCCGAGGACAGCCTCGACGGCGTCGCCGTGGGCGACGTGACGGGCGACGGCGCCGACGACCTCGTGGCGTTCTTCAGCTACCAGGGCAACGCCGAGGGCGGCTGGTTCTGGAAGGGCGGCCCCGGCGGGCTGACCCGGACCGACGCCGCGCTGCCCAACGGCAGTTCGCCGGCGATCGGCGACTTCGACGGCGACGGCAAGGGCGACCTGGCGTACCGCAAGGTCGGCGCGAGCATCGAGGACCTCCCGTACGGCAAGGGCAAGGTCACGATCGTCTACGGCACGGAGAACGGCCCCGGCACGAGCCGGACGTCGGCCTTCACCCAGGACACCGCGGGCGTGCCCGGCACCGGCGAGCGCGGCGACCAGTTCGGCGCCCGGCTCGCGGCGGGCGACGCGAACGGCGACGGCTTCGCCGACCTCGCCGTGGGGGTGCCGTACGAGGCCATCGGCAACAAGCAGTCGGCGGGCTCCGTGGTGCTGCTCAAGGGCGGCTCCGGCGGGCTCAAGGCGCGTGGCGCGCAGGCGTTCCACCAGGACACGCCGGGTGTGAAGGGCGTGGCGGAGACCGGGGACCGGTTCGGCGCGGCGCTGGGGTTCGGGGACGTCACGGGCGATGGCCGGGCGGAGCTGGCGGTGGGCGCACCGGAGGAGAACGGCACGGGCGCGATCTGGTCGCTGCGCGGCGCCGCGGGCGGGCTGACGGCGACGGGCTCCGTGGCGTTCAGCCCGGACGACTTCGAGGGTCCCGGCGGTACGGGCGGAGCGCGGTTCGGCACGGGCTTCGCGAGCGAGGGCCTGGGTCACTACCTGATGGGTCAGGAGTGACCGGATGAATCCCGTGAACTAGGTTCATTACACAACAAGTTCGCGGAAAGCTGCATGAGCCGTACGAAGGGCGGTAGTTCGTACAACCCCGGGTGAACGTCAGGTGTCTCACAGGGTGAGAGGCCCACTGAGTGACCGCACCGATCCACATCGACGTTCAGGAGCCCGACATGCCACGCAGCCGCCGTACGCCCACGACCGCCACCGCCTTAGCGGCCTCTCTGGCCGTCGTCGCCGGCGCCGCCCTCGCGGGCGGCGCCGCACCGGCCGCGGCCGCGCCCACGGAAGGCGCGGTCGCGGCGCCCGCGAAGTTCCACGACGACTTCAACGGCGACGGCTACCCCGACCTGGTGGTGGCCGCCCCCTCCGGCACCGTGGACGGCGCCGCGCGCGCCGGGTACGTCGCCGTGCTCTACGGCTCGGCCGGCGGGCTGGACACCGCCAGGCGCGCGGTCGTCAGCCAGTCCACGGCCGGCGTCCCCGGCACCTCCGAGGCGGGCGACGCCTTCGGCGCCACCCTCGCCTCCGCCGACTTCGACCGCGACGGGTACGCCGACCTCGCCGTCGGCGTCACCGGCGAAGACCTCGGCGGCGTCGCCGACACGGGGCGCACGATCATCCTCTACGGCTCCTCCGGCGGGCTGTCCGGCAGCGGCGCGCAGGACCTGCGCCCCGCCTCGGCGATCGAGGGCAACGCCTACGGGACGGGCCTCGCCGCGGGCGACTGGTTCCACGACGGTTCCCCCGCGCTGGCGATCCTGTCGAAGGACCACCTGGAGCTGTACGGGGGCTGGGGCCCGGCACGTACCCCTTCACGCGCGGAGGCGGGCCACCCCTTCGGCGACTTCCCGCAGGACTTCACCCCCACCGGCCTGGTCGGGGGCGACTTCGAGGGCGACGGCGCCGACGACCTCGTGGTCACCGGCACGAAGTGGTACCTGGAGTACCAGCAGGGCCACTCCCTGTACCTCAAGGGCGGGGGCCCCGAGGGTTACACGCGCTCGGAGTTCGCCGGCGGGCCCGTCGGCGTCGCGGGCGACATCGACAAGGACGGCGCCGACGACCTCGCGATAGGCGACCCCTCGGTGCTGGAGCACGGCCAGTTCGAGCTGTCGGGCGGCGCCGTCGAGGTCTGGTACGGGGCCGACGGCGGGCCGGGTGCCGGGCAGCCCGAGGTGTGGCAGCAGGGCAGCGGGGGCGTCCCCGGGGCGTACGAGGTGGAGGACCGCTTCGGCAGCGACGTCTCGCTCGGCGACGTCAACGGCGACGGCTTCCCCGACCTCGCGGCCGGCGCCGAGGGCGAGGCGATCGGCACCAACGCCGGGGCCGGCGCCGTCTGGCTGCTGCGCGGCTCCGCCGGCGGGCTGACCACGACCGGGGTGCAGCACTTCAACCAGGACACCCCGGGGATCCCGGGCGCCGCGGAGGCCGGTGACCTCTTCGGCTCCGACGTCCGGCTGCACGACCCCAACCGCGACGGCCGGTCCGGCCTGATCGCGGGCGCGCCCGGCGAGAACGCGGGGCAGGGTTTCGCGTGGGTGCTGCAGGCCCGTAGCAGCGGGCTGATCGCGGACGGGTCGTGGAACTTCAGCGGTGCGTCGGTGGGCGCGAACGGGGCGAACGCGCGGTTCCCGGAGACGATCGCCGAGTAGCCCCCCTCACCGCCGTTTCCGTAGGCGGAATGACACCTTCTGTCACTGTACGAACCAACTAGCCGTATTCCTACAACCTTTGGCCGCGGTACGGGGTCTTCTGATCGCCGTCATCGACCGCGCCCGGGAGCTGCCGCATGCATCACAGACTCCGTACCGCACTGGCCACCGCCACCGCCGCCGCCGCGCTCACCGGCGGCCTGGCCGCCGTCGCCGGCCCCGGCGCCTCGGCCGCCGAACTCCGCGACCCGCTGGTCGACTTCAACGGGGACGGCGTGCGCGACGTCGCGGTCTCCGCACCCGACGCGTACGTCGCCGGAGTAAGGGGCGCCAGCCAGATCGTCGCCCATTACGGGGCGGAGAACGACGGCACCGCCGCCGGCATCTCCGCCGACCGCGCCAAGCGGCTCAGCCAGCACAGCGCCGGCGTCCCCGGCACCGCCGAGGAGGGCGACGGCTGGGGCGGCTGGACCGCCGCCGCGGACTTCGACGGCGACGGGTACACCGACCTCGCCGTCGCCGCCCCGGGCGAGAAGGTCGGCGGCGACGTCGACGGCGGCACGATCCAGATCCTGTGGGGCGGGGCGAACGGCCTGGCCGGCGGCACGACGCTGCCCGACCCGCGCCCGTACGAGCACGACCTCTTCGGCCGCGGCCTCGTGGCCGGGGACTTCGACGGCGACGGCGCGGCGGACCTGGCCGTGGCTTCCACGAGCGCGTCCATGGACGTCTTCACCGGCGGCTTCGGCCGTACGAAGGGGGACTACGGCGCGTGGGACACGGTCGCGGTGCCGCTGGACAACGGGAAGCTCTGGGGCCGGTTCGACCTCGCCGCGGGCGACGTCGACGGCGACGGGGACGACGATCTCGTCGTCAACGGCTACGTGGACTGGGAGCACCGCGGTGCCTACGTGCCGGGCTCCCCCGACGGCCTGACCGGCGCGGGCCAGCGGCAGCTCCCCGGAGGCGACACCACCGTCATCGGGGACGTGAACGGCGACGGCAGGGCCGACATCGTCACCGGGCTGACGCGCGACGACGAGGGCACGCCGGGCGCGATGCTGGGCGGCAAGGTCTCGGTCACCCTCGGCTCCGCGGACGGCCCCGCCGGCACCACGGACCTGAGCCAGGCCACGCCGGGCGTCCCGGGCACGCCGGAGAAGGGGGACTCCTTCGGCGGCCAGTTGGCCCTCGGCGACGTGGACGGCGACGGGCAGACGGACCTGGCCGTCGCCGCGGCGAACGAGACCCTGGGCGCCGCGGAGAACACCGGCACCGTCACTGTGCTCTACGGGTCGGCGGACGGCACCGGCTTCGGGAACGCGAGCGCGACGCTGGTCCACCAGAACGCCCCGGGCGTCCCCGGCACCAACGAGACCCGCGACCGCTTCGGCATCTCCGTCCTGCTCTCGGACCTCAACGGCGACGGCTACGACGACCTGACGGTCGGCCCGGCCGGCAAGAACGCCGGCAACGGCGCCGTCTACGCCCTGCGCTCCCACTCGGGCGGGGTCGCGCCGGACGGGGCGGTGGCGATCTACCCGTCGTCGGTGGGGATGCCGACGACGGGCAGCCCGGGGTACGGGGCGGAGTTCGCGGGCTGAGGACGCGGCGCCGCAGGGACGGCGACGTACCGCGAGCGCCACCGCTCACGCCGCTGCCGCAGAGACGGCCAGGGCCCGGACCTCCCCCGGCCGGGCCCTGGCTCATGCCCGGGTACGCCCGCGCGGCACCACCCGTGCCCTGCGCCCCCATACCCCCCGCACCCCCCACCCCAGCCATCCCGCCCGCCCCGGGACCCAGTAGGGCGGATCCCCTACGGGAAGTACCGTCCTGGCCATAAACATCCCCCGTATTCCCGGGCCCCGGTGACCTCGGCGGGCAAGACCAGGTACGTTCGATCGCGTGGCAGGATTCAGAATGGGCCGGGGCCGCGAGCCCCACGGCAGTCGGCAGCAGGGGCGCCCGCAGGGCCCGCCGCAGGGCGGCCCCCCGCCTTACGGCGGCCCGCAGTACGGCGGTCCCCCGCCGCCGCACGGGCAGGGGCACGGACAGCCGTACGGCGCCCAGTGGCGGCAGCCCCCGGGCAGCCACGGCCCGGGCCCCGAGTACTACGGCGGCGGCCACGACCCGTACGCCGCCGACCGCCCGGGCAACACCCAGCCGTACGGTGTCGGCGGGGTGCCGGACGGCTACGGTCCGTACCACGACGACGGCCAGGTCTACCGCGCCGGCGAAGGGGCGGCCCCGCCCGTAGGCCCGCGGCTGCACTGGAAGGACCTGCTCAGCGGGATCGTCTTCCACCCGAGCCGCACGTTCTGGCAGATGCGCGACCACAGCATGTGGGGCCCCGCGCTGACGGTGAGCTTCCTCTACGGCCTGCTCGCGGTCTTCGGCCTGGAGCAGGCGCGCGACGAGGTGCTCAACTCCACGATCTCGGCGAGCATCCCGTGGATCGTCGTCACGGGCATCGCGGTCACGCTCAGCGGCCTGGTGATGGGCACGGTCACACACACCCTCGCCCGCAACCTGGGCGGCGCGGGCGCGCTGGCGCCGACGGTGGGCCTGGCGATGCTGATCGTGGCGATCACGGACGCGCCGCGGTTGCTGGTCGCGATGTTCATCGGCGGCGAGCACGCGTTCGCGCAGGGCGTGGGCTGGCTGACGTGGCTGGCGGCGGGGGTGCTGCTCACGTCGATGGTGAGCAAGTCGCACGACCTGCCGTGGCCGCGGGCGCTGGGGGCGTGCTCGATCCAGTTGGTGGCGCTGCTGGCGCTGTTCAAACTGGGCACGCTCTGAGCCCTTACGCGGCCGGTCAGATCACGGTGCGGTGGAAGTTCTGGTACGACCGGGAAGGCGTGGGCCCGCGCTGCCCCTGATACCGGGAGCCGTACTTGGCGGATCCGTAGGGGTGCTCGGCGGGTGAGCTGAGCCGGAACATGCAGAGCTGCCCGATCTTCATGCCCGGCCACAGCTTGATGGGCAGGGTGGCGACGTTGGAGAGCTCCAGCGTCACGTGCCCGCTGAACCCGGGGTCGATGAAGCCGGCGGTGGAGTGCGTGAGCAGCCCGAGCCGGCCGAGGCTGGACTTGCCTTCGAGCCGGGAGGCGATGTCGTCGGGCAGCGAGATGACCTCGTACGTCGAGGCCAGCACGAACTCCCCGGGGTGCAGGATGAAGCACTCGTCGCCCTCGGGCTCCACGAGCCGCGTGAGATCGCCCTGTTCGACGGCGGGGTCGATGTGGGGATAGCGGTGGTTCTCGAACACCCGGAAGTAGCGGTCGAGGCGTACGTCCACGCTGGACGGCTGGATCATCGCGTCGTCGAAGGGCTCGATCCGGACCCGCCCGGCGTCGACTTCGGTCCGGATGTCCTTGTCAGAGAGCAGCACGCCCCGACCCTACCGGCTGCCCGGCGCGCTACCGCGCCTCGCCCTTCCCCACCGGCACGACGCTCCGCAGCCGCGCACACCGTGGACACCGCACGAGCCCACCGGACCCGATCCGCCGGGCGGCGCCGACGTTCTGCATCGGGAGCGAGGCGGTGCTGAAGACGTGCCCTTCGGCACATCGGACGACGGTGGTCTCCATCAGGCTCCTTCCCCGTAAAGCAACAAAAGCCACACTACGGGACCAAAACCCCACCCCACACACAGCCCCCCACCTCAAGGTAACCCCAACTCCCGCCCCACCCCGGCACATCCACCGCACCACACCAGCAGCCCCCCGACGACCTCGCCGGGGGGCGCACATACGGTAGAGTGACAGCGAAGCGCCTCAGCGGGCGCTCTACGCGGGCGTAGTTTAATGGTAGAACATGAGCTTCCCAAGCTCAGAGCGCGGGTTCGATTCCCGTCGCCCGCTCCATAGCGAATCCCCAGGTCAGCGATCTGGGGATTCTTTGTTGTCTGGACCAATTGAGAGCCGGGTGCAATTGGGGGCGGTGTGGCTCGCGTTGGTGTTGACCGCCTGAGGTCGTATGGGTATCGCGAGACCGGGCGGAAGGGGGTGCACGGCCCGCCTTCCGGCCGGATCCAGGAGCCGGGCCGGCGCCTCAGTGGTCCGAGCAGCACGCGATCTGGTGGCGCACCTCGAACGGCACCAGGATGCCGGCCGTGCCCCGCTGCACCAGGCGGGCGTGGGTCGCGCCGCCGTGGTCGGTGACGACCATCCAGTCCAGCCCGAACGCCGCGCCGTGCTGCGCCTGGTCGAGGACGGTGGCCGGGGTGACGCCGAGCATGCCGGACATGCCGGCGGTCAGGGCGCCGGTGACACCGGCGGCCTTCAGCATGCGCCGCCGCGAGAACTCTCGGGGAGTGAGGTCGGAGTCGGAGACGGAGGCGTCCGCCGCGGCTCGGGTTGCTTCGTCGACGTCGTGGTTGTGGTTGTGGTCATGCTTGTGGTGCGGGCGTCTGTGGGAGTGGTCGTGTGACACACCGGTCCCTTCCAGGATGAGGTGGCGCGATCGTGCGCGCTCAGGAAACCCGCGCGTCGCTTCGCTCGGCGGATGCGCCGGTTGCCCGACGGTGTCGCGAAGGTGAACGAACCTCCTGCCAGGACACCTTGCGCCGCACCGGTTCCACCTCGGCCAGACCTCCCGGGCGGGCCTCGGTGCGGCAGTGGGCTCGGCCAGAACCCGTCTTGCGAGATACCTCACCGTCCGTCATATCTGGGTTCTTGCAGCCCTGTACCGTCGGCCGTCATGATCGACGAGGTACTCACACTCCTGACCCCTGACTTGCCACGACCTTCGTTCTGGAACATCGACTGGAATGCGGTCGAAGCCGAACTGGGCCACCACTTGCCCAGCGACTACAAGCGGCTGTGCGACCACCTGCCGCCGGGTCGTTTCCGTGACTTCCTGTGGTTGCAGCACCCACTCGGCGCTCTGGGCGGCAGCCTGCTCGGCAGGGAGGCCGAGTTGATCGCCACGGTGCACGCGGTGGCCGACATCACCGTATGGGAGCACGGACACGAGCACCTGGACGATGCCGCGCTTCCCGGCCTGCTGTATCCCTGCCTGATAACCGACAACGGCGACACCGGCTACTGGCTCGCCGCCACCGGCGACCCCGATGACTGGACCGTCATGCTCAACAAGGGTCGGGACCCCGAATTCACCGACTCGGGCACCACTCTCTCGGAGTTCCTGCACGGCTTTCTTACCGAGGGTGATCCGTTCGGCGCCGCCCTGTCTGATGACCTTCATGACCTGCCCCTGTTCTCCTCTGACTTTTGACGTCTTCAGGCAGGCCGGCCCCAGGTGACGGGAAAGCGGTCGTCTGCGGGTAGTTGGTCGCCAATTGGCCGGAACGCCGCCGGTTGCGGTGCCTCGGGTGGGGGCCGGGAGGCCCGGGAGTAGACGACCCGGCGGCGGTCCGGCCCTGTTCCGGGTCTCACGGCGCCGTGGCCGTCAACTGGCCGCTCAGTCGGTGAACGCCCACCCGGTCCAGGTCACGACGTGGATGGCGACCACCGCACCCTGCGGGGGTGCTTCCTCGTACTGACGGTACTTCTGCTGCAGCAGCTCGACGGCCGGCAGGCGGCTGTCATCGTCTTCCCGGATTTCAGCCCGTCCGTCAGCGCGGGCCCACCACAAGGATGCCCAGTCGTCGGCATAGCGGTCAGCGATGACCGACACGGCAGGGTTCTCGGCGATATTGCGCAGGCGGCGCAGCGCGGTGGCGCGCTTCGGCTTGTGATCGACGGCGAAGACGATCACATCCCCGTCCACGGCGAAGGTGATGGGCACCACGTGCGGCACACCTGCCCGGTCGGCTGTAGCCAGCCGCGCGACGGGGGAGCCGACGAAGCGTTCACGAGCCTCAGCCGCGGGGAGATTCATGAGCCGAAGGTACCCACCGCGCCGGACCCATGCAGGCAGGCAGGCCGTTACAGCTCCAACGTGCGGCTCTGCCGACCGTTCGAGCTGACGGGCTTCAGCAGGCTGGGCTGCCTATGACGTTGCAGAACGTTATGGGGTTTCCGTATTCCTCGATGTGGACCAGGCGGCCGTTCTTCCAGTCGTAGCGGAAGATGTAGTCGTTCTCGTACGGGCGGCCGTCTGCCGTCGTGAAGTTGCCGGCGGCCTGGACGAACGAGGTGTTGCCGTCGGGGGTCGTGCTGACCCGTACGCCGGTGAAGTCGATCTTGCCCATGGTCTTGAACACGCCCTGGACGTAGCCCAGGACCTGGTCCTTCCCCGTGAAGCGGGCGGCGTCCTCTCTGTTTCCCGTGAACGACAAGGGCAGCGTCAGTGTGGCCTCCCGGTGGGTCAGCTCGGTGATGGTTTCGAGGTCCTTGTGCTCCAAGGCCCGGACGAACTCGCGTGTCTGGCCCTTCGTTCCGGTTTCCGGTCCCGCGTTCGCGGTGCCGGTGACGGCGATGGCGATGGCGGCGACTGCGATCAGTGCTGCCGTCGCCGTCGCCAGCCGCCCATTGATTCGTGCTCGCACGGGGGTCGCTCCTGTGTTGAGACTGCGTATCGTTTGATACGCGGAATCGTAGGGCATCGCGCGCGGGATCACTAAGGTGACCGCATGGAACAGCAGGACCTCCCCGGCGGCTCGCTGCGCGCGCGGAAGCAGCAGCGTGCTCGTGAGGCGATCATCAAGGCGGCCCACGAGCTGTTCGCCGAGCGCGGGTTCGACCACGTCACCGTCGCCGACATCGCCCGGCGTGCAGAGGTCGGACGGGCCACGTTCTTCCGGCACTTCGGTGACAAGCAGGAGGTCGTCTTCGGGAGCGACCAGCAGATCGACATGGTGATCGCGGAGGTCGCGCAGGCTCCCGTCGACGGCCCGATCGGCGATTCCCTGCCCGCGGCGCTGGCGTACGTGCGCACGATCGTCGTGGCCTTCATGGAGCGGCTGACCGAGGTTCCCGAGGCGTACAGCCGCCATGAGCAACTCGTCGCCAAGCACGCCGAACTGCGTGCCCGCAGCCTGACCAAGCAGCGCCGGTACGTGGAAGGGCTGACCGGGGTGCTGCGGGAGAAGGGGGCCGGGCCCGGGACCGCCGCGCTTGCCGCCGAGATCGGGCTCGCGTGTTTCTACGCCGGCCGGACCGCGTCGGGGAACGACCCGGGCCGGCTGCCCGGAGCCGTCGACGCCGCCTTCGGGCGGCTGGCCTGAACAGGCAGTGACGCCAGGTGCCGATCAGCACCCTGCCCGTCAGGGGCTTGCGGGTTCTGCGTCGTCCAGAGGGTCTCCGGGCGCCTTCTCCGGCGTGCCGTTCTGTGCTGCCGGGGCGGGCTGGAGTGCCGCCAGGGCCAGGTGGTAGCGGCGCAGGAGGAGGAGGGCCGTGGTGGCGAGGCCGGTGAGGAGGCCGAGCCAGATGCCGAGCGTTTCGAGGCCCAGGGGGTACGCGAAGAGCCATGCCGCCGGCAGGCCGCAGGCCCAGTAGCCGATCAGGGTGATGCGGAAGCCGCTCTTGGTGTCGTCGAGCCCGCGCAGGAGCCCGATGCCGATGTTCTGCGTGCAGTCGAAGAACTGCAGGAACGCGGTGACGATCAGCAGGTGGGTGGCGATGGTCACGGCGTCGTCGGCGCCGGTGTCGAGGAAGGGGGCCAGGACCAGGCCCGGCAGGGTGAGGTAGAGGACGCCGACGGCGGTCATCGCCGCGGCGGCGCAGGCCAGGGCGGTGTTCTTGATGCGGCGTGCGCCGTCGTGGTTGCCGAGGGCGAGTTCGCGGCTGACGTTGATGGACGCGGCGTGGGACAGGCCGATGGCGACTTGCAGGACGATGTAGACGAGTTGGTTGACGGCCGCGTGGGCGGCGAGGGCGGCGGGGCCGAAGGAGCCGGCCATCAGCGCGGTGACGGAGAAGAATCCGGCTTCCGAGCCGTAGGTGGCGGCGATGGGGACGCCGAGGCGGAGGAGCCGTCGGACCGTGGCGGCGTCGGCACGGTGTACGGCGAGCGTGAGGAGCGGCGCCAGTTCGTCGTCCCGCTTCGCGGCCAGGTAGAGGGCGGCGAAGGACAGCAGGTACACCGCGGAGGTGGCGATGCCGACGCCCTTGAGGCCGAGGTCGGGCAGGCCGAACGTGCCGTGGATGAGGACCCAGTTGAGCGCCGCGTTCACCGCGACGGAGGCGAGGGTGATCTGCAGGAGGGCCTGGGGGCGGCGCATGCCGACTGTGAACTGGCGTACGGCCTGGAACCACAGGCAGGGCAGCAGGCCGGGGGCAAGGGCGTAGAGCATCGTCTGCGTGAGGCCGACGACGGCTGCGTCCTGGCCGAGCCAGGACAGGGTGTGGCCGATGAGGACCATCAGGACGGCGCCGGCGATGCCGGCGAGCGTGGCGACGGCGAGGCTGGCGCGGACGAGGGCGCGGACCTCGGCGCGGCTGTCCTTCTCGGCCGCGGTGTCGCCGCCCGCCTTCTCCGCGCGGGCGGCGGCGGCCGCGATCTGGTTGCCGACGGCGGTGCCCAGGCCGACGCCCATGGTGCGTATCTGGTTGAAGATCACGATGGCGAGGCCGCCGGCCGCCAGTTCCGTGGTGCCCAGCAGGCCCATCATCACCGTGTCGGTGGTCGTCAGGGCGACCTGTGCGAGCTGGGTGAGGATGAGCGGGACGGCCAGGGCGCCGAGCGCGCGGCCGTCGCGCAGGAGGGTGGACGGCATGGCTACCGGGGCCCGCGGAGCTTGGCGAGGAGTTCCGCCACGTCGCTTTCGGTCGCCGGGCTGAGGAGATCGCGCGCGGCCATCCAGTCGTCGTTGAAGACGGTGTCCATGTACTTCTCCCCTCCGTCGTTGACCAAGGCGACCATAACCGTGCCCGGCGGGACGGCGGGCAGTCGGGTCAGGGCCTCGTAGACGACGCCACCTGCGGATCCGCCGAGGAGCAGCCCGGTGCGGGCCACGGCGCGGCAGGTGGCGAAGGCTTCGACGTCGCCGACCTTGGCGCCTTCGTCGAGGAGCCCGAAGTCGACCAGGGCACCGATCTCGGCGCCTTCGGGGGTGCCGGTGCCGGACTGGTAGTAGTCGTGGGCGGGGCCGCCGAAGGCGATCGAGCCCTCGGGTTCCACGCCGATGACGGCGAGGCCGGGGACGAGCCCGGCCAGTGCGCGGCCGGTGCCGCACAGCGCGCCGCCGGTGCCGACGGCGCCGATGAGGATGTCGATGCCGCCGTCGAGGGCTTCGGCGAGTTCGTACGCGACGGGCAGGTACCCGAGTCCGTTGGCGGGGTTGTGGTGCTGCTCGGTGAAGACGGTGTTGTCCCGGCCGCGGGCCAGGTCCTCGGCGAGTTCCTCGCGGGCGGCGGTGGCGAGTTCCCCGGATTCCGCGGTGGCGTCGTCGACGTAGACGAGTTCGGCGCCCAGGGCCTTCATGGCGCGCAGTTTGTCGGCGGCGGCGTGGTGGTCGACGACGGCGGTGAAGGTGTAGCCGCGCTCGGCGGCGATCACGGACAGGCCCAGGCCGGTGTTGCCCGAGGTGGACTCGACGATTCTGCCGCCTGCCCGCAGTTCGCCGGCGGCTTCGGCGGCGTCGATCATCGCGCGGGCCATCCGGATCTTCGCGGTGCCGGTGGGGTTGAACATCTCCAGCTTCAGCAGCAGGCGGCTGCCGGTCCCGGTGGTCGCGAGTTCCAGCAGGGGGGTGCCGCCGATCAGGTCGGAGAGGCGGGAGACGACCGCGGGGCGCTGGAGGGGTCCGGACATCCGGGGGCTCCTGTGGTGGGCGGCGGAACTGCGGGTGGCGGCCGGGCGGGCGGGCGGTCAGGTGAAGTGGCGGTCGAGGCGCCAGCGCGGCCGGGGCTGGTCGGTGCGGTCGATGACGGCTTTGGGGGGCAGCGGCAGGTCGTGGAAGCGGGACTCGTTGGAGTCCATCTGGTATCCGGCGGTGTTGGGGTAGAGCAGGAGGTCGCCGGGGCGCGGCGGGTGCGGGAAGGCGATCTTGCGCCAGGTGAGCATGTCCGACTCCAGGCAGGTGGCGGCGCCCACGCAGGCCGGGAACACCCCCGCGGCGGGCGCGGGTTGCCGGGGGACGAGCTGCGGGTCGGGGAGGTACTCGCTGCCGAACCACTGCTCGGAGAGGCTGAGGCTGGTGCCGTCGACGGTCACGATCCGGTAGCCGTCGCGCTCCTTGACGCCCTGGACGCGGAAGACGGTGGCGCCGGCCCGGTCGAGCAGGGCCCGGCCGGGTTCGACGGCGAGCCGGATCCCGGCGGCGCCGATCAGGTCCGCGAGCGTACGTCCTGAGCCCTCCGGGCGGATCGCCAGCAGCGCGGCGAGGGCGTCCGCCCCGGCCACGGGCGCGTGGTACGGGTAGAAGTCGCCGGTACGGAACGTCCTGCCGGCGTGGTAGTGGGCGGGCCGCTGGGCGCCGAGGAAGGCGCGCCAGGCGGCGGCGCCGGTGTAACTGACGGGCAGGCCGCCGCCGAGGGAGATCCGGTCGGCCGGCAGGCCCTGGAGCCGGGCGGTGCGGCACAGGCCGGCGAGGCGGGCGGCAAGGTCGGCGCGGGGCTGGAGCGCGTAGCCGGACAGGTGGAAGCTGAAGCCCTCCATCCGTACGGCGTCGCCCGCTTCGCGGCACCGCTCAAGGGCCGTGGTCAGCTCGCCGTCGTCCATCCCGAACCGGGAGTGCGGCTGGGTCGCGGGCAGGGCGCGCAGCAGCACGCGCGCGGGGCGTACCCGGCCGGTCGACGCCAGGCAGACCACGTGGTCGAGTTCGTCGAGCGCGTCCACGGCGACGGTGGTGCCGTGCTGGACGGCGAGGCGGAGCAGGGCGGGGTCCTTGGCCGGGCCGGTCACCATGAGATCGGCGCCGCGTACGCCGTGGCCGAGGGCTTCGCGCAGTTCGGCGGCGGACGCGACGTCGACGCCGGCCCCGCCGGCGGCGGCGCGCTCGACGAAGACCGCCGCCTTGTTGGCCTTCTTCGCGTAGTAGACGAACCCCTCCACGCCGGCGTCGGCGAAGGCGCGCTGCATCGCCGCGAGGTTGGCGGTGAAGGCGTCGGGGAGCAGGAAGTGGAACGGGCCGCCGAAGGCGTAGGCGAGTTCGGCCGCCAGACCGCTGGTGACGACCCGGCGGGTGGCCGGGTCGGGGAGGGCGGGGACCGCCGGCCAGTCGGCGGGGGGCGCTTCGGGCGTCACTTCCACAGCGGTACCTCCGTGCCGAGGCCCTGTTCGAGGGCGAGCCGGGCGAAGCGGTGGCCGAGGGCGATGTCGGTGACGACGAGCCCGCTGTTGTACGCGAAGATCCGCTCCCCCGGCCGGATACGTCCCGGGGCGCGGCCGGCGAGGATGTCGGCCAGCTCGGCGTCGGCGCCCCGGAGCGTGCCGCCGGCGTCGGCCAGGTCGGCGCCGGTGTGCGCCATCTGCGCGGCGCTGGTGGCGACGACGCGGTCGGCGCGGTGCAGGGTGGAGGGGGCCAGCCCGTAGCCGACCAGGACGGCGAGGGCGCCGGGGGCGAGCCAGCCGGCTTCGACGGCCGCCGGGGTGGTGGGCCCCGCGGTGCCGATCACGATGTCGGCGCCCTCCGCCGCGGCGCGGAGGTCCCGGGCGATCTCCACCGTACGGCCGGGGAAGTGCGCGGCGAACCCGGCGCACACGGCGGCGATCCCGTCGGGGTGGGTGCCGTACAGCAGCAGCCTGTCCAGGCCCGGCAGCGCGGTCAGCAGCAGGGGCAGGGCCATGCGCGCCGTGGTGCCGGTGCCGATGAGCAGCGCGGTGCGCGCGTGCGGCGCCGCGCAGGTGCGGGCCATGAGGGCGGAGACGGCCGGGGTGCGCAGTGCGCCGATCCGGCCGCAGTCCATGAGCGCCAGGGGCAGGCCGGCGGCGTCGTCGTACAGCGTGAGGGTGGTGTAGTGCCGCAGCCGGGCGCGGTCGCGGTGCGGGTCGTGCCGGTAGGAGGCGCGGACGGCGACGACCTGCCGGGTTCCGTCGCGGCCGAGCATCGCGTACGACACGGAGCTGCCGTCGGGCGGACTGACGGACAGCTTGGCGGGGTTGGCGGAGGTGCCGTCCGCGAGGGGTCTGATGGCCTGCGCGACGACGTCGAGCACCTCGGCGAGGGTGATGTCGACGGCTTCGATGTCGCTCCGGGTGAGGATGCGCAGGCTTTTGTCGTCGGTGTCCATGTCGCGGTCTCCTTCCGCCCCGCTCAGCCGAACGCCGGCCGGGCGGCCTGGCCGTACCCGTGCTCGGCCGCCTCCGCGGCCGGGCGGGTGCGCCGCCCGGGGACGCGGACGGAGGCGCGCTTGAGCCAGCGGTCGGTGCCGTCGTAGCGGGCCCGGAACGGGACGCGGCCGTGGGCGACGACGTCGTTGTCCACGACCAGGACGTCGCCGGGCTCCAGGCTGACCGCGACGGAGACCCGGGCGAGTTCGTCGCCCAGCCGCCGGTACGCCGCGCGCCAGGGGCCGTCGGCCGCGTCGAGCGGGGTGTAGGCGGGGTCGTAGCGCAGGGTCGGTCCCTCGGGGGTGGCGAAGAGCGTCGGTACGGGCGCGGGGGTACCGGCGTAGCGCCGGGCCTCCTCGTAGGCGTCGTCGGGGAGGATCGGCACGACGGGCCGCCGGAGCCGCGTCACGTCGGCGGGGGCGAGGGCGGTGCGGCGGATGCTGGCCGCGGTGGTGGCGACGGCGTCGTGGTTGCGTAAGCAGCACAGCAGGAGCAGGTGCGCGCGGCCGGGGTGGAAGGCGTCCTCGGTGTGCGGAGCCAGCAGCACGGAGCTGGAGGCCCCCGTCTGCTCGCTCTCGTGTCCGGGCGCGGGCACGATGTCGTGGACGAACCGGCCGCCCTGCTGTCCGTCCCAGGCGATCGGGGTGCCCATCAGCGAGGCGACGAGCAGCAGGACGGCGTCCCACAGCGCGCCGTTGCCGCCGGCGTCCGACCAGTGGCCGGGGGTGGGCCCGGCCCCGGCGTCGTCGAGGGGGAGTCCGCGCAGGACGAACAGCCCGTCCGCGGTGTCCACGGGCCGTAAGCCGTGACGGACTTCGTCCCCGAGGCGGGCGCATGCCCCGGGGAGGGCGGCGAGGAGTGCGGGCGAGGCGACGGAGCCGTGGGCGGCCGTGAGCCGGGCGGCGGCGGTGGTCAGTTCGGCCGCCGCGGTGGCGTCGAGGGGACGTACCGGGGCAGGACAGGTGGACACGGTGGCACCTTCCAGGGGGCGAATCGGGGCGCGGGCGTGCGCCGTCGCCGTATCGGCTCGCATGGTGGAAAGAGCGCGAAGCGGGTCGGTCACTGCCCGGCCCGGGGCGCCGCCGGGCACCTGGAACGTAACAACGCTGCTAAGGTGAGGCAACCCTAACCGGCGCGATTGACTACCTTGCGTGATCGCGCCCGCGGGCCGCCCCGGATGGTTCCGTCGTCCCGTCAACGAGGCGGCTGAGCAGGCAAGTCGAGCCGCGGCCGGGGAGCGGCGGGGGGCCGGGGAGTGGGGCAGGACACCTTGCGAAGTCTGGCCGACTTCGGTTAGGTAACCCTAAGAAAATCCGGGTGCATCTGAGACGAGGACAAGACGTGGGCGTCACCAGACGGCAGTTGCTGTGGGCCGGCTCCGGCATCGGAGCGGCCGGGTTCCTCGCGGCCTGCAGCGGCGGAAGCGACGACTCGCGGAACGCCGGGTCCGCCGGCGCGGACGGGAAGCCGCGCCCGGGCGGCACGCTGCGCGTGGGCGCGCTCGGGCACGCGAGCGCGATCACCCGTGACCCGCACGGCACCCAGACCAACGAGAGCGACTACCTCGTCATCGCCCTGGTCTTCGACACCCTCACGATCCCCGGTGCCAAGACCAACACCGCCCCGCGGCTGTCCGCCTCGTGGGAATCGTCCGCGGACCTCAAGACGTGGAAGTTCACGATCGCCGAGGGTGCGAAGTTCCACGACGGCAGCCCGGTGACCGCCGAGGACGTGGTGTGGTCGCTGAAACGACTGCGCAACACCCCCTCCGGCGCGGCCCGCCTGCCCGGAATCCAGGCAAAGAACATCAGCGCCGAGGGCACCGGCACGGTCGTGGTCGTCTCCGACTACGCCAACGCCGACTTCCCGCTCATGACCCGCTTCGCGTCCTTCGTACTGAAGAAGGACACGGAGGACTCGGCGATCGAGAAGGCGCCCGGCACCGGCCCGTTCAAGCTGGACTGGTACCGCAACGGCAACGCCCGCCTCGTCCGCAACGACGACTGGTACGGCCCGGCCGTGCACCTCGACGCCATCGAGGTCACGATGTTCGAGACCCCGCAGGCGATGGCGAACGCCCTCATCGGCGGGCAGATCGACCTCGCCTCCAACGCCGGTGCGGTGGCCGCCCGTACCGCGGAAGCCCGCGAGGACATCCAGGTGCTGCGCCGCCCGGACGACATGGCGATGCCGATCGTGATGCGCACCGCCGAGGGCAGTCCCTTCGCCGACGAGCGGGTACGTGAGGCGATGCGCCTGGTCGTGGACCGCGAGGCGATGGTCAAGCAGGTCCTGTCCGGCTACGGCACGGTCGCCAACGACATCATGGGCACCGGCGACCCCGACTACGCCGGGGACATACCGCAGCGCGAGCGCGACGTGGCGAAGGCCAAGCAGTTGCTGCGGGACGCGGACTTCGATTTCTCCAGGACGTACGAACTGGTCACCACCGAGGACATCGCCGGACTGGCCGACTCCGCGACCCTCTTCGCCAACCAGGCGGGCGACGCGGGCATCAAGATCGAGGTGGTCAAGCAGGAGTCCGGCGCGTTCTGGGAGAAGACCTGGAAGGCCGGCGACTTCTACACGACCTACTGGGGCACCAACGACTCCGTCGTCTTCTACGCCTCCAAGACCATGGTCAGCGAGGCGGGACAGAACGAAGCCGGCTGGCAGGACGCCGGGTTCGACGCCGCCTACCGCGAAGCCATCAGCACCGACGAGCCGAAGCGGCGCGCGACGGCGCTGACGGAACTCCAGCAGATCGAGCACGAGCGCTCCGGCTACCTGCTGTGGGGCATGGCCGACGGCATCGACCTGGCCGCGGCGAAGGTGCAGGACCTGCCCAAGCTCGCCGGCTATGGCCGCGTCCAGCTCGAAGGCGTGTGGCTGAGTTGAGCCGGCCGGCCGGGACCGGCCCGGTGGCCGCACCCGGCGCGGGGGCGGCCACCGCCCCACGTCGGGCCGGCACCACCGCGTGGGGTGTGGCCGCACGCGTCGCGGGCACGGTCGGGCGCCGGGTGCTGATGCTGGTCGTCCTGCTCGCGCTGGTGTTCGCGGCCGTCGAGCTGCTGCCGGGGGACGCGGCCAGCGCCGCGGCCGAGCGCGGCGAGAGCGCGGCCGACCTCGCCGAGCGGCGCCACCTGCTGGGCCTGGACCGGCCGTTGTGGGAACGGTTCGCCGACTGGATGACGGCGCTGCCCACCGGCGACCTCGGCACCTCCGCCCGCGGGCAGGAGGTCACCGAACTGCTCGCCGACCCGCTGCCCAACACCCTCATCCTCGCGGTGTCCGCCCTCGTGCTCACCGTGGTGCTGTCCCTGCTGCTCGGCTGCTGGGCCGCCACCCGCCCGCACCGCCTGGCCGACCGCCTCGTCACCCACACCTCGACCGCGGCGTTCGCGGTGCCGGAGTTCGTGATCTCCGCGGCCCTGCTGCTCGTCCTGTCCCTGTGGACGGGCTGGCTGCCCGCGGTCACGGTGACGGGCGGCGACGGCCGGCCCACCACCTGGACGATGCTGATCATGCCGGTCCTCGCCCTGGCCATCCCCCAGACCGGCTGGAACACCCGCGTCGTACGCGGCGCCCTCGCCGACCAGGCCGCCACCCCGCACGTGGAAGCCGCGCACCTCGACGGCCTGCCACCGCACAAGGTGATGCTGCGCCACCAGCTCCCCGGCGCGGTCCCGGCCATCGCCACCGGCATCGCCACCTCCACCGGCCTGCTGTTCGGCGGCGCGGTCGTCGTCGAGACCCTGTTCAACTACCCCGGTATCGGCGCCGTCCTGGCCGGCGCGGTCGCCGCCCGCGACACCCCGCTGATCGCCGGGGTCGTCATCTGCGCCGGTGCCGTCATCAGCCTCGTCCTGCTGGCCGCCGATCTCATCCGCGACGCCACCCTGGGAGCCCGCGCATGACCGCCACCGTGCCCGTGGCCGCGGGCCGGCCACCCCGCGGGCGCCGGACGCGCCGGCGCCCGCGGACGAGAACCCTCGTGCTCGCGGCCGTTGCGGCCCTGCCGCTGCTGCTCGCGCTCGCCGGACCGCTGATCGCACCCCACACCGTCGACACCCCCGTCACCGCGCCGTTCGCCACCGCCGGGGACGGCGCCCCGCTCGGCGGCGACCAACTCGGCCGTGACGTCCTCAGCCGCGTACTGCACGGCGGCACCCTCCTCGTCGTCAGCGCCCTCGTCGTCGCCGTCGTCACCACCCTGACCGCCGCGCTGGTCGGCTGCGCCGCCGTGCTCCGGCCCCGGCTCGGCCGCGTCATCGAGCGCACCGCGGACATCGCGATCCTCCTGCCGCCGCTGCTGGGCATCATGCTCATCGCCCTCGCCTGGCCGGGCGGCGGGCGCCGGGCCGTGATCGTCGCCGCCATCGTCCTCGGCACGCCGTACGCGATCCGGGTCGTCGCCGCGGCCGCCTCCCCCCTCGCCACGGCCGGCTACGTCGAAGCGGCCCTGGCCCGCGGCGAGTCCACCGGCTACGTCGCCCTTCGCGAGATCCTGCCCAACCTCCGCGCGACCGTCCTCACCCTCTTCGGGCTCCGGTTCGTCGAAGCCGTCTACGTCATCTCCATGGCCGGATTCCTCCAGATCGGCCCGCAGCCGCCCGCGTCCGACTGGTCGCTGATGGTCCGCGAGAACGCCTCGGGCATCCTCCTCAACCCCTGGGCCGTCATCGCCCCCAGCCTGGCCATCGCCCTGCTGGCCATCACCGTCAACCTGGTCACGGTCTCGCTGGCCCCCGACACCCCGGCGAAAGCGGTGACCCGCCCGTGAGCGAACTCGCCCCCGCCCCGCCCCCGGCCCTCGCCCCGGAAGACGAGCCGCGGCCCCCGGTCATCACCGCCACCGGCCTGGCGATCCGCCTGCCGGAGGGGCCCGTACTCCTGCCCGCGACCAGCGCCGAGATCCGCGCGGGGCAGGTCACGGCGCTCATGGGCGCCTCCGGCTGCGGCAAGACCACCCTGCTGCGCGCGCTCGTCGGCCACCTGCCCCCCGGCACCGTCGTCGACGGCGAACTCGACGTCCTCGGCCGCACCCCGCACCACCTGCCCGCCGCCGAACTGCGCGCGCTGCGCCGCACCACGGTCGCCTACGTCGGCCAGGACCCCGGCTCCGCCCTCAACCCCCGCATGACCGCACGCCGCCTGGTCGCCGAACTCGCCACCGACCCGTCGGCCGCGAACGTCCTCGGCGTACTGGCCGAATGCCGGCTGCCCGTCGACAGCGGGATCGCCGACCGCAGGCCCACCGCCCTCTCCGGCGGCCAGCAACGACGCGTCGCGCTCGCCCGCGCCCTGGCCCGTACGCCCAGGATCCTGCTCCTCGACGAGCCGACTGCCGGACTCGACGCGGCGGTCCGCGACGACCTCGCGCACCTGCTCCGCGACCTCGCCGCCGGCCGCGACCTCGCCGTCGTCGTCGCCACCCACGACCCGCACCTGGCGGAAGCCTGCGCGGACCGCACCATCCGCCTCACGACGAGGCCGACGGCCGCCGCGACGCCGAAGTCCACGACCACGACCACGACCACGACCGCGTACGCCGGGAAGGGCGCCGGCGCGGGCGAGGGGATCGCCGCCGAGTCGATCGACGCGTTCTTCCGCAACGGCCGCCGGCGGCATCCCGTCCTGACCGGCGTCGCGTGCGCCGCGGCCCCCGGTTCCGCGACCGCGGTCATCGGCCCGTCCGGGTCCGGCAAGACCACCCTCCTGCGCGTCCTCGCCGGACTCCACCCCACCCACACCGGCCGCCTCACCCTCGACGGCCACCCCCTGGCCGCCCGCGCCCAGAGCCGCACCCGGGAACAGCGACGACGCATCCAGCTCGTCCCGCAGAACCCCCTGGCCGCACTCAACCCCCGCCATACCGTCGGCAGGCAACTGACCCGCCCCCTGCGCCTCCACCCGGACCTGCCCAAGGCGGCCCGCCCCGACCGCGTGGCCGAACTCCTCGCCCAGGTCGACCTCCCCGCCGCGTACGCGGACCGCTACCCGGGCGAACTCTCCGGCGGCCAGCGCCAGCGCGTCTCCATAGCGCGCGCCCTCGCCGCGAACCCGGACATCCTGCTCTGCGACGAGATCACCTCCGCCCTCGACGCCGACACCACCACCGAGATCATGGATCTCCTCACCCGCCTGCGCACGGAACACGGCATGACCCTGATCGTGGTCTCCCACGAACACCACCTGGTCACCCGCTACACCGAGACCGCCCACGTCCTGGAAGCGGGCCGCATCATCCACAGCGGCCCCACGGCCGGGCGGCTTCCGCACGAAGAGCCGGCGGAAGGGCCGGGTTCGTAGCCCCTCCGCCCGCGCCTTGCGTCAGACCGCGCAGAGCGGGGTCGTCCGTACGTAGCCGCCGTGGTTCTCGTCGTCCGTGCCCAGGAACGCGTCCGCGGTGCCGGGGAGGCATTCGACGGCCTCGATCTTGTAGCCCGGGTACGTGTCCAGCACGGCCGGGGACGCCGCAAGCGTGAGCCGTACGCGGCCGGCGGGCGAGACCGTGACGCGGCCCGCGTCGCTCACCGCGGAGTCGAACGGGCCGTCGTCGCCGGCGTCCGCCGCCGAACTCGCCAGGAGGCGGCCGGAGTCGGTCACCGAGAGGTCGGAGATGTGGCGGGTGCCGTCGTCGGCCGGGTACGTCGCCCGGTACTCCCGGCGGATCACCGTGCCGAACTGCGGCTGGCCCCAGGAGGCGAAGGTCAGGGGTGCCGCGCGGACGGTGGCGGGACGGCTCGCGCCGGCGCCGCGGTCGGCCCAGAGGGCGGCGAGCCTGCCGTTCTGGGCGACGAGCGCGAAGCTCTCGTAGTCGTCGCCCTCGCCGATGGCCGGCAGGGGCGCGTAGTCGACGACCGCCGCCGTGGAGCCGGTGACCTTCAGGCGGTAGACGATGCCGCGGCTGGCGAGCGCCACGTACTCCCCCGGCGCGCCGGGGATGACCTCGATGGCCTCCAGGTCGGAGGGTTCCGCTCCGTCCCAGGTGAGGGGGGTGACGGCCGCGGAGTCCTCGCCGTAGGTGATCCGGGACAAACGCCGCTGCCCGGACCGCTTGTTGTCGTGTACGACCAGCACGTCCACCCCGGCTCCCGTACGGCCCTCGTACGCGGCGCCGCTCACGCCGCCGTGCGCGTCGGCGCCGGCCTTCCGCCACGCGTCGTCCGCGCCGGCCGGGGCGGTGCCGGCCATCGCCAGGAGCGCGGCCGCCGCGGTGAGCCAGGCCGTGCACTGCATCGGGAGTTTCACCGGGGGGCTCGCTTTCTCTGTCCGTCGGGCGCGAAGGCTCGCGCCGGGAGGTCAGGTTAGGGAGCACCGGGCGAAGGACCCCGCCGCCGTTACGCCGGTTGCCGGAGCGCAAACCCCGGCTCACGGAAGCACTACCTGCGCAACAGCCACTGCCCGAAGGTCCGCCGCCGGGGCCGGACCACCACGCGGCCGTGGGCCTTCTGCCCGTACAGCTCCACGCGCAGCCTGACCGGCACCCCGGGATCCGCGGGCGGCCGGCGGAACACGACCTTGCTGTGCACCAACTGCAGGCCGTCGGTGTCGACCACGATGCCGGGCCCCGTGACCAGCGTGAGGTTCTTCCCCATCATGGCCACGTCGATCCGCAGGGTGTCCTGCGTGATCACCGCGTCGGTGAAGTCGAGGGTCACCTCGCAGTACGTCACCGCGAGTTCCAGCCTGCGCGGCACCACCCAGCGCCCCACCCGCTCGATCGCGCCGCTGTGGATCTGCTCGATCCTGACCAGGTCCTTCACCTCGGCCCCGGCGGCCACGGCACCGGCGGAGACGGGCGGCAGATCGGCGGTGAGCACGGCCAGTTCGCTGCGGGTACGGGCCGACAGGGCGGCCTCCACGCGCTGGTCCAGCTCGTCCGCGGTCAGCAGGCCCTCCCCCGCGGCGATCCGCAGCACGTCCACCACCCGGTCCCGGTCGGCGTGCGAGGCGCGCAGTTCGGGCTGCGAACCAGACGACCCCGGCGAGCCGGGTTCTGAGGGCTTCCCGGTGGGCGAGATCTCTCCCGGCATACTTCCGTCCCGTTCCGTCCTTTTCGTCCTGATCCCCCGAAGCTGCGCGCGACGCGGACATCAGCGCGACCCTCAGACTAGCGCTATATCGCGACACACATCCGGCCCGGCGCTCACGCCGGTTGGGCGAGTAGCAGCCGGGCGAGGATGTCGTCGAGGGTGATCAGCCCGATCAGCTCGCCGCCGCCGGTCCCGGTGCGGACGAGGGCGAGGGGCGCGCGGTGGCGGCGCATGCGGGTCAGCGCGGTGGCGGCGGTGTCGGAGGCGGCGACTTCGGGTACGGGACGCGCCAGCTCCGCGGCGGTGACGCCGCGGTCGCGGTCCCGGTCGCGGTCCCGGTCGCGGTCCCGCTCGCGGCCCCCGTCGCCGTCCCTCGCCACGAGGGCGGCGCGGGCGTGTACGACGCCCAGGACCCCGCCGGCGTCGTCGCGTACCAGCAGCCGGGTGCGCCCCGCCGCGCTCGCCGCCGCCAGGATCTCCTCCGGGCCGGCGCCCCCGTCCACGTACACGATCCGCTCCGCCGGTGTCTGGAGGTCACCGACGAGGGTGTCCGGCTCGGTCAGCGAGCGGGTGAGGAGCCTGGAGTCGGCGGAGTCGATGAGGCCGAGGCGTTCGGACTCGGCGACCAGGTGGGTGAGTTGCTCCCGGTTGTGGACGGAGGTCAGCTCCTCGCGCGGTGTGACGCGGCAGAGCCGCACCAGCCCGTTGCTGACCTTGTTGAGCACCCAGAGCGGCGGCCGTACGACCATCACGACCCCGCGGAACGCCGGGGCGAGGAGCATGGCGGAGGTCTCGGGGTGGGCGATGGCCCAGGACTTGGGCGCCATCTCGCCCAGGACCATGTGCAGGAACACCACGATGACCATCGCGAGCGCGAAGGCGATGCCGTAGCTCAGCCCGCCGGGCAGGCCCAGGTCCTCCAGCAGCGGGTCGACGGCGTGGGAGATAGCGGGCTTGGAGATCGAGCCGAGGCCGAGGGTGCAGACGGTGATGCCGAGTTGGGCGCCGGCCAGCATCAGCGACAGCTCGCGCATCCCGGCGAGCGCGGACCTGGCCCCGCGCCGCCCGTCGGCGACGGCCTGCTCCACCCGGTGCCGCCTGGCGGCCACGAGCGCGAACTCGGCGGCGACGAAGAACCCGCTGCCGATCAGCAGCAGCACGGTCACGAGGAGGGCGACGGGCAGGCTCATGCGTCCGCCCCCTTCGCCTCTCCGGCGGCGGGGGCCGCGGGACGGTGTTCCAGCCGTACGCGCTCGGGCACGTGCCGTTCCAGCGCCAGCACCTCCAACTCGGCCGTGCCGCCGTCCGGCAGCTCCACGGTGAGGCGTTCGCCGACGTCGGGAAAGCGCCCGAGGCGGTCGACGATCAGCCCGGCGGCCGTGTCGTAGTCCGCCTCCCCGGGCAGCGGGACGCCCGTCGCCTGCTCGATCTCGTCCAGCCGGCGGCCCGCCTCGACCAGCCAGCCGGTGCCGTCCGCGACGGCGACGGGGGTGCGGTCGTCGGACTCGTCCACGATCTCCCCCACGAGTTCCTCCGCGATGTCCTCGAAGGTGGCGATCCCGGCCAGACCTCCGTGCTCGTCGAGCACCACGGCGAACTCCTCCTGCCGCTCCTGCATGCGGGCCACCGCGTCCGGCAGCGGCAGGGTCTCCGGCAGCAGCAGCGGGCGGCGGGCGGCCTGCCCTGCCGTCGTACGGTCGAGGCCCCCGGCCGGCAGCGCCATCAGCTCCTCGACGCCGAGGACGCCGACCACGTCGTCGCGGTGGTCCCCGATGACGGGGTACGCGGAGTGCCCGCGGCCGGCGATCAGCCGGACCGCCTCGCGCGCCGGCTCGCCGGCCGCCACGTACGCCACGTCGGCGGCCGGCACCATCGCCTCGGCCAGCGTGCGCTCGGAGAAGCCCAGCGCGTGGTCCAGCAGCTCGGCGTGCTCGCGCGGCAGGTGCCCGTGCTCGTGGGACTCGCCGATCAGATGGCTCAGCTCCTCCAGGGACGCGCCGTGGTGCAACTCCTCGACGGGCTCGATGCCGACGCGGCGCAGCAGCCGGTTCGCGGCGCCGTCGAAGATCCGTACCACCGGCTGCGCCACCTTCAGATACGCCAGCGTGGAGGCGCCCAGCGCCTTGGCGAGCCGGTTGGGGACCGCGAGGGCGAGGTTCTTCGGTGCCAGCTCCCCGATGACCATCTGCAGCACGGTGGCCAGCACGAATGCCAGGGCCACCGAGATCCCGGACACGGCCCCGCCGGGTACGCCGAGACCGTTCAGCACCGGTTCCAGCAGCTCGGACATGGCGGGTTCGGCGAGGAAGCCGACGACGAGGCCGGTGACGGTGATGCCCAGTTGGGCGCCGGACAGCATGAACGACAGCCGCCCCAGCACCGCGACGGCCCGGACGGCGCGCTTGTCGCCGGCCTCGGCCTCCCGGGTCAGCGCCAGCCGGTCGGCGGCGACGTAGGCGAACTCCTGCGCCACGAAGTACCCCGTGCCGAGAGTGAGCACGACCACCGCGGCGAGGGCGAACCAGGCGCTCACCGGTCACCGCCCGGGACGGGTCCGGCCGCGGACACGTGGGGATGGAAGTGGGCCTGTTCGGGAGGTTCGCCCATGGGGGGACCGCTGCTCCTTCGTAGTTCGTCGCCGGCCGTACGTCGCCCCGCTCGGCGCGGGTCGTCGGATCGAGTGGATCTGGCCGAATGCCGATGTCGCGGACACCAGAGTAAAGGGATAGTAAATCCGAGCGGCGATCCCCTCGCCCGCCACCTCATTCGGACAGACGACGAAGGAGACGACACCGCATGGTGTTCAAGCGACTGCTCGGCGCGATCGGCGTGGGCGCGCCCAGCGTGGACACGGTCCTGGAAGGCGGCGCGGTGCTGCCCGGCGGCACCCTGGGCGGCCGGGTGCTGCTGCGCGGCGGCAGCGCCGCGGCCGACATCGAGCAGATCACCCTGGAGCTCGTCGCGCGCGTCGAGGCCGAAGGCGACGACGTCGAGCACGAGGGAACGGTGTCCTTCGGCCGCTTCCCCGTCGGCGGCGCCTTCCGCCTCGGCGAGGAGGAGGACCACGAAGTGCCGTTCTCCCTGGTCCTGCCGTGGGAGACCCCGATCACGGAGTTGCACGGCCAGTCCCTCGGGCTGCCGCTGGGCGTACGGACGGAACTGGCCGTCGCCGGCGCCAGGGACGCCGGCGACCTGGACCCGCTGGCGGTCCGCCCGCTGCCGGTCCAGGAAGCGGTCCTGGAGGCTTTCGGACAACTCGGCTTCGCCTTCACCGCCGCCGACCTCGAACTCGGCCACATCCCCGGCACCGGCCAGCAGCTCCCCTTCTACCAGGAGATCGAGCTGGCCCCCGGCCCGCAGTTCGCCCACGCGATGCAGGAGGTCGAGGTCACCTTCCTCGCCTCGCCGGGCGGCATGGAGGTCGTCCTCGAAGCCGACAAGCGCGGCGGGCTGTTCTCCGCAGGCCACGACGCGCTCGCCCGCTTCACGGTCGGCCACCACGACGTCGCGCAGGTCGACTGGACCGCCGAGGTGGACGCCTGGATCAGGCAGTTGGCGGAGCACCGCGGCGCCCCGCCGGGCTCGTACGGCCACGGGGGCCACCACCACGAGGAGGACCACGGCCGCCGCGGCCCGGGAATGGGCACCGTCGCCGTGGCGGCGGCCGGCGGCCTCGCGGCAGGCGTCGTGGGCGGGATGGTCGCCGCGGAGGTCGTCGACGAAATCGGCGACGCCTTCGAGGACGAAGAGGAGTAAGAGGAGTAACCCGCCCCCGCCCGCCGCGGCCGGGCGGCCGGCACCGGCGACCCCCGGGAGGACCACCCGGGGGGCGTCCGGGTGGGCCGGGTCCCGAGTTGCCTCCGGCGGGTTGCGGCGTCGTGGACGGCGGACACGTGGAGGAGCTTTCCGTCGCGGACCCGGTGGAGGCCGTACCCGACGATCCGTGCGGTCACGTTTCGGGCGTGGGCCGCTCCCCGTCCAGGGCCCGTTGCCTGCGCAGGTGGGCCAGGACGGCGCGGACGCGGCGGTGGCCGCTGTCGCCGGGGGCCAGGCCGAGTTTGAGGAAGACGTTGCCGATGTGCTTGTGCACGGCGTTGTCCGTGATGACGAGCCGCCGGGCGATGGTCGCGTTGTCGTGGCCCTCGGCCATGAGCGCGAGGACTTCGCGCTCCCGTGCCGTGAGCGCGTCGACGGGGTCGCCGCGCGCGGCGAGGAGCTGGGCGATGACCTCCGGGTCCATGGCCGTGCCGCCGCCGGCCACCCGGCGCAGCGCGTCGGTGAACTCCGCGACGCGGCTGACGCGGTCCTTGAGCAGGTAGCCGATGCCGCCGCGGGTGTCGGCGAGGAGGCGGCCCGCGTAGTCCTGCTCCACGTACTGCGACAGGACCAGGACGGGCAGCGCGGGGTGGTCGCGGCGGGCGCGTACCGCGGCCCGGATGCCCTCGTCGCGGAAGGTCGGGGGCAGGCGTACGTCCACGATGGTGACGTCCGGGCGGTGGGTGGCGACGGCGGCGAGGAAGCCGCGCGCGTCGGCCGCGACGGCGGCCACCTCGAAGCCCTGGGAGCCGAGGAGGAGTTCCAGCCCGGACGAGAGCAGGACGTTGTCCTCGGCGATCACTACGCGCACGGCAGCTCCACGGTGACGACGGTCGGCCCGCCCGGCGGGCTGCTGATCCCCAGGGAGCCGTCCAGGGCGGCGGCCCGGCGGCGCATGCCGTCGAGGCCCGAGCCGCGGGCGGCGTCCGCGCCGCCGGTCCCGTCGTCGGCGATCACCGTACGCAGCAGCGGGCCCTCGCGCGTGACGCGCACCGACGCGCGGGAGGCACCGCTGTGCCGGGCGACGTTCGCCAGCGCCTCGGTGACGGCGAAGTACGCGACCGCCTCGACGGCCGCCGGGACCTCGCCGAGCGGGCCGACGTCGACGCGGGTGGGTACGCAGGACCTGGTGGCCAGCGTCCTGAGCGCGCCGGGCAGCCCCTGGTCGGCCAGCACCGGCGGGTAGATGGTGCGGATGACGGAGCGCAGCTCGGTCATCGCGTCCTCGGTCTCGGCATGCGCCTGCCGCACCAGCACGGCGGCCCCGGCGGGGTCGGCCGCGAAGCGCTCCCCCGCCACGGCGAGCCGCACCGCGATGGCCACGAGCCGCGCCTGGGTGCCGTCGTGCAGGTCCCGTTCGATGCGGCGGAGTTCCGCGCTGTGCGCCTGGAGTACGTCCGTACGGGTCCGGGTCAGCTCCGTGACACGCTCGACCAGGTGCTCCGCGGGCGAGGGCGCCAGGACCGCGAGGCAGCAGCGGGCGTGCGCGCGGGCGAGCGGCGGGAGGACGGCGGCGGCCAGGGCCGCCAGGCCCGCGACGTTCAGCAGGCCGTGCGGCACCGCGGTGCCCCAGTCGGTGAGGTGCACGCTCATCAGGGGCAGCCACGGCGGCGAGGGAAAGGCCCACCACAGCAACGTGATCGCGGGGGTCAGGAGCAGTGTGCCCAGGAGGAGCAGGGCGACGCCGCCCGCCGGCAGGCCCGTACCGGCCTGGATCACGAGCCACCTCAGGTTGCGGACGGCGGCGCGGGGGTGCGGCTCGACGGGCCGCCCCAGCAGCGCCCCGGCCCGCCGTCGGTGCCGCTCCGCCCAGCGCTGCGTACGCGACGGAACGCAGAGCAGCGGCGCCGCGGCGACGGTCGCCACGGCGGTGGCGAGGGTGTGCAGCAGGTAGCGGGCCGCGCGCCAGGCGGCCGTGCAGCGCGCGCGGACCGCGCGGAGGAGGGCGGGCGCGCGGGGTGTTCGCCCGCCGGCGTACGGGAGGAGCGTGGAAGACCGCACACGGGTCACCGTAGATACCGGGTGCCCTCGCGGGCACTACAGCTAGCTGTACCTTTCCTCCGGCAGTCCGGGGTAGCGACCGGCGCCGCGCCGCCTTCCTACCGTGCGGACATGGAATCCACCCGTCAGAAGACGACACCCCGGCGCCGCCGCATCCGCGGCCGGTGGCCGACTGCTGCCGCCGTCCTCGTCGCCGCCTGCGCGGCCGTCGCCGTGCAACTGCCCGCCGACGCGCACGAAGGCGTACGCGACGGTGCACGCGGTCCGGCCGGCGGCGGCTACGGCCGCGACGACCTGCGCCGCGACACCGACGCCCTCCGGGCCCTGGGCATCACCGGCGTCCAGGCCCGCGTGACCGCCGGATCCTCGACCGCCGGACCTGGCCGGAGCCTGGTCGCCACCAGCGGCGTCGCCGACGTCGGTACGCACCGGCCGGTGCCCCGCAACGGCTACTTCCGGATGGCCAGCACCGGCAAGGCCCTCGTCGCCACCGTGGTCCTGCAACTGGCCGACGAAGGCCGGCTGGCGCTCGACGACACGGTCGACCGCTGGCTGCCGGGGCTGGTGACCGGCAACGGCAACGACGGCCGCCTGATCACCGTCCGCCACCTCCTCCGGCACACCGCCGGCCTCCACGACGACCTCCCCGGCTTCGCCACCCCGCGGGAGTACTACGAGCACCGGTACGACACCTACACCCCCCGGCAGGTCGTCGCCCGCGCGATGAAGCACCGCCCGGACTTCGCGCCGGGCACCGGGTGGGGCTACTCCAACACCGGCTACGTACTGCTCGACCTGATCATCGAGAAGGTCACGGGCCGCCCGTGGCACGAGGAGGTCGGGGCCCGGGTCCTGGCACCGCTCGGGATGGACCGCACCTACCTGCCCGGCGGCACGCCCGCCCCGCGCAGCCCGCACGCCCGCGCGTACCAGGTGTTCCCGTCCGGCGAGCGCGTGGACGTCACGAAGGTCCTCGTCCCCGACCCCGGCGGCTACGTCTCCACCACCGCGGACGTCAACCGCTTCCTCCGGGCGCTGCTCGGGGGCGAGTTGCTGCCGCCGGCGCGGCTGGCCGAGATGCGGGAGACCGTCCCGGTCAGCGAGGAGCTGGCGGAGTTCTGGCCGGGCGGGCGCTACGGCCTCGGCCTCGTCGAGCGCCCGCTGTCCTGCGGCGGCAGCTACTGGGGCCACGGCGGCGGCGAAGCCGGCTACATCACCGTGAACGGCGCCACCGGCGACGGCCGTCGGGCCGTCACCGTCTCGATGTCCACCGCGCTGGGGGACTCGCACGACAGCATGCTCCGGCAGGAGCGGGTCGCCGGCGAACTCGTGGACCGCGCGCTCTGCGGCACCGGCGGCAGGGGGCGGTAGCGTCCGCCCAGGGGGGCGGCGTCCCGGGCGAACGCTTCCTGACTGCTACTTGCCCGCGGCGAAGCGCATGAGCGAGTGCTCGTTGCCCTGCTTGATCTTGCCGTTCTCGTTGATCACCTGCAGCCGCCAGGAGTCGCCGGACCGGGTGGCCTTGGCGACGGCGCAGCCGTTGTCGGCGGAGAGCAGGCTGGGCCAGATGTCGGCGACCTGCTGGGTGCTGCCGCCGGAGGCGTCGTACACCTTGAAGCTGATGTTGCGGGCCTTCTGGAAGCTGCTGCCCTTCTTGTAGGCGGCGGCGACGAAGACGATGGCCGTGATCTGGTTCGGGATCCGGGAGAACTCGACGGTGACCGTCTCGTCGTCGCCGTCGCCCTTGCCGGTCTGGTTGTCGCCGCTGTGCACGATCGCGCCGTTGCCCATGGGGTCCAGCGAGTCGAGACCGGCGAGCCGGACCGGGTCGGATCCCGCCATGGCGATGGCGATCAGGTCGAGGTCGGTGCCCTTGGTCTGGCGCAGCTTGCCCATGAGGCCGCCGCTGCTCCCGACCGTGGGGTCCCACGAGACCCCTATCGACAGGTGGGTAACCCCGGCCAGGTCCGCCGGTTCGTCATCCTTCGTAAGCGTGATCATTCCCGATCCCTTGGTGGTGAGACGGTGCAGTCCGAGCGGCTCCGGCGCCACATGGGCCCCGGGTGACAGCCGCTCCGTATGGGAACATACCGTGCCGGGCCGGGCGCCAGGGAGGTACAACGCCCCGGATCCCTCCCGGAACCGCCCGCCCCGGCGATGCCGATTCCCGTACGCGGCCCGGCCGGTCGGCGGCACGGGGCCCGCGGCCCGGAGAGGCGGCACCCGCCCTCAGCCGAGGCACCCCGCGCCCTCCCGGGCCGCGCACGTGCCCAGGGAGCACCAGCGGCGGCGGCCCGGGGCGTCGAGGAAGAGCCAGCCGCAGTCCGGTGACGGGCACGCCGTCACGGTGCAGCGCTGCGGGTCGGCGAGCAGGTCGGCGGCGCTGCGGGCGACCGCCAGCACCGGCAGCCGCAGGCCCGTCGAGGCGGGCAGCCGCCAGCGGCCCAGGCCGTCCTCGTCGAGGTGGAACTCCGCGACCCGGGCGGCGGCTTCCGCCGTACGCGCGACCTGCTTGAAGGCCCGCCGGTCGGCCGGGTCGACGAAGCAGTCGTGCATCGCGGTACGCAGCTCGCGGGCCTCCGCCAGCGCCTCCAGCGCGGCGGCGGGCTGCTGTTCCGCCTGCTTGAGGAGCTGGGTGACCAGCCAGTCCTCCAGCAGCCCGAGGTGGCAGGACCACACGGCGAGCGCCCGGTAGCCGGTCAGCCACTCCGCCCCGGCCGCGCGGGCGCCGTCCCAGCCGGCCCAGGTGTTGCAGAACTCCAGGGCGGGCTGGCCGCTGGTGTGCAGCGGCAGGCGTACGTCACGGACCTGGACGGCGTACGCGGGCAGCGGCGGCTGGTCGAGCGCGGGGTCGGCGCTGAGCACCTTCGCGTGGACGTCGCGGAGGGCGGGGCCGGGTGCGACGCCCAGCTCGGCGGCGAGGGCGAGGCGGGTGGTGCGGTAGACGTCGAGGGCTTCGGCCTGGCGGCCGGCGCGGTAGAGGGCGGTCATCAGGGCGGCGACGAGCCGTTCGCGCAGAGGGTGGCGGGCGACCAGGGGCCGGAGTTCCGCGGCGAGGGGGCCGCTGCCGTCGCGCGCCCCGTCGCGGCCGGTGTGCAGCCGGTCCTCGGCGCGCTGCTCCAGGGCGCCGAGCCGTAGCTCGGTCAGCTCCGCGCCGAGGCGGGCGCGGAGTTCGCCGTCCGCGAGCCCGTCGAGGAGTTCCCCGCGCCACAGGGCCAGCGCCTCCTCGGTACGGCGCAGCCGCTCCGCGGGGTCGCGCAGCACGGCGGCGGCCCTGGCCCGTTCGGCGAACTCGGCGGCATCGGTCCGCCAGCCGCCCGGCTCGGCGGCGTACCCGTCGCCGCGGGTCACGATCCGCACCCCGTACGGCCGGAGGGCCACCCGCAGCCGGCTGACGTAGGTGTGCAGCGTGCCCCGCGCGCCACCCCCGTCCCACAGCAGCTCCGCCAGCCGCCCGGCGGCAACCGCCCGCCCCGGGGCGAGCAGCAGCACCGCGAGCAGCAGCCGCTCCTGGCGCCGCCGGCTCAGCGAGACGGGGGCGCCGTCGCGTACCGCCTCGAAGGGCCCGAGCAGGCGGAACTCCAACACGAGGGCAGCGTACGCCGGTTGTGGTGAGCGGATGGTGAGCCGGCGGGACCAGGCTCGGAGGACGAGCACGCGCCCCGACCCGAAGGAGCCGGTACCCATGCGCCGTTACGCAGCAGCCACCGCCGCAGCGCTCTGCCTGACCGCCACCCTGGCCGCCCCGGCGGCGACTGCCGCGGTCGGGGAGAGCGACGACGGGGGCTGGCGCCCGGTCGAGTACCCCCCGGTGAACTACCCCGCGGGCGAACGCTGCGACTTCCCCTTCCGCACCGAACCCCTCCTCGACGAGACCATGGTCAAGACCGTCGCCACCTACCCCGACGGCTCCCCGAAGACCGAGCTGTACAAGGGCGCCCTCATCGTCCGCGTCACCAACCTGGACACGGGCGCGAGCTACGACGCGGACGCCGGCGGCCGCTCGATCGTCCGCTACGCCCCGGACGGCGGCCACGTCTACTACGCCACGGGCCCGGTCCTGATCGGCTTCAAGGAGAACCAGGGCAACCTGCCCCGCGGCGAGTACCTGGTCGACGGCGTCTACACCCTGGAGATCACCGCGGCCGACTACCGCACGGTGACGTGGAAGGAAGGCACGAGGAAACTGACCGACGTCTGCGACGAGATCGACTGACGCGGCCACCCCGGAACGGAGCAGGCAGCCCCCGGGGGAGCTGCCTGCTCACCGGCCCCCGGCCCCCTCAGCGGGCGGCGGGCTCGGCCGCGGGTTCGCCCGCGTAGTGGCAGGCTGACGGGTGGGGGGCTGTGCCTCGTGCGCGGAGGTCCGGGGGGTCCGTTCTGCACAGGTCCGTTGCCAGGGGGCAGCGGGTGTGGAAGCGGCAGCCGGACGGGGGGTCGGCCGGCGAGGGGACCTCGCCGTTGAGGGGGAGGGTCGTGGTGGTGCCCGGGCGGTCGTGGACCGAGGGGGCCGCGGCCAGGAGGGCCTGGGTGTACGGGTGCTGCGGGGACTCGAAGACCTGGGCCGCCGTGCCGTGTTCCACGATCGTGCCCAGGTACATCACCGCCACCTCGTCCGCGATGTGCCGGACCACGTCCAGGTCGTGGGAGATGAAGAGGTACGCGATCCCCAGCTCCCGCTGCAGATCCGCGAGCAGGTTCAGGATCTGGGCGCGTACGGACACGTCCAGCGCCGACACCGCCTCGTCGCAGACGATCAGCTTCGGCCGCAGCGCCAGCGCCCGCGCGATGCTCACCCGCTGGCACTGGCCGCCGGACAGCTCGTGCAGGCGGCGGGTCGCGTACGAAGCGTCCAGTCCCACCTGGGTCAGGAGGCTTTCCACCGCCGTCCCCTCGTCCGCCGGTGCCATCTCCCTGTGGATGTGCCAGCCCTCCGCCACGATCTCCGCCACCCGCATCCTCGGGTTCAGCGACGTGTACGGGTCCTGGAAGACCATCTGGAGGTCGTTCGCCACCCGCCGCCGCTCGCGGCGGCCCGCCGTCGCCAGGTCCAGGCCCGCGAAGGAGACCGAACCCGCGAAGGGCTGGAGGAGGCCCACCACCGCGCGGGCCAGCGTCGACTTGCCGCAGCCCGACTCGCCGACGATGCAGACCGTACGGCCCGGGCGTACCGCCAGATCGACGCCCGCGACCGCGTCGACGCGGCGGCGGCCCAGGCCCGAGCGGCCCGGGACCGTGTAACCCGCGTGCAGTTCCCGGATGTCCAGCAGCGCGTCCCCCGTCTGCTTGCCCGTGCTCATGACGCCGCCTCCACGTTCCCCGCCCCGGCCAGGACCTTCCCGCTGTGGTGGCAGGCCGACTCGTGGCCCTGCCCCACCGCCGTCAGCGCCGGGTCCGCCGTCCGGCACACCTCCGTGGCGTACCCGCACCTCGGCGCGAACGCGCACCCCGCGGGCAGCACCCCCGGGGCCGGCGGCTGGCCCTCGATCGGCACCAGCCGCCCCGGCCGCGCCGGGTCCGGGACCGCGTCCAGCAGGCCGCGCGTGTACGGGTGCGCCGGTGCCGTGTAGACGTCGTCCAGCGCGCCCGCCTCCACGATCCGGCCCGCGTACATCACCGCCACGTCCTGCGCGACGCGGGCCACCACGCCCAGGTCGTGCGAGACCAGCAGCATCGCCATCCCCGCCTCCGTCTGCCGCCCGGCGAGCAGCCGCAGGATCTGCGCCTGCACGGTCACGTCCAGCGCCGTCGTCGGCTCGTCGGCCAGCAGCACCGCCGGGTCCAGGGTGAGGGCCATGGCGATGACCGCCCGCTGCCGCATGCCGCCAGAGAACTCGTGCGGGTACGCGCCGTACCTGGCCTCCGCGTCGGGGATGCCGACGGTCCGCATCAGCTCCACCGCCCGCTCCCGGGCCGCGCGGCGGCCGGTGCCCCGGCGGCGCAGCGTCTCGGCGATCTGCCAGCCCACGGTGAACGACGGGTTCAGCGCCGCCATCGGGTCCTGGAAGACCATCGCGACCTTCGCGCCCCGCAGTTGCCGCCACTGCGCGTCGGTGAACCCGGCGGTGTCCCGGCCCTCGATCTCGACCGTCCCCGCGCTCACCCGCGCGCCCGGGGGCAGCAGCCCCATCAGGGCCAGCGACGTCAGCGACTTGCCGCTGCCCGACTCGCCCACCAGGGCGGTGACCCGGCCAGGTACGAGGTCGAGGTCGACCCCGCGGACGACCTCCCGGGAGCCGAAGGCCAGGTGTACGTCCCGAAGCCGGGCCGCCGCGGGCGTTTCCACGGTCGTGGCAGGCATCGTGTTCTCCTCTCCGCTCATATCTGCGACCGCGGGTCCGACGCGTCCCGGAAGCCGTCCCCGATCACGCCCACCGCCGTGACCACCAGCGCCAGCGCCGCCGCCGGCATCGTGGAGATCCACCACGCCGAGCCCAGGTAGTCGCGCCCCACCGAGACGGTGGCGCCCCACGACGAGGTGTCGACCGGAACGCCGAGGCCGAGGAAGCTCAGCGACGCCTCCGCGACCATCACCAGGCCCACCTGCACCGTCGCCGCGACCAGCAGCGGCTGCCAGACGGACGGCAGCACGTGGCGCAGCATGATGCGTACGTGCCCCGCCCCCAGCACCCGCGCCGAGTCGACGAACCCGAGCCGCCGCGTCGCCATCGCCGACGCGCGGGCGACGCGGGCGAAGATGACCCACCTCGTGATCGCCAGCGTGATGACGATGTTGGTGACGCTCGGGCCGAGCACCCCGGCCAGCAGGATCGCCAGCAGGATGGAGGGGAAGGCGAGCTGGATGTCGCCGATGCGGGAGGCGATCGTGTCCGGCCAGCCGCCGAAGTAGCCCGAGACCAGCCCGACGACGAGGCCGACCGCGCCGCCGACCAGGATGGTCGCGCAGGCGACCAGCAGCGAGATCCGGGAGCCGGCCAGCAGGTTGGCGAGCAGGTCGCGGCCCATCTGGTCGGTGCCCAGCCAGGCGATGTCGCCCGCGTCGGTCCGCTCTCCGGGCGACAGCAGCCGGTTCGGCAGGTCGGTGGCCACCGGGTCGTACGGGCGCAGCAGCGGGCCGACGACGGCGGCGAGGACGAAGAGCGCGAGTATCCCGGCGCCTATCCACACCCGCACCGGCACCCGCCGCGCGCCGCCGCCGGGGGCCTTGGCGGTACGGGGGGAGCCGTCGGCCTTCGCGGGCGCGGCCGTGGTCGTAGCGCTCATCAGGTTTCCTTTGTGGATACCCCCGGCTGCAGCCGGGGGAGGAAACGAAGCTCCCGCGTGAGCGGGGCAGGGAGAGTCAAACCGCCGTCCAGGCGATTCGGCGGACACCAAAACTGCTGGTGAGCGGCAGCGAAGGGATCTATCGGGGTCAACTGTCAGTCCTCCCAGGTAGGTTCTGATGCATGACGGCGGAAGTGGCCACAGAGGCGGCGGGGCACTGCCGGTACACCTTTCGTCTTCGCTTGTCGCCGACGGCCCGTGCGGCTCTGGAAGCCGAGTGGGACCGGGTGCGCTGGGTGTGGAATGAGTGCGTCGCCAAGTCCCGGCAGGTCCACCAGCACAACCGGGCGACGGGCCAGAAGATGACATGCGGGCCGGTGCAGCTCGCGGCGATGCTGACCCGGGCCCGTGCCCGCACTCCGTGGCTGCGCCAGGGGGCTTGTGTTCCCCAGCAGCAGGTGATCCGCGACTTCGGCAAGTCCCGTGCCAAGGCGCTGAGAGACATCAAGGCCGGGTTGCCGATGCGGCAGCGGACCGGGATGCCCCGTTGGAAGAAGAAACGTGAGGCGCTGCCCACCCTTGAATACACCCGGCGCGGCTTCCGCCTCAAGGACCGGCGTGTGCATCTGGCCGGCGGGATCGTCGTGCGCCCGGTGTGGTCGCGGGACCTCCCCAAGGCGCCCAGTTCGGTGCGTGTGTACCGGGATTCGGTGGGGCACTGGTGGGCGAGTTTCGTCGTTCCCGCCGTGACCGAGCGGCTTCCCGCGACCGGGCGGGTGATTGGTATCGACTGGGGTGTGAAGCAGACCGCGACCACCACGTCCGACGACCATGACCTTGCCCACCCGCAGCACGGCAAGACCGCGGCGCTGAAGTTGGCGAGGTACCAGCGGATGATGGCCCGCAGGAAGCCGAAGCGCGGGCAGGCCGCATCGAAGGGGTACCGCGAAGCGCAGCGGCAGACCGCCAGGCTCCACAAGAAGGTCGCCCGGCAACGGAAAGACACCGGCCGCAAGTGGGCCAAGAAGGTTGTTCGCGACCATGACGCCCTGGCCGTGGAGGACTTCCGCCCGAGGTTCCTGGCGAAGTCGACCATGGCCCGTAAGGCCGCTGATGCGGCGATCGGCGCCACGAAGGCCGCGCTGGTCGAGATGGGCCGCAAACACGGCCGGGTCGTGCATTTGGTGCACCCGGCGCACACCACGATGGATTGTGCGGACTGCGGAGCGAGAACCAAGCACGCGCTGCCTCTCTCGGAACGAACGTATACGTGCACCGCGTGCGGAGTGTCCCGCCCCAGGGACAAGAACTCCGCGCGCGTGATGCTCGTCCGGGCTGGTCTTCAACCCGGCTGGCGCTGACCGTGTAAGACCTGCACCCCCGCTGGGGAGGCAGGCGACGTGAGCCAGGAATCCCCCTCGCCTACGAGGGAGAGGAGTCAAGCGTCCTCCGGGGTGAGGCGGGGGTCGATGACGAAGTAGACGACGTCCACGAGCAGGTTCAGGACGATGTACGCCAGCGTGATCGTGAGGATCGCGGCCTCCACGACCGCGTAGTCGCGGTTGGTGATCGCGTCGACCATCAGCGAGCCGATGCCCGGCCAGGAGAAGACGACCTCGATGATGACCGCGTTGGCGATGAAGTTGCCCATCAGCAGGCCGAGTACGGTCACGACCGGGATGGCGATGTTGCGGCCGACGTGCACGTACTGGATCGTCCCCTCGCCGACGCCCTTCGCGCGGGCCGTACGGGCGTAGTCCTTGCCGCCCTCCTCCAGCGCGCTGCTGCGCACCAGCCGGGCGAGCCAGCCGATGAACGGCAGCGACAGCGTGACGGCCGGCAGCAGCACCGCGGCCGGCGAGCCGTCGACGGTCGCGGGCAGCCAGTCGAGCTGGCGGGCGAAGATGAGGATCAGGACGATGCCGAGCCAGAACGACGGGACGGCCTGGCCGGCGAGCGAGCCGGTGGAGACCACCAGGTCGAGCAGTTTGCCGGGGCGGCGGGCGCAGAGCATGCCCAGCGGGATCCCGACGGCGACGGTCAGCAGCAGCGCCGCCAGCGACAGGCTCAGGGTCGCCGGGAAGCGGTCCAGGGTGTTGCTGAGGGCCGAGCCGCCGAGGCGCCAGGAGTCGCCGAGGTCGCCGCGCACGACGCCGGCGAGATGGTCGGCGTACTGCCGCCACAGCGGGTCGTCGAGGCCGAAGTCGGCCCGTACGCTCTCCAGTTGCTCGGCGGACGCGTCGGGCCCGACGATCAGCTTGGCGGGATCGCCCGGCACGACGCGCACGATGAGGAACACCAGCGTCAGCGCGCCGAAGGCGACGACGACGGCCTGCGCGAGGCGTTTGGCGAGGAACGCGCCCATCAGTGCTCACCTCTTCTTCGGAGTGGTCCGGCGGAGGCGCGTACGACGAGTTCGGGGGCCAGGAGCGTACGGATCGGATCCGCGTCCTCCGCCGCGGAGTCGGGCCCGGACTGCACCCGCTCCAGCAGCCGGTCGACGCCTGCCCGGCCCACGTCGGGCGCGGGCAGCCGGACCGTGGTCAGGGCCGGGTCGAGGTACGCGGAGAACGGGTGGTCGCCGTGGCCGACGACGCCGATGTCCGTGCCGACCCGCAGCCCCCGCTCGGCGAACGCCCGGTACAGGCCGAGCGCGTGGTAGTCGTTGCCCGCGAGCACCACCGCGCCGGGCCCCGCCCGCCGCGCCAGTTCCGCGCCGACGGCGTACGCCACCCCGGGGTCGAAGGGCCCCGAGACCGGCACCCCCTCCGGCGCGGCCGCCGGATCCACGCGCACCACCGCGTCGTCGGGCGCCGCGATCCCGCGGGCCGCCAGCGTCTCGCGGAAGCCCCGGATACGCTCCGAGACCGGCGAGATCTCCAGGTCCTCCTCGACCAGGTACAGCTCGGTCGCCCCGCCGTCCAGCACGTGCTCGGTCGCCGCGCGGGCACCGGCGTAGTAGTCGACGCCCACGACGTCGGCGTCCAGCTCCGGCAGGTGCCGGTTGAGCAGGACCACCGGCGTACCGGACTTGCGCAGCCGGCTCCAGTGCTCCGCGCCGTGCTGCACGGGTATGGCCAGCACGCCGTCGACGCCCCAGCGCATCAGCTCCTCGGCGGCGCGGCGCTCGTTCTCCGCGGAGTCCTCGGTGACCATGAGCATCAGCGAGTAGCCGCGTTCGCGGCCGCGCTCCTCGATCGCGGAGATGAGGCGGGCGTAGAAGGGGTTGGCCGGGTTGGTGATGACGAGCCCGAGGGTCATGGCGTTCCGCAGCACGAGGGAGCGGGCCATGGTGTTGGGCACGTAACCGAGGCGTTCCGCCTCCTCCTTGACCCGCTCGCGGGTCTCGGGGCTGACCGCGTCCTTGTCGGCGAGCGCCCGGGAGACGGTGTTGACCGACAGGTCGAGCGACAGGGCGATGTCGCGCAGCGTGGGTCGGCGGCGTGCGGTCATGGGATCCTCCGGCGCGGGGTCATCGGCGCCCCACCACGGCGAGGTCGGGCTGGTTGTTCGGGGCGGGGGTGAAGCCGGTCAGCTCCTTCGCGCGCCCGTACCCGGTGACGAGGGTGACGGGGAAGAGACCGACGGCGTCCGACCATATGGTCCCGCAGGCCGCGCCGTAGAGTGCGTCGCGTTCCGGGCCCTCGGGCGCACCGGCGGCCTGTGCCAGGACGGCGTCGAGTTCCTTGTTGGCGTAGCCGAGGCGCTTGGCCTCCGAGGTGTAGAGGCGGCCGATGGTGAAGGCGGCGTCGCCGGTGGTCACGGTGTTCGTCTGGAGGTTCATGTCCCAGTCGAGGCCGTTGAGCCGCTCCAGCCACATCGCCTTCTCGATGCTCTGCGGCTCGACGGTGACGCCGATGTCGGCCCACGCCGAGATCAGCGCCTGCGCCAGCTCCCGCGACAGCGGCCCGGTCGCGTCGAACCACATCATCGACGTGGAGAACCCGCGCCCGAGCCCGGCCCGCGCCAGCAGCCGGCGCGCCTCGTCCGGGTCGTACGGCCAGGGCCGCTGCGGCGCGAAGCCGGCGACGGTCTCGGGTATCGGCGCGCGCATCTGCTTGCCGCCGCGGCCGAAGAGGAAGTCCACGATCTGCGGCACGTTCACGGCCTGGCAGAGCGCGCGGCGGACGTCGGGATCGCTGAACGGCTCACGCGCGCAGTTGAACCAGTTGAAGTAGTACGTCCAGGAGGGCACCGACTCGACGGTGATCCCGGACACCCCGGTGACCTCGGGCAGTTGGTCGGGCGGGACCGGCCAGAGCAGGTCGACGTCGCCGTTGCGCAGGGCGGTGATCGCCGTCGAGGTCTCCGCGATGTACGGCATGGAGACCGCGGGCAGCTCCGCCCGGCCGCCCCAGTAGTCGTCGAACCGCGCCAGCTCGACGGAGGTCGACGGGGTGAAGCCGGTGACCCGGAACGGACCGGAGCCGACGGGGCTCCGCTTCTGCTCCGGGTCCGCGACCAGCCGCGCCGGGACGATGAACAGGAGGGTGAGGTTGACCGGGAGCGAGCCGAGCGGCCCGTCGGTGGTGAAGACCACCGTGTGGTCGTCGGGCGCCTCGGCGCCCGTGACCGTCGCCCACAGCGGGGTCTGCGCGGACGCGACCTGCTGTGTGTGCTTCAGACACGCGACCACGTCGCGGGCGGTGACCTCGCTGCCGTCGTGGAAGACGGCGCCGCGGCGGAGCGTGAACACCCACTTCGTGTCGCCCTCCCGCCGCCAGCGGGCCGCGAGCCCCGGCGCCAGCTCCGCGCCCTCGCGCCGTACGAGGGTGTCGAAGACCAGCCGCTTGACGATCAGCGACGCCTCGTCGACGGCGGTCGCGGCGTTGTACGGGTCCAGGTCGGTGACCGGCTGCCCGAACGCCGCGCGCAGCGCCCCGCTGGGCGCGGCACTGCCGACGCCGCAGCCGGACAGCAGCACCGCCGTGGCCCCGAGCCCCGCCATCGCCAGAAAGTCCCGCCGCGCCGGGCCGCTGCCACCCGCTCTGCTCGCCCCGGTCATCTCACCACCTCCGGGTCATGACTTGAGTGCCAGGTAGATCAGGACCTTGACGGACGAAGCCGCGTCGCCGGGGTCCGGCGCGTCCCGCGCCGGTTCGTCGACGACGGTGCCGCGCAGGCGCAGCCAGCCGCCGAAGCCCTCGGCGGGCCAACTGTGCAGCGGTCCGTCGTCAGGGTCGACGGACTGCTCCGTGCCGCGGTCGAGGTCGCACCAGTGCAGGCCGTCGGGCGAGATCTGGGTGCGTACGAGCATCCGCGGGGCGCGCCCCGAGGCGTCGAGGACGCGCACGAACCAGCGGGCCTCGCGGGCCCAGGCGGCCTCGTAGGGCTCGGTGGTGAACTCGCCCGTCAGCGTCGCGTTGCGCTCGATGACGGCGGTGAAGGACTGTCGCATGGTCATGTCGCACTCACCAGTCCACCGAGATCAGCACGGAGTCGAGGTACAGGAAGTTCCGCACGTCGGTGTGGGTGCGGACGGAGACGTAGAAGTTGAGCAGGTTCTGCAGCGACCCGTACTCCTCGTCGTACGGCGGCACGGGCACGTCGGACATGTCGTGGACGACGTCGTTGACCTGGAGTTCGACGTTGCTGCGGGTGCTGGTGTCGATGACCCAGCGCAGATAGTGCCAGTTGACCTTGGTGGGGACCTCGTTGAAGCAGAGGTCCTGGCGCTCGCCGAACTGCTGCCAGTCGGCGGGGTCGGGGGCGGTGAAGTCCGCGGTCCGCGGGAGCTTGACCTTGCCCTCGAAGTGCTCGCGCGGGGTCGGCTCGGGGACCGTGGGGTACATCCAGCGGTGCTGCACCTCGTGGTCGAGATCGGTGTTCTGGTAGCGCACGACGTTGTGGTAGCGCACGCCGTCGCAGATGTCGGTCGCGACGGTGACCGCGCCGAACTGCTGCTCCGACGGGTGGTTGTTGGCGTCCCACCGGCCGCCGCCGGCGGCGGTCGCCGCGCCGTTCTCCGCCGAGGCGGCCTCCGCCTTGTACGCGAAGTACGTCTCGAACTGCACCCGGCCGCGGCCTGACATCGTCAGCCGCCGGATCGCCACACCGGTGTGCCCGGTGACCGGCCGGGTGGCGACCTTCAGGGCGTACGTGCCGGACATGGCCCCGTGCGTGCCGACGTCGAAGAAGTTGCAGGAGCTGAGCTGCGGCGGCCGGAAGTCCGACATGTGCTCGTCGACGGTGTCGAGATCACCGTGCTGGTCGTGGTTGCCGATCAGCTCGATCCACCCGTGCGTCCCGGTGTTGAAGTCGTCGTGGACGAGGATGCGGCGCAGCGGGTTGAACTTCGCCAGCTTCGGGTCGAGCAGGCGCGGATCGGGGTGTGGTGCGGTCGTCACCGGTTTCCTTTCATGAGGCGGACGGTGGCGTAGGAGAGGTTGTGATCGGAGCGCAGCAGTTCGGCCTGCGGCCCCTCGGTCGCGGTGGTCTGCGGGATCTGCACCCACTCGCCGACCTTCGTCCCGTTCCGGACGAAGAGGTGGTCGATCTTCTCGCCGAGGGGCAGCGGGATCTTGCCGCCGTTGTACGAGGCGTACGCGTCGCCGGTGACGCGGTCCGCGACCGCGAGCGCGTCGGTGAAGCCGACGTCGGCGAAGGCATCGATGGCGCTGGCGCCGTCGGCGGTGGAGCCGGAGTTCATGTCGCCGGCGAAGACGATGGGCAGGTTGCGGGTGTGCTTGTTGCGGAGGGTCAGCTCCTCGGCGGTGCGCCTGGCGTCGGCGTAGCGGACCTCGTCCCAGTTCTTGGTCCAGCCGTTGGGGTCGGTGGCGCCGTTCTTGCGGTACTCCAGGTGCATGTCGACGACGACGAAGCGGGCGCCGGACCTCTTCTCGCGGAGCACGTTCCAGGTCATGGTCTTGCCGTAGATCTCGGTGGAGTCCGGCAGCCAGAGCAGGTCGTGGGGCAGTTCGCGGCCGCGCTTGTCGAGGTGGGAGTAGCGGGAGGCGTCGTAGTACGTGTAGCGGCCGGCGCCGGACTTGAGCGGGTAGCCCTTCTCGGGGTGCCGGGTGCCGGCGTAGTCGGCGGGGGCCTCGGCGTAGCCGTGCTCCTCGAGGGCGGCGGTCAGCGGCGCGCGGAAGGACTCGACGTCGACGGCGGGCTGGCTGGGCGTCGCGTTGTTGCCGATCTCCTGCGTGGCGACGACGCCGAGCCCGGCCGCGTCGATGTCCGCGGCGACGTCGGCGGCCCGGCCCTCGGCCCAGGGGCGCAGCTTGGTGGCGCAGTCGCGGCCGATGACGCGCTCGCACTCTTCCTTGGTCGGCAGGCAGCCGTGGCCGCACACGTTGTACGTGCCGACCCGGACCTCCACGGTCCGCCCGGCCGCACCGTGCGGACCGTTCTGCACCTGGTCGTCCTGGTCTGAGGCCGCGGCAGCAGACCCGCCGAGCAGCGCGAGGGCTATCGCGACGCCGGGGACCACCGCGGTGGATATTGCACGCAATCTGGGACGCATCTCGGCTCCAGCCTCGACATGAACGTTAACGTGAGCGTTGCGATGAGCACGTTACGCATGCCGTGGCCGGAAGTAAACGGTCCGGACGCGACCAGTTCGGGAAGGGACGGCGACAAGGCGCCGCCCCCGGCCTCGGGTTGGGAGGCGCGGGGGCGGGTCGGGAAGGGCTCCGGAGGGGCCCGGCGGAACGCCGGGCCGGCCGGCCGTCAGCCGGCGGCGGGGGCCGGCTCCGCGAGTTCGGCGAGGAGTTCGGGGGAGAAGTTGCTGCCGGTCACGACGGCCGCCAGGGCGCCGGCCCCGAAGTCGTGGTGGAGCGCGGCGGCGACGCCGAGGGCGGCGGCGGGTTCCAGGATCAGGCCCACGGTGTCCCGCACCGCCCGCAGCGCCTCGCGGAGCTGGTCGTCGTCGACGAGCACCACGTCGTCCACGAGGCCGCGCATCCTGTCGACGGCCGCGGGCACCGGCACCCGGACGGCGACCCCGTCGGCGATGGTCCGGGCCTCGGGGGTGCTGACCGGCGCGTTCCGGCGCCAGCTTTCGGCCATCGCGGGAGCGCCCGCCGCGCAGACGCCCACGATCCGGGTGCGGGGCGCACGGGCCTTGACCCAGCAGGCGATCCCGCCGATCAGGGCCCCGTTGCCGACCGGTACGAGCAGGGTGCCGGGCAGCGGCGCGAGTTCCACGGCGATGGTGCCGGCGCCCTCGGAGATGCGCGGCTCCTCGCCGTCCTCGACGAAGAGCCGGTCCGCGGCGCCGTCCGCGTAGGCCCGTGCGGCGTCCTTCGCGGCGTCGAAGTCGGCGCCGGCCAGGGCGACTTCGGCGCCGAGTTCGCGCATCCGGGCGACTTTGACGGGGTTCGCGTTCCGGGCGCAGTACACCGTGACCGCGATGCCGCGCGCGCGGCCCGCGTAGGCGACTGCCTGGCCGAAGTTGCCCGCCGACGCGCAGACCACCCGCTGCCCCGCGGCCAGTTCGTGCATGAAGTAGTCCGCGCCGCGGCCCTTGAAGGACCGGATCGGGTTGAGCGTCTCCAGCTTGAGCGCCAGATCCCGGCCCACCCGGCGGGCCAGCGCGGCGTCCTCGACGTACGGGCTGTCGCGGAAGACGGGATCGATGAGGCTCGCCGCTTCCTCGATGTTCTCCACCTTCAAGGGCTTCACCATCTGCGCATCGTATACGATGGACGAATGCCCGTACGTGCGACGCTCCAACTCGGCGATCCCGCCCTGCGCATGCCCGCAGCCGACGTCGCGGAGCCGGGCTCGCCCCGGACCGCGGAAACCGCCGCCGACCTCGCGGACACGCTGGCCGACTGGGTGGCGCGCACCGGCTACGGCCGCGGCATCGCCGCGCCGCAGATCGGCGTGCCCAGCCGCGTGCTCCACCTGCACCTGGACCGGCCGTGGACGCTCGTCAACCCCCGGATCACGGCCCGTTCCCCGGAGACCTGGGAGCCGTGGGACGCCTGCCTGAGCTTCTCCCTGCGGTTCTTCTGCCGGGTCGGCAGGGCGAGATGGGTGGACGTGGAGTACCAGTCCGCGGACGGCGAGCGGCACCGCCTGCGCGCGGAAGGCGACCTCGGCGAACTGCTCCAGCACGAAATCGACCACCTGGACGGCATCATGGCGGTCGACCGGATGATCTCGCCGAGCACCCTGTGCATGCGCTCGGAGTTCGAGCAACGCCACCGCGACGAAAGCCCGTACCAGCAATGACCACGTACCCCGCAGGCGCGAACGAGCCCATCGCCCGGGCCGAACCGCTCCGCGAAGCCGTCTACCTCCGCATCGTCGCCCTCATCTCCGCGGGCGAGTACGCCCCGGGCGCCCCCCTCACCGAGGCCGGCCTCAGCCGCACCCTCCAGGTCTCCCGCACTCCGGTGCGCGAAGCCCTCCTCCGCCTCCAGGCCGAGGGCGTCCTCCAGTCCGCCCTGGCCCGCGGCTTCACCGTCCGCCCCCTCGTCCGCCGCGACGCCGCCGAGCTGTACCCCGTGCTGGCCACGCTCGAAGCGCTGGCCACCCGTACGATCACGGCGCTCGACCCCGCCACCACGCGGCGGCTGGGCGCCGTGCTCGGCGAACTCGAAGAGTGCGCGGACCCGGTACGCCGCTGGCAGCTCGACACCGAGTGGCACACGGCGATCGCCACCGCGGCGGGCAACCGTCACCTGCTGGGGATGCTCACCCAACTGCGCACGAACCTGTCCCGCTACGAACTCGCGTACATGCGCGAGGTGAAGCACCGTGCGGAAGTCGACCACGAGCACCGGAAGGTCCTGGCGGCCCTCACCGCGGGCGACTTCGCGCACGCGGCGGACCTGCTGGAGGCCCACTGGCACGACGGCATGCGCACGATCCTCGACTGGCTCGGAGGACCGGATTAAATCGTCCGGTCATTGACGGGGTCCGGCGGGCGTTCGCATGGTGCCGGTAGCACTCCGCCCTGCTCCTCCCTGCTCTCCCTTGCTCCTCCCCGCTCCTCCTTGCTCTTCCTTCTCCGTACCGCGCACCGGAAAGGAACGGACGCCGTGACCTGCCCTACCGCGCCCAACATCGTGTTCGTCATGACCGACCAGTTCCGTGCCGACTTCACCGCGGGTGAGGGGTTCGGTCTGGACACCATGCCCTTCCTCGACTCCCTCGCCGCCGGCGGCATGCGGTTCCGGCGGGCGTACACGACCGCGCCCGCGTGCGTGCCCGCGCGCACCAGCGTGCTGACCGGGCGGTGGCCCAGCGCGCACCGCGTGCGGCAGAACTCCACGCCGCAGGGGGTGGTGCGGGGGGACGATCTGCTCGACGTGCTGGGCGGAGCCGGGTACCAGCTCTTCTACGCCGGGAAGACGCACATGTACCGGGGGCGGAAGGAGTTCTTCGACGCGTTCTCCGGTCCCTACGGGCACGAGAGCGGACCCGACGAGACCGTCGAGCAGCAGGACTTCGCGCGCTGGATGCGGTCCATCGACCACGGGCCGACGACGGAGGCGACGCCGTTCCCGGTGGAGCTCCAGTTCGCGCACCGGATCGTGTCCGACGCCATGGGGCAGATCTCCGCACGCGACCCCGGGAAGCCGTTCTTCTCGTGGATCTCCATGCCCGAGCCGCACAACCCGTACCAGGCACCGGAACCGTACTTCTCGCTCTTCGGCGAGGACGAGGTGCCGGCGCGGACGTGCGGTCCCGAGGCCGCGGAGCGCAAGGGCGGGGCGTACAAGTGGCTGCGGGAGCTGGTGGAGGAGAAACGGCCCGGGTACGACCGGCTCTGGCGGCGGTATCGCGCCACGTACTGCGGCATGCTGCGGCTCATCGACGACCAACTGCGCCGTCTCGTGGACCATCTCAAGGCGCAGGACGTCTGGCGCGACACGCTGCTGGTCTTCTTCGCCGACCACGGCGACTACGCCGGCGACTACGGCCTCCAGCGCAAGGGCGCGGGGATGCCGGAGGTGCTGGCGCGGATCCCGATGGTCGTCCACGGGTGCGGGGTCGAGGCGCGGGACAACCGGCGGGACTTCGTCTCGCTCGCCGACCTGCTGCCGACGGTCTGCGAGGCGGTGGGGCGGCCGCTGCCGCTCGGGGTCCAGGGGCGCAGCCTGTGGCAGATGCTGACCGGGGCGGACTACCCGGCGGCGGAGTTCGCGGACGTCGTCACCGAGCGGGGGTACGGCGGGCTGCCGTACCCGGACGACGCGCGGCCGGAGCTGCACTTCCCGTACGAGGGGACGAAGTACGACGAGCTGAACAGCGTGACGCAGAGCGGGTCTTCGCGGATGCTGCGGCACGACCGGTACAAGATCTACCAGCACGTGGACGGGGAGGCGGAGCTGTACGACGTGGCCGCGGACCCGATGGAGCTGCACGACCGCTGGAACGACCCGCGCCTGCGCCGCGTCCAGGCGGACCTGACCCAGCGCCTCCACCGCTGGTCCCTCCGCCTCACCGACGACCTCCCCGACGGCGCCTACGACCCCCTGCTCCCCCCGCACAACTGGCACCGGACGTAGGGCCGCGGACGGGCGCGTGGCGCGTGCGCGCCGGCCGCGCGCCGGTGGCGCGCGGCCCGGGGCGGCCGGGGGCGGGAAGGCCCTGCCTCGTCAACTGACCGACTTCGCCGCCTCCTCGATGAGGTCGGCCACCGCGTCCGGCCGCGAGACCGTCACCGCGTGGCTCGCGTCGAGCGTCACCGTACGGGCCTCCGCGCGCTCCGCCATGAAGCGCTGTGCGGCGACGGGGATGTTCTTGTCCTCCGTGGTGAGCAGGGCCCAGGACGGCACGGTCCGCCAGGCGGCGGCGCCCGCGCCCTCGCCGAGGGCCGCGCTCGTGATGGGCCGCTGGGTGGCGGCCATCCGCCGCGCGGTGGCGGGGGGCACGTCGGCGGCGAACTGCCCGTGGAACTTGTCCTGGTCGATGTAGAGGTCGGTGACGGCGGCGCCGCCGGGCAGCGCGGTGGGCACCTCCTTCAGCGTCTCGCCGAGGGTGCTGCCGGGGAACTTTCCGGACAGCTCGGCCGCGCTCTCGCCCTCGTCGGGCAGGAAGGCGGCGACGTACACGAGTGCCTTCACCTTGTCGTCGCCGGCGGCGGCCTCGCTGATCACCGAGCCGCCGTAGGAGTGGCCGGCCAGCACGACGGGACCCTCGACGCCGTCGAGTACGTCCCGGAGGTAGGCGGCGTCGCTGCGCAGGCCGCGCAGCGGATTGGCCGGGGCGAGGACCGGATGTCCCGCGCGCTTCAGCTTGTCCACCACCCCATTCCAGCTCGACCCGTCGGCGAACGCACCGTGGACGAGCACGACGGTCGGCTGCTTGCGGTTCGGCATGGGAAGCCTCCGTGGCTGGTTTCCTACGCCGCCGGGAGGCCCCGGCGACACCATGAAGCTAGCGCACAATTCCATCGTGCGCAAGTTAGTTGTGTGCGAGCCGAACGGGCGGGGGCGCGCCCGTGATCCGCGTGCGCTGGAACGTTTTGGCTGTCCGTTGCTCCGCATGTAACGTGTGCGCCTCCTCCGGCCGATCCAAGGTCAACCCCCGGGAGGCGCCCAGCAGTCGAGTGATCGAAGGTCGAGATGAAGTACGTCATACGTGGGCATCGCGTCGCCGTCGCGGCGGCCGCAACGGCAGCGCTGCTCGCGCTGACCGCCTGCGGCAGCGACGACGAGGGGGACGGCGGAGCGAGCGGCGGTCCCGCGCAGACGGACGCCGTGGAGGCGATGCGCGCCGCCACGTCCGTGCACGCGGTCGGTGAGATGGTCGTCGTCGCCGACCCCGCCCAGATCGACGTGCAGGTGGACGACAAGGGCAACTGCGTCGGCAGCGCCACCACCGACGACGGCGCCGTCGAGTTCGTCATGCAGGGCGACAAGGCGTGGATGAAGCCGGACGCCGCCTATCTGGAGTCCGAGTACATGTACGACGCCGCCGTGATCGAACAGGTCGAGGGCTCGTACCTGGAGGAGCCCAAGTCCGACGTCCAGTCGGCCATCACGGACCTCTGCAAGATCGGCACGTATGTCGAGCAGACCGACAGCGTCGTGTCGTTCAGCCCCGGGATGACGCAGAAGGAGCAGACGAAGCACAAGGGCGTGCCGGTCGTGCCGTACGTGAACGAGGACCCCTCGACCAGCGACGGCGCCAGCATGAAGATCGCCGCCGAGGGCAAGCCGTACCCGGTGACCATCACGGACCCGGAGGGCGCCGAGGTCGACCTGGCGTTCTCGGCGTTCGGTGAGCCGGTGAAGCCGAAGGCTCCCGCCGCGGACTCGGTGCTGACGGAGGACCAGGTCTCGGACATCGAGTTCGAGGCGATGTAGCGGGCGGCCTCGCCGTCCACGGGGGAAGCGGCGGCGGTACGGGTCGGGGGGCTCGTACCGCCGCCGGCTGTCGTTTCGGGAGTGGGGTTCTTCTCGCCGGGCGCCGTCGCCGTTCCGCCGGGTCGCCCGTGCACCGTCCGGGAGCCCGCCGCCCGGAGGTCCCCCCGGGATCACTGCCTACGATAGAGACATGGCTGGGGCGAGCGGCCTGCTGATCGCGGGCCGGTACCGGTTGGACCGACCGGTGGGGCAGGGTGGCATGGGCCGGGTCTGGAGCGCTCGCGACGAGTTACTCGACAGACGGGTCGCGGTCAAGGAGATCCTGTTCGCCGCCGACGTCGGGGACAGGCAGCGCGAGAAGCAGCTACGCCGCATGATCGTCGAGGCCCGCGCCGCGGCCCGCCTCAACCACCCCGGCATCACCACGGTGTACGACGTCGTGGAGCACGACGGCGCCCCCGTGATCGTGATGGAGTTCGTCGCCGGCAGCTCCCTGGCCGCGGTGCTGCGGGAACGCGGGCGGCTGCCGGCGCCGCGGGTGGCGGAGATCGGCTTACAGGTCCTGGACGCGCTGGCCGAGGCGCACGCGGCGGGCGTGGTGCACCGCGACCTGAAGCCCGACAACATCCTGGTGACCGACCGCCGCGCGGTGATCACCGACTTCGGCATCGCCGCCATCGCCGACGCGGCGGGCCCCGAGGGCGCGGCGGGCCTGACGACCACCGGCGGCATGCTGGGCACGCCCGCGTACGCCTCGCCCGAGCAGTTGAACGGCGAACCGGCCACCGCCGCCTCCGACATGTGGTCCTTCGGCGCCACGCTGTACGCGGCCGTCGAGGGCCACCTGCCCTTCCACGGCGAGAACCTGTGGACGCTGCGCCAGGCCGTCTCCGAATCCGCCCCGGCGTCCTTTCGCCACGCGGGCCCGCTGGCCCCGGTCCTCACGGCGCTCCTGGCCAAGGACCCGGCCGAGCGCACGACCCTCGCCGCGGCGGCGGCGGAACTCCGTGCGCACGCCCCCGGCACACCCGCGCGCCCCCCGGCCCACCCGCGCAAGTCCCGCCGCAACTGGAAACTCCTCCCCAGCCGCCGCGCCCACCCCACGTACGCCCAGCAGCTTCCGCCGACGCGGGTCATGCGGGCGGACCCCGTGGAAGAACTGGAACGCGCGGCACGCGAACGGCTGCACAGCCAGGTGCAGGTGCACCTCGGCCTCCTCGACGTCATCGCCTCGGCGCCGCCGTCGGACGCGGACCTGCTGACGGGCCTCAAGAACCTCAAGGACACGCACACCCACCGGGTGGGCCGCATCCTGGCGGACGAGGAGCACAAGCTGCTCCGGTTACGCGACCTCGAAGACGAGGAGTCGCGCCGGGCGATGGAGCCGTACGCCGCCGACCACGGCGCCTGGCTGGCCACCCGCCGCGACGCCCTCGCGGCCCTGGACGAAACACTGCCCCTGCCGGCGGCGCTCTTGACGGGGGAAAGCCCGCGCGAGGCGCTGCTGACGGCGGTCGCCGCCTTCAGAACCCACATGCTCGACATGCAGTCCGGCTGAGGGGCGGGGCCACGGCCCCGGGGGCTCCCGAGTGCGTCCGGCCGGCTGGCCGACCGGCCGAAGGGGTGCCCCTCGGGGGCGGCGGCGTACGGGCGCAACTCGCGGTGAAGCCCGCCGGAAACCGGGGTGAATCACCCGCGCGGCCCGGCTTTCGCCCACCGCCACGCATCCACCCGCGCCGACGCCCGGGTCCCCGCGGCCGGGAGGTTCGGCTGAACAGGCTGTGTCGGGGCGGGGTGGGTGTGCCGGGGGCGGGGCGAGCGCGGGGTTGCGGTTAGTTTCGGGTGGGCCGCGGCGGCGGTGGTGTGCTGCGGGGGCGGGTGCCCGCCCCCATACCCGCTTACCGCGCGGAGCCGATGCTCGTGACCACGACACGCAAGCCCCCCGGGGACACCCGCACCGCCGCGGCGGTGCTCCAGTCTTTCCTCGCCCGGCACGGTACGGCCGTCGCGCTGCTGTGGTGCGCGCTTTCCCTGGCCCTCTTCTGGTGGGCGCAGCGCGCCGCGCATGTGTCGATGATCGACCTCGCGGTCTACCGGGCCGAGGGCTGGGCCGTACGCACGGGTGAGAACCTCTATGCCCTGCGGGTGACTGACGTGGGGCTGAGGAACACCTATCCACCGTTCGCCGCGGTGCTTTTCGTGCCCCTCACCTGGCTCGGCGTCGGGGAGATGCGGACCCTCGCCACGGTGGTCAACCTGCTCCTGGCCGGGGTGGCGGTCCATCTGTCGCTGAAGCTGGTCGCCGGGCCGTCCCGGATTCCGTCGGCGGCTGCCGGGCTGGCGGTGACGGGTCTGGTCGTGTGGTCAGAACCGGTGTGGACCACGCTCCGCTACGGACAGATCAACCTGCTCATCCTCGTCCTGGTGCTGTGGGACCTCACCAGGCGGCCGGGGTCCCGCTGGTCCGGGGCGGGCACCGGCCTGGCCGCCGGCATCAAGATCACCCCCGGGCTGTTCCTCGTGTCCTTCGTGCTGATCGGCGTGGTGCAGATGTGGCGGGAGCGGCAGGCGGGGCGACGTAACGACGGGAAGGCACGGCTCGACGCGGGCGGGGCCGACGGGGGAAGGGCCGGAGCGGGCGGGGCCGGTGCGGGCGGGTGTGCCGGTGCGCGCGCGGGTCGCGTCTGGCTGCGGCGCGGGGTGACGGCCGGTGTCACGTTCGCCGCCACGATCGCCGCGGCGGCCGTCGTGGTGCCGGAGGACTCGCGGCGGTTCTGGGGCGGGCTCTTCCTGTCCGCGAACCGGGTCGGGCGGGCCGACGACCCGGCGAACCAGTCGCTGCGCGGGGTCATGGCCAGGCTCCTGCACACCACCGACCCCGGCACCTGGTGGCTGCCGGTGGCCGCACTCACCCTCGCCGCGGGCCTGGCGGTCACCACCGCCGCGGCGCTGGCCGGACCCCGGCTCGAATCCTCGACCGCCTGGACCGCGGTGTGCTGCGCCATGACCGCGCTGCTGATCAGCCCGGTGACCTGGTCCCACCACTGGGTGTGGTGCGTGCCGTTGATCGTCCTCCTCGGCTCGCAGGCTTGGCGCCGGGTGGGCGTCCGGTGGTGGTATCCGGCGGGCGGTGCCGTCGTGGTCTTCCTCACCTACGGCGTCTGGCTCGTACCCAACCGGCTGGGGCAGCCCGATCTGGGCACCTGGCACATCTTCCTGTCGGCGCTCTATCCGGCGGCGGCTATCGCGGTCCTGGCCGTCGGCGCGCACCTGGCCGTCCAGGCGCTGCGCGACCGCTCCCCCCGGGAAAACAGGGCGCCGGGTCCTGACGGTGAGATCGCCGTGCCCTGACGGGCGGCCCGACCCCGTACCCCCGCCCCCACCTCGCGCCGCCCCGGCCCGGCTTGGGCGACGTACCGGCTCTGCGCTTCGCTGACCGGGCGCTGTCAGACCGGCCGCCTACCCTTGGGCGGGTGTGAGGGGATGTGGGGACGCGGGGAAGTAGGGGTGGGGTCGCTTCACAGGTAGAGCTGGCGTTTGCAGTGCTGGCAGTAGGTCTTGCCGGCGTGCTGCTCGGTTCGCGGATGCTCGCATCCGTCCGTGCGGGTCACCGCGGAGTGGTGGGCGGGGAGGGTGAGGGTGGCGTACCGGGCGGTGCGGTGGCCCTGGCGGTCGCGGGTCTGGGCCTGGACGCGGACCATGTGGTCCAGTTCCGCGATACACGACCCGCAGGCGTACATCTCGCCGCCCGCTCCGGGCGTGATCACCGACCCGACCCACAGCACGGCCACGCCCTCCCGGCGACAGAAGAGCCAGCACACCCCCGGTACCCACGCGTTGCCGTCTCCGCCCCGGGCCACCGCGGGCCACGAGTCGAGCCACGGGCGGTCGACGGCGGGCAGGAACCGGTTCACCGGGCGGTCTCCCGCGGGCGGAGGACGGCGGCGAGGGCGCGGGCGGTGGCGATGTTGCAGCGCCCGAGGTCGATCAGCCCCAGCGGCGCGGACCCGCTGCACGAAACGGGGTCGAGCCCCAGCGAAGGCAGCACCACTCCCGCCGCCGTGAGCGCCGCCCGCAACTCCTCACACGCCAGCCCGGCCTCCTTCACCCTGTCGGCCCCCTGGGCCCGGTTCCTGGTCATGTGGCTCTCCGATCGCCTTGTTCCGTTGCGCTGACCGCGGCTTCTTCCGCTGCTCCACCCTGGCCGCCGGAAAGAGTCGGGTACACAGATCGTGTGTGACCAAATACGCTCTGTGGACAGCGAGATGAAGGAGGTCGGCTGCGTGGAGCTTGAGCCGGAAGGTGCGGTCACACCGGCTTCACCAGCGGGAATGCTCGCCGGCCGAGCGGCACGGGCGCGGGCGAAGAGGGGCCTGTCGCTGCGCGCGCTCGCCGAGAAGCTGGGCTATCCGCACACCTACCTGAGCCGTGTCGAACGCGGAGACCAGCTCCCGTCCACCGCGCTGGCCGAGGCCCTTGACGACTTCTACGGGACGGACGGGCTCATCACCGAGTTGCTGGCCGTCGCCAGAGCGGCCGAGATCCCGGCGTGGGGGCGCCGGGTCCTCGAAGAGGAGCAGCGCGCGGCGCGCATCCAGACGTTCAACAGCAGCGTCGTGCCAGGACTGCTGCAGATCGAGCCGTACACGTCGGCCATGTTCGTCGAATCCATGCCCGGCAAGGACGCGGAGAAGCTCGCGTTGCTGGTGGAGACACGAATGCACCGCCACGCCGTGCTGGACTCGCCGACTCCGCCGCTCTACTGGGCGATCATGGATGAGGCCGCGCTACGCCGTCCCGTTGGCAGTCCGGCGGTCATGGCCGAGCAGATCCACCACATCCTCGACGTGATCGAGCGCAACAGCGCGGTTCGGGTGCAGGTACTGCCTTTCGCGCATGGAGTCCACCCGCTGCTGGGCGGTAGCCTGAGCCTGCTCACCCGCCATGACGGTGCGACCTTCGCCTACGTCGAGTCGTTCGCGTCCGGTGTGTCCGTGGATACCCCGGCCGAGGTTCTGGAGTTGACCACCCTCCTCGACATCGCCCGGTCGAAGGCCCTCGACAGCGGGAAGAGCGTGGCCCTGCTCAACAGGTACCTGAAAGGGTATGAGGATGACATCGACTCCTGAGGAAAAGGCGCCGTCTCCGGTCTGGGTGAAGAGCAGCTACAGCAACGGCCAGGGCGGCGAGTGCATCGAGTGGGCGCCGGAGCACGCGCGCGTCACCGGTGAGTTTCTGGTGCGCGACAGCAAGGACCCCCTCGGGCCCCGCCTGGCCCTGACCCGCGAGCAGTTCGCCGGGCTCGTGGAGTTCGCCAAGCGGCAGGGCTGACCCCGCCCCGCGTACCCGCTGACCGGCCCCCGCCTTACCGCGGGGGCCCTGTCATGCCTTCGCGCACTCCACGTGGCCCCAGCCGGTGGCGTTCTTCGCGATCGTCGTGCCCGCCTCGTACGACGTGCCGCAGCGGCAGCGGCCCGGGAACCTGGCCTTCAGGGTGCCGCCCCCCGCCTTGGCGGAACGTCGCTTCGGGGCCGCGGACGAGACCCGCGCCGGGGTGTCCTCCGCCGTCGGCAGCGGGGAGCCGTGGGCCGTGCCCGCCGGGTTCTGGGTGCGGGCGGACTCCGCGGCGGCGGCGTCCGCGGCTGCGTTGTACGGGTCGCCGTCGACCTGGTGCGCGCGGACGTGCACGAGGCGGACGTCGCGGCCCGTGAGGCGGTCGTCGATGCTGCGTACCAGCTCCTGGTTTGCGACCGGCTTGCCCGCCGACGTCTTCCAGCCGCGCTTCCGCCAGCCCGGCAGCCAGTCGGTGACGGCCTGCATCGCGTACGTGGAGTCCATCCGCACCTCCAGCGGCACGGCAGGGTCCGTGGACTCCAGGAGCCGCAGCAGGGCGGTCAGTTCGGCGATGTTGTTGGTCGCCTTACCCAGCGGGCCCGCCTCCCAGCGCGCGACCGCGCCGTCCGCGCCCGCCACCACCCACGCCCACGCGGCCGGCCCCGGGTTCGGACTCGCGGCGCCGTCGCATGCGGCGATGATCACGTCAGCCATGGGGCGATTCTTCCATCCGCGGCGGGGCGCCGGTCAGCCGATGACCGCCTCGACGACCACCGGCAGGTCGGAGTCCTGCTGGATGGAGCCCACGAGGAGTGTGCGGTCCCCCAGCCGCCAGGCCCGGTGGTGGAGGTAGTCGAGCCCGCGGGACGGATCTCCCGTCGCCGGCGCCAGCCGCCCGGCGAGCGGGCCCTGCTCCAACTCGCCCGCCACCCGGCGCGACTCCGCCTCCGCCTCCTCGTGCAGCGCTTCGAGGGCCTCGAAGCCCTCGTCCTCGTCCGCTTCCCGCAGCCACAGCGTCACCGCGAGGTCCATCTCCGGAGGGTCGCCCTGGATGCCCGCCGTCAGGCCGTCCTTTTCCCAGACCCGCGGAAAGGGTGCTCCGGGCCTGGCACGCAGCACCGACCAGCCTTCCTCCGCAAGCGCCGCCGCCAGCAACTCCCCCGTGAGCCGCGGCTCGCCGGCCAGGCGCTGGACGAGAGCGATGATTTCGTTCATGTGCTGATCATCCCGTTCGCCGGTACGTGGAACACCTGCAGTCTCCCATCACTGAGCGCGTCGGCCACCGACTGGCTGACCGAGCTGTCGGAGAACAGTTCGCGCAGGTGGTCGGCGCCCTGCGGGCTGGAGGTGGCGTAGCGGACGCCGTTGGCGCCGAGTTCGTCGTTGAGGGCGACCAGCCGCTCCGCCTGGTCGATGATCCGGTCCTGGTTGTAGTGGCGGTGCTCCGGGTTGTACTGGGACGACGACCACTGCTTCTCGTTTCCGGTCCACTTCGCCTCGACGATGAAGTTGTCGGCCGTCGGCCCGCCGTCCACGTGCACCTCGCGGCCGTTCTTGAGCTTGAAGACCTGCTCGTAGTCGGTGTGCGTGACGAACCTCTGGTACTGGTACGAGACCCGCGACAGCAGCTTCTCCGTCAGCCAGTCGATGCGCAGGAACTGCGGGCACATCTGCAGGCCCAGCGGGTCGGACCACGTCAGCGGGTTCGGCGCGTACGCGTAGTCGTCCGGTGCGGCGGCCAGGCCGAGGGGGTCGGGGGTGAGGAAGCGGGTGCTGCGCGGGTCGTAGTAGCGGTGGCGGTTGTAGTGGAGGCCGCTCTCCTCGTCCGCGTACTGGCCGGGGAAGCGCAGCGGGCAGGCGGCCGGGGCGGCGGGCGCGGTCCCGGCCGGGCTGCCCCACACCGTGGCGCGGTGCCGCCAGACGACCTCGCCGTCCGGGGTGACCAAATCGGTGGGCGCGCCGACGAGATCGGTGGCGATGGCGTAGAAGCGCCGGTCGATCTCCTCCTGCGGCGCGCCGCGCAGCGAACGGCGTTCGCTCTGGGCCACGGGCCGGTGGCCGCCCGGTTCGTAGTCCCAGGTGACGGAGTGGCTGCCGCCGTCGTCGGTGCGCGTCGACTGTTCCGCGAGCCGGTCGCCGTCCCAGGCGAAGTCCACCCGGCGGGCCACGCCCCCGTCCGCGTCGAGGAGTTCCTTGGCGAGCCGGCGGCCCATGGGGTCGTAGCGGTAGCGCCACCGGCTGCCGTCGGGGGTGACGACGGCGGTGAGCTGGTCGTCCGCGTCCCAGGTGAACCGCCAGGTGCGCCGGGTGCCGGAGAGCGTGCGGCGGGTGATGCTCGTGCAGCGGCCCTGGTCGTCGTAGTCGTAGCGGGACCGGCCGGCGCGCCGGAGGCGGTTGCCCGTGTACGTGTACGCCTCCGGCTCGGTGGCCGTCCCGCCGTCGGCGGCGCCCCCTTCGGCCGCCGTACCCGCCGCCGCCGTACCCGCGGCCGCACCCGCCGCCGCCGACGTCACGTTGCCCGCGGCGTCGTAGGCGTAGCGCTCGCTCCAGCCCTCGGCCCGCACCGTCGTGATCCGGCCCTCGGCGTCGAGTTCGAGTGCACGGGAGCCGGTGTGCAGGTCGTCCAGGCCGACGAGCCGGCCCGCGGGGTCGTAGCGGTAGGCGGTGCGGCCCACGGTGCGGAACTTCGCGAGCGGGTCGTCTCCCCCGGACCCGGCGGGGGCCGTCAGCTCGCGGCCGACGAGCCGGTGGCTCTCGTCCCACCGCTGGCCGATGCGGAACCCCTCGCCGAAGACCCGCTCCGTCTCGCGGCCGATCCCGTCGTACGCGAACGTGACCTCGTGCCCGTCGGCGACCAGCCGCACCGGCAGCCCGTTGTCCGCGTACTCCCACTCGCTGACCGCCCCGGACGGCGTGCTGCGGCGCCGCCGCCTGCCCAGTTCGTCGTACGCGTAGCCGGTGGTGCGCCCGTTGACGGTCTCGCGCAGCAGCCGCCCGGCGTCGTCCCGCTCCACCTCCAGCACCGCGTCGGCGTTCTCGGCGCGGACCATGCGGCCGTCGATGCCGTACGCGTACGTGGTGACGGCGGTGCCGCTGAGCTTCTCCACGATCCGGCCGCGGGAGTCGCGCCGGTACGTCGTCGTCTGCCCGGCGCCGTTGGTGCGCGTGCTCAGCGCGCCGGTGGCGTCGCGGGCGTAGCGCAGCACGCGGTCGTTGAAGTCGGACTCGGCGACGAGCCGGCCGGCGGCGTCGAAGTCGTACGTCCAGGTGGCGCCGCGGGCATCGGTGACGGCGGTGAGGCGCAGTTCGGTGTCGTACGCGAAGGCGCGCCGCGCTCCGTCCGCGCCCGTCTGGGCGGCGAGCAGGTCGAAGTGCGTGTACTCGAAGCGGGTCGTGGCGCCGGTGGGACCGGTGTGGGCGACGAGGTTGCCCTCGGCGTCCCAGTGCCAGGTCTCGGCCGTGCCGTCCGGGTGGGTGCGGGTGACGGGCTTGCCCTCGGTGGTCCAGGTGACGTGCGTGACCTGGCCGAGGGCGTCGACGGTGGCGGCCACCCGGCCGAAGGCGTCGCGGCGGCGCTCGATGGCGGCGCCGTGCTGGTCGACGGTGCGCACGGGCAGTCCCCGGGGGTCGCACTCGACGCGGGTGGTGACGCCGAGGGGGTCCGTGAGAGCGGTGAGGGTGCCGGCGTCGTCGTACGCGAAGGTGGTCGTCGCGCCGTGCGGGTCGGTGGCCGAGGTGCGGTTGCCGCGCTCGTCGTAGGTGTAGGTCCAGCGGGTGCCGTCGGCGCCGTGGAGGACGAGGGGCAGGTGGATGTCGTTGAACTCGGCCGTGACGCTGGTCTCGTCGGGGGAGGTGACGGCGGTGAGGTTGCCGGCCCCGTCGTAGTCGTAGCGGGTGGTGTGGCCGAGGGCGTCCGTGTGGGAGCGGAGGCGGTTGCGCTCGTCGTAGGTCCAGTGGTCGGTGTGGCCGAGCGGGTCGGTGACGGAGGTGCGCTGGAGCAGTTCGTTGTGGTGGTGGACCGTGGTGTGGCCGAGGGAGTCGGTGTACGCGGTGGTCCTGGCCCGGGCGTCGTAGGCGATGGTGCAGTCGAGGAAGCCGTCGGCGCCGCTGCCGCCCACGCAGCGGTCCTCGTCGTCGTACTCGAACGCGTACCAGCTTCCGTTCCGGTCGATCCAGGCGGTGATGCGGCTCTGCTCGTCGTAGGTGTAGCGAAACGGTTCTCCGGAGGAGTTGACGACCTCGGTGAGGTTGCCTTCGGCGTCGTATCCGTACGAGACGAGGACCGTGCTGTCCTCGCCCTCCCGCAGGGCGAGGGCGGTGACGTTGCCCTCGTCGTCCGTGCGGACGTCCACGTGGTAGCCCCCGCTGTGCCGGATCGCCAGCGGCAGGCCGTCCGGTCCGTAGTCGAAGTCGATCCGCTGCCCGTTGCGGTCGGACACGGCGCGTACGGGCAGCACGACCGGACTGCCGCCGTCCTGCGCTCCGTCGGCGGCGAAGTGCCGCGTCAGACCGCCGGCCGGATCGGTGACCCGGATCTCGCCGCCGGCCGTGCCGTCCCAGACGAGCGGCCAGGCAGGCCCCTCCTCCGGCAGCACGGGCACGCCGGGCCGGGGAACGGGGTACGCGAGCAGCATGCCGTCCTCGGTGGCGAGGGCGGCGCCGTCCGCGTCGATCTCCAGCCGCTGGTCGAACGTGGAGGCCCACGAGGCGCCGAACCAGCGGCCGTAGCGGTACGTGGACAGGTGCGTCCGCGTGCACGTCAGCGCAAGCAGCGCGGGCAGTCGGACGTCCGTCTCGATCATGATCATCTCGCCGGAGACCATGTCCACCGGGTCACCGCCCGGGCACCTGCCCACGGCCGCCTTGCCCTTGGCGACGAGGTTGTCCATGCCGCTGCGCATGCCGTTGGCGGCGCCGCGGAGCTTGTTGAGGCCCTTGGTCCCGAGGCCGCGGAGCGCGGCCGCCATGCCTTTGAGGCCCCCCTTGGCGAGGGCCTTGAGACCGCCGGCGAGCTTGCCGAGGGTGGTGAGGCCCTTCATGCCGGGGATGCAGTCCAGGGCCGCGAACGCCACGTCCCACAGGGACGCTTCACCGTTCATGTACTTGTAGAGCGTGTCGGCGAGGACGACGAGGGCGGCGGCGAGGACGACCCAGGCGAGGGGTCCGCCGATGATCAGGACGACGATGCCGAGGACGGCGACGATGACTTTGCAGACGGTGACGATGGTGTCCCAGTTGTCCTTGACCCAGTCGACCGCCTTCTCCCACCACTTCCGGTTCTGAATACCGGCATCGGAGGCGTCCTCCAGCTTGTCCTTCGCCTCGGACGCGGCGTCCTCACGCATCTTCTTCGCGTCACCGGCCATCTTCTTCGCCGCCTCAAGACCGCCTTGCGCATTGTCGACGGCACTCTGGGCGGACGCCCGGGCCGACTTGGCGTCGGTCGCGTTACGGGTGGCGGCCCGTACCTCCGACTCGTCGGGCTTCTCCTTGCCCTCCTTCCCGTCGTACTCCTCCGTCTTCTTCGTCGCCCGGTCCACCCAGGAGTTCGCCGAATCCAGCCGCCCGTTGGCAGCGGTCAGATCACTCTGGGCCTCACGCCCCTTGGCCAGCGCCTTGTCGGCCAGAGACTGCGCACGCTCCAGCTTCGGCCAGTACGCCGCGAGCGCATCACCCGCCAAGTCGTACGACCGCTGAAGCTTCTTCAGATTGTTCGGGACTTCCTCGAACTCGTCCTGGAACGCCTTCGCCGTCTTCCCCGCCCAGCGAAGCAGCGCATCCTCACCGGCCATGCCCTTGATCTGCCGCAGCGCGTCCGCCACGTCGTCGGCGAAGTCGTGCAGTTCGCGCGCCAACTGCTTGACCCGCTCCGGATCCCCCGGCGTCGGATCGTCATCCAGGTCGAGTACGTGCCAGTCCGTTGGCCGGTTCCCCACCGCTCCCCACCCCCGAAGTCGCGTGTCGAACAGCCATATCAGTGCCCGAACAACGCTTATCGATACCCGTCCGTGGGAGAAAAGACGACAGAATCGGACGGCTGGTTTCCAGCCGCCGGGGCGCGCCCGGACCGTGTCTTCACCGGGGGCGGAGACGAGCCGGTGACCGGGCGGATGCCCGGCCACCGGTGGTGCGTTCGTGCGGGTCCGTCACTCGAAGACGAACGGGCCCGGGCTCTGCGGGGTCGTAGCCTCGCACGTGGCCGTGATACCGAGGACCGAGACGGTCAGGGACGTGGCCTCCAGCGAGTCGCCGGAGGCGACCGTGCCGTCGAGCGGGCCCGTGTCGGCCGGGGCGCCGGCCGGGATGGCCGGGTTGGAACTGCCGGAGAACTCGACCGTGTCGGTGCCGTTCCGGGTGAGCGTGAGCGTCGAGGACGCGGAGTTCGCGCCGATCGGGATCGGGGCGGTGATGGCGTCGGTGGTGATGGTGATGGTCGCGGCGGTGCCGTCCTGCGTGGCTTCGAGCGTCGCCTCGCCGGCGCCCCAACTCCCGCAGTCGAACCCGATGGTGGCGGTCTGCGGCTCCACCGCCAGCGCGCTCGGCGCCGCGAGTAACAGCGCGCCGGCGACCGCGGCACCGACGCCCAGGGCGGTGCGTGCGTTCTTCATGGAGTGCCTCTTCCTGGTGGGGGGTCGGGGTGGCTAGGCCACCCCGGATACCTAGGCATTGAGGCAGCCCCACCCCGCGAGGGCAAGACCGGTGACGCCACGTTTTTGTCATGGGCATCACTATTGCGCCATGTTTGTTACCGGCGCGTCAGTAGCCCGCCGGAAGCCGTGCCGCGGCGTGTCCCGTACGCCGTACCGACGGGTCCTCGCGGCGTGTATTTCCCCCGGTCGTGGGCCGCGTGGCGGTGAGGGAGCCCCCCAGTGGGGTGATCCTCAGTGCCCTGGGCTTTCACGCCGTCGTTACCAGCCAAACGGGCGCCTACGCACCCTGCCCCCGGGAAGGCGGCTTGTCCTCATGCAGCGCACCGACGCCGGCCCGGCGTGCTTTCCGCTCGCCGAGTTGCGTCACGCCGTCGACGGCGGCATCGCCGCCTGGCTGGACCGCTCCGGCTCCGGCGCCGACGACTCCGACCACCTGGCCACCGCGCAGCGCTGGGCGCTCTGCCCGCCCGGGAAGCTGCTGCGGCCGATCACCCTCCTCGCCGCCGCCGGTGCCGTCGGCGGCTCGTACGACGCGGTGCTGCCCGCGGCCGTGGGCATCGAACTCGCCCACGTCGCGACCCTCGTCCACGACGACATCATCGACGGCGACGAGTTGCGCCGCGGCAAGACCGCGGCGCACCGCGAGTTCGGGCTCGCGCACGGGGTACTGGCCGCCGACTCGCTCTTCTTCGCCCTCTTCCAGCAGGTCGGCGCCTGCCGGCAGGCCGGCGTGCCCGCGGGCCGCGTGCTCGACGCCGTCGAGGTGCTGGGCGCCGCCGGGCAGCAGACCGCGCGGGGCGTCGCGCAGGAGGTCGCGCTCAGCGGCAGCCTGAGCGAGGTGACCGCGGCGGCGGACGGGGGCATCGCCGCGTACGTGGAGATGGCGCGGCTGAAGAGCGCGTCGCTGTTCTACTCGGCGTGCCACGTGGGGGCGCTGCTGGGTGGCGGCAGCGCGGAGGAGACGCGGGCGCTGGCGGCGTACGGGGAGGCGATGGGGATCGCGTTCCAGATCCGGGACGACCTGCTGCCGTACGTGGCCGACGGCGATGCCGGCGACGACGGGGACGAGGACGGCGACGGGGACGGAGACGGCGGGCTGCGCGCCGGGAAGCCCGTGTGCAGCGACCTCCGCAACCGCCGCCCCGCACTGCCCGTACTCCTCGCCCACCGCCTCGGCGGCCGCGCCGAACGGGCCGCCCTCGTCGAACTGGTCGACGGCACCACCGACGAACGCGCCCGCCAGCGGCAGCTCTCCCGGCTCGCCCACGGCACCGGCGCGCTGGACGCGGCGCAGAGCATGGCGCGCGCGTACGTCGACCGCTGCCGGGACGCGCTCGGGCCGGTGCCCGCGGGCCCGGACCGCGACCGGCTGGCGTGGCTGGCGGACGAGGTGGCGGGCGCGGCGTACGGCAGCGGTACGGCGGGCGCGGGGCCGGGCACTGGGGCGGCGGGAGCGGGGCCGGGCAGCGGTACGGCGGGCGCGGCGTCGGGCAACGGGGCGCCGGGCACGGCAAACGGTCACGAGCCGTGGGGCGAGGCGAACGGCCACGAATCGGCGGGCGAGGCATACGGCCACGGGGCCGCGGGCACGGCGGAAGGACACGAGGCCGCGGGCACGGCAAACGGCCACCGCCCCGGCGGTGACCAGCCGTGAACGCACCGCCCCCCGACCCTGCCACCGCCCTCGCCATGCCCCGCGGCGGCCCCGCCGCCGCCCGCTGGGACCGGCTCTACGAGACGGACAGAGCCGAGTACATCGACCGCCCCGGCAACCCCGCCACCACCCGCCGCGTCCTCCGCGGGCTCGACCGGTTCCAGCGCCTCACCCTCGGCTACCGCACCTGCGCCCGCCTCACCGCCGCCGAGTTCGGCCCCGCCCCGCACCCCCGCGTCCTCGAACTCGGCGCCGGCTGCGGGCGGCTCGCGTACGGCATCCTCCGCGCCCACCCCACCGCCCGCGTCACCGCCAGCGACGTCAACCCGCGCATCGTGGAGGAACTGCGCGCCGGACCGCTGGGCCGGCATCCGCGGGCGCGCTGCGCGGTGGTCGACGCGACGGCGATCGACGCCCCGGCGGGCGCGTACGACGTGGCGGTGATGGCGATGTCGCTGCACCACCTGCCGCCCGCCGGGGTGCTGGCGCTGCTGCGGGAGGGCACGCGGGTGGCGCGGACGCTGCTGCTCGTGGACGGGTGGCGGCACCCGCTGTGCCTGGCCTCGTTGCCGCTCATGTTCCTGACCGGCGGCCCGGCCCAGGCGCACGACGGCCTGATCAGCCTGCGCAAGGTCTACGGCGCCGCCGCAGTCCGGGCACTTGCGGGGATGTGCGGAGCGCCACTGCGGGTGCACACTCGGTTCGCACTGCCGGGGTATCTCGTCGCCACCGCCACGCGGTCGTCGTACGCCCCGGCTCCTGCCGTCCCGACCCGTCTCCGGACCCGAAAGTGAGCCGCAACGGTATGCCGATGAGGACCGAGTTCCCGCCCGCAGCCCACGACGACGACAACTTCGACACCTTCGGCACCGACGCCGCCCGCTCGGCCATCGGCCGGTTCCGCAGCCCGCTGACGCGGATGCTGCTCGGCAGCGACGGCCTGACCACGACGCTCCTGGAGTCGTGGGCGGGCACGCCGATGCGGGTCGGCGACGTGACGCTCAGGGTCGTCCGCCCCGAGCTGGCCCCGCGCGGCGTCGTCGCGCTGCTGGGGACGGAAGGCGAGGTGCTCGTACGGCACTCGACGCTCACCGACGCCCGGGGCCGGACGTGGTCGTGGAACCGGGTCGTGGCCGGCCCGGGCGGCGACCCGGCGCTGCGGCGCTGCCTGACGGACGCCTCGGCACCGCTGGGCCCCGCGCTGCGGGCGGCGGGCGCGCGGCTGGGGCGCACCGTCGTACGGGCCGGACTCACGCCGTGGCCGCCGGAGCCGGGGGCGGAACCGGGTACGGAACCGCGGCCGGCGTCGCGGGAGTCGGGTGCGGAGGCGCGGCCGGACTCGCGGGCGGAGGAGCCGCGGGCGGCGGCGTTCCGTACGTACCGGCTGTGGTCCGGTGACGACGTGCTGGCCGCGGTGCACGAGGTGTTCAACCCCGCGCACGTACCGGCTGACCTGGGGGAGACGGCATGAGCGGCGCGAACGCGACTGCGGGGCAGCGGCGGTTGCGTACGCAGGTCGCCGTCGTGGGTGCGGGACCGGCGGGCCTGGTCCTGGCGAACGTCCTTTTACGGGCCGGAGTCGGCGTCGCCGTCGTGGAGCGCCGCTCCCGCGCCGAGGTCGAACGGCGCGCGCGGGCGGGCCTGGTGGAGCACCGGGTCGTCGAGTACCTGCGCGCGCACGGCCTCGCCGGCCGGCTGCTCGCCGAAGGCACCCGGCACGGCTGGTGCGACTTCCTGTGCGCGGGCGAGCTGCTGCGCTTCGACTACGGCGCGCAGTCCGGGGGCGTACGGCACTGGGTGTACCCGCAGCAGCTCCTGGTCCGCGACCTCATCGACGACCTCGGTGCGGCGGGCCACACCCCGGAGTTCGGCCTGCCGGCGACCCGCGTGCACGTCGACGGCGCCGGTCCCGCGCGGGTGGAGTGCGCGGGTCTCGACATCGACTGCGACTACGTCGTCGGCTGCGACGGCCCGAACGGCATCACCCCGCAGGCACTGCCCCCGGACACCGCGCCGCGCGGCGAGCTGGACGAGCGCTACCCGTACGACTGGCTCACGCTCCTCGCGGAGGTCGACCGCGGGGTGCCCGGCGTGGTGTACGCCGTGCACGAGGACGGCTTCGCGGGCGTCATGCCGCGGACGTCCCGTATCGCCCGGCTCTACCTGGAGATCCCCGCGGGGGACGCCACCGCGCGCTGGACCGCCGCGCGCGTGCACGAGCGGCTGCGCACCCGGCTGGTGGGCGCGGGTGCGGCGGTGCCGCATCTGGGGGGCATCGTGGAGACGGGGGTGCTGCGGATGCGCAGCAGCGTGCGGCAGCGTTTCCAGCACGGGCGGCTGTTCCTCGCGGGGGACGCGGCGCACGTGCTGACGCCCTCGGGGGCGAAGGGCATGAACCTCGCCGTCGCGGACGCCGCCGACCTGGCCGACGCGCTGATCCGCCGCTACCGGGACGGCGACGAGACGTACCTGGCCGGCTACACGGCCCGCAGGCTCCCCGAGGTGCTGCGGACCCGGGACCTCGCGGCCGGGTTCCTGGACCTCCTGCACCCGCAGGGTGAGCACCCCGTGGACCGCAGGGGGGAGCTGGCACGGCGGCTGGAGCGGCTGCGGGAGCTGGCAGAACCGGGCGACGCGGGGGCGGCGTTCGCGCACTGGTACGTCGGCGCGGGCCCCGGCCTGCCCGCCCCGCACGCGTCCACGTCGGAGTCGAGAGAACCCAGGGAGTCCACTCCATGAGCCTTGCGGTCCAGGCGCGGGCGTTGTACGGCTTCTCGCGCGGCAACCAGGCGCTGCTGAGCATCGCCCAGCCCCTGGTCGGCGCGCTGCTGGCCACCGACCACCCCGCGCCTGGCCGCCTGGCCGCCGCCGTCTTCGCCACCGCCGCGGCGTTCTTCGCGGTCTTCGCGGCGAACGACCTCTTCGACGCCCGACTCGACCGCCGCAGCGCGGCGATGGCCCACACCCGCGCCGCCCCGGACATCGACAGCACGGGCGGCCGGCACCCGCTGGCACAGGGCAGGCTGCGCTTCGCGGCGGGCCTCGCGTGGGTGCTGCTGCTGGGCGGGATCGCGCTGGCGGTGGCGATCGCGCTGAGCTGGGTGTGCGCGGTGCTGTTCGGGTGCGCGGCGCTGCTGGAGGCGGCGTACTGCAAGCTGGCCACGGTCACGGCGTACAAGTTCCTGCTCAGCGGCGCGATGGTCGCGATCGGCGCCTGCGCGGGCTGGTTCGCCTTCTCCGACACCGTCGACCCGCTGCGGCTCGGGCTGCTGGCGGTGTGGATGGCGGCGTGGGAGATCGGCGGCCGCAACATCCCCAACGACCTCGCCGACGTGGCCGAGGACACCCCGCTCGGCATCAAGACGGTCCCGATCGTCTACGGCCCCCGCGCCGCCGCCCGCCTCTCGGCGACCCTGCTCCTGCTCACGGCGGCGACGGCCTGCGCCCTGGCCGTGACGGCCTGGCCGTCCTACGGCGCGGTGGGCCTCGCCGTAACGGCCCTCACCGCGATCCCCACCCTCGTCCTCCCCGCCCTCCACCTCCTCCGCCACCCCGAAGCCCCCACGGCCCTGACGGTCTTCAACCGCGCGTCGTTCCACCCCCTCGGCGTCCTCGCGGCCTTCACGGCGGGGTCACTGGTGATCTGACTCCGGGGCCGCACGGGCACCCGGTCCGGCCGTTCCGCCCGTTCCGCCCCTCGGCAGGGTCACGGCCTGCGGAGCGTACGGACCCGCTGCTGGGCGCTGCTCACGGACACCGCGAGCCGGGTGCGGGCCTGCTCCTGCTCCATGGCGGCCACCATCAGGTACGTCCTGGACCCGGACACGGGCGACTTGAGCGCGGTGCCGAGATAGGCGTCGCAGCGGTCCACGATGTCCTGCAGCTCGGTGCGCAGCACGCCGGGCCGGCCGGCGTAGTCTTCGATCACGTGACGCAGTGTGCGCAGGGAGTCCAGATCGGCGGCCGTGCTGGGCTTCTGGGCGAACTTGCACAGCAGTTCGTGGATGTCCTTGAGGTATCGGTCGACATCGTCCAGTTCCTTGGCGGCGTCGTCCGTGATGCGGTTCCTCCTGTTCCAGGCGAAGACCCGGCGGTTGTGGCGCACGGTGACGACGGCGGCGGCGAAGAGGCCGCTGCTGCTGCAGATCGCCACGGTGGTGGGGAGGTTCATCGAGCTTCCGTTCGTCGATGCGCGCGGCCCGGCTCCGGTGGCACCGGAACCGCACGAGTGGGGGTGGAGAGCAGTCACCCGCGGGGCGGTCGGCGGGTCGGTACAGGTGGAGCTACGTCGTGACGGCGAGACGCTCCAGGACGTTCAGGTCGGCCACCACCAGCTCCCGGTACCCGCTGTCGACCGCCTGCTCGGCGGTCCGCAGGTGGCGCAGCGCGTTCTCGACGGTGGACCTGCTGAGTGCGAGGGCATCGGAGATGTCGCTCTGCCGCAGCCCCTTGATCGTGATCCGGTCGGGATCGAGGGGATCCCTGGTCCCGGCGGTGTGGGCCAGGTGCACCAGCAGCGTGGTCACACGGGCGAGAGGGCACCTCCGGGTCATGGAATAGACCTTCTCGTCCGCGCGGTTGCGGTCCTCCAGGCTGCGCAGGAGCGCGAGCTGCATCACCGGGTGCTGCTTGAGCAGGACGTTCACCCGCTGCGCGGAGCAGGGCATCACCCACGTGGTGCCGAGGCAGATCGTCGTCACCTGCGACCAGGGCTCGATGAGCTTGGCCTCGCCCAGGAACTGGCCGACACCGCGGAACCGGGAGATCAGGTCCCGGCTTCGGCCCATCGGGTGGCGCTTCTGGACGACGCAGCCGTCCAGCACGATGAAGCAGTCGCGGTCGTCCTGGCCGAGCGGCAGCTTCTCGCCGGCCTGGAAGTCACAGACGTCCGGGCCCCACGCCTGCACCAGCAACGGCCAGATGGCGCGCGGGAGGTGGAACAGGAAGCTGCCCGTGGGCATGGGCTGCCGGCCTGCGAGCACCTCGGCGGGGTGGAAGCCGTCGCCATGCGACGGAAGCGAACCCATCTCTACCCCTGGCCCCCCGGTCGGGCGGGCGCGCCGACGCGATCGCCGGCCGCGGCGGGGTGAGGCGGGGGGTGGGGCGGCAGCGCAGCACGACAGCGCGCCCGCGGAACACGGGTGGCCTGCGCTGCGACGCCGTCGGGGACGGCGCGGTCCAAGGTCCGAGCCTCCTTCTGTACGGAACGGGAAATCGGTGGGTCCAGCACCTCTCCCCGCACCTGTCCGGATGGTGAGTCCGGCTGCGGCACGGCGACAAGCGAGGCACTTACTTTACCCCCACGGCATGGCAGATCCCAGCTATGCCCGATCGTTTCCGCAGCCTCCCCCAGGAATCCCCACCGGTGGGGATTGAAATTCCACTCAGAGGGGCCTGCACCGGGTGCCACCAGGCACGGAACTCGACGGCCTTTCCCGCGAAACGAGGTTTCCTCAATTGCCTGGAGTGGACTCACGGGATTTCCGGCAGGTAAACGCGGCGGGAGAATACGCAGGGGGTTCGCGCAACGCACCGGAGGCTCCAGGGAACCACCCTGGAGCCTCCGGGAAGAGGTCTGGACCCACCAAGGCTCAGACCGACTCCCTATTTAACACCACCGCATGCAAGTACAGCACCACCGGCGCCTGCACAGAGGCAACATTCCCCGCAGCCGGGGCTTTTGACATCCGGATCGGGGCGCCGCCAAGCGCACTGAGAGTGACCGATGCCGTACGGCACCACCCGTCCGCTTTAGTGCAGTATGCCGGGATTCACCTCTGTGAAAGGCTGCGAGGGCGAACCGCTCGACGCCGGAGCGTACAAGTGCGCACACTCAGCAGACTCGGTGCACTTGTGCAAAGGAGGGCCCGCTCCCACCCTGCGGGCGCACGGCCTGCGGACACGGACATCGCTTCCCGCACCCCCGACTGCGTTACGACCGGTGAAAGCCCGCCGGCCGGGATACGGCCCGAAAAGGGGAGCCGGAATTATCCATCCGGGACAGGCACGCAATGCCCAAGGAGTTTTGTCGACTCACGGTGAGCCAATGGCCCACACCCGTCCGCCCAGGGCGCATCTGATGGTTCGTCAGCACGCGCACCCGGAGCCCGCGGACACTCCATGCCGCACCAAGAGCGACACCCAACTCCCGTGCCCCATACGGCCCGAAGCCGCCGCGCGAGGGGTCGCGGGGCCCGGCCGGCGGACGCCGGCCGGGCCGGGAGGCGCGCGACGCGGGTCCGGTCACGCCGGGCGTCGCGCCGGGCGCGGCCGGCGACGAGGGAGGCGGGACGGGGCGAGGCGGGGCAGTCGATTCACTCTTTCCTGAATTCAGGGATCTGTGTATCGTTTCCGGGGTGCTGACCACCACCGCTGACATCGACGTGCTGGCCCGCTTCGGGCGGGCGCTTGCCGACCCCATCCGGTGCCGGGTCCTGCTCGCCCTGCGCGAAGGGCCCGGTTATCCCGCCGAGCTGGCCGAGGCGCTCGGCGTCTCCAGGCCCCGGCTCTCCAACCACCTCGCCTGCCTGCGCGACTGCGGGCTCGTCGTCGCCGTGCCCGACGGGCGGCGGGTGCGGTACGAACTCGCCGACGCCCGGCTCGGCCACGCCCTGGACGACCTGCGCGCCGCCGTCGTCGCCGTGGCGACGGACCCGACCTGCCCGGACGCCGACGCCGAAGGGTGCTGCTGACCATGGCCGCGGGCCTCAGCATCGGTCCCGGCCCGAGCCGGGCGGCCCTGCTCACCCGCCGGATACGGCTGCTGGTCGCGGCGACGATCGCGTACAACGTCGTCGAGGCCGCCGCCGCGCTCACCGCCGGGGCCCTCGCCTCCTCCACCGCGCTGATCGGCTTCGGGCTGGACTCCGTCGTCGAGGTCTCCTCCGCCGCCGCCCTCGCCTGGCAGTTCTCCGCCGCCGACCCCGCCGCCCGGCAGGCCCGGGAGGGGCCGACGCTGCGGATCATCGCGGTGTCGTTCTTCGCCCTCGCCGCGTACGTCGCCGTCGACGCCGTACGGGCGCTGGCCGGCGGCGCCGAGGCGGAGCCGTCCGTGCCCGGCATCGTGCTGGCCGCGCTGTCGCTGGCGATCATGCCGTTCCTGTCCGCCGCCCAGCGCCGCGCCGGCCGCGAACTCGGCTCCGCCAGCGCCGTGGCCGACTCCAAGCAGACCCTGCTGTGCACGTACCTGTCGGCCGTCCTGCTGCTCGGGCTCGTCCTCAACGCGACCGTCGGCTGGGCCTTCGCCGACCCGGTCGCGGCCCTGGTCATCGCCGTCATCGCCGTACGCGAGGGCCGTAACGCCTGGCGGGGCGAAGCCTGCTGCGCCGTCCCGGGGGCCGTCGGCGCCGCCGGCAGCCCCGACACCACCGCCGCATGCGACTGCTGCGGCGCCGATCGAGGAGGACCTTCATGAGCGGGTGGGCTTGGGCGGCGCTCGGACTGTATGTGGCCTGGGGTGTCGCCGCGTTCGGGGTGCGGGGGGCCGTGCAGCGGCGGCGGACCGGGGATGCCGGGTTCCGGGGAATCTCCGGGCGGCCCGGTGAGGCCGCCTGGTGGGCCGGGGTGCTCTTCGTCCTCGCGCTGCTCGGCGGCGCCGCCGCGCCGGTCGCGACGCTCGCCGGGCTGCCGACCGCAGAGCATCCCGCGCTGCAGTGGGGCGGGCTCGCCGTCACGCTCGCCGCGATGGGCGCCACCTTCGTCGCGCAGACGCACATGGGCGCCTCCTGGCGCGTGGGCGTCGCCGCCGGTGAGCGCACCGAGTTGGTCACCGCGGGACTCTTCGCCCACGTACGCAACCCCGTCTTCACCGCCATGACCGCCGCCGCCACCGGCCTCGCGCTCGTCCTCCCGCAGGCGGTCTCCCTCGCGGCCCTCGCCGCGCTGGTCGTCGCGATCCAGTTGCAGGTACGGGTCGTGGAGGAGCCGTACCTGACGACGGTCCACGGCGACGCCTACGCCGCGTACACCGCCCGCGCCGGCCGCTTCCTCCCCGGCATCGGCCGGCTGGCGGCCTGACGCGGCGGTCGGTCAGGGGCGGCTGGCGGCGTAGAAGGGCATGCTGTCGACCGGGACGATCTCGACGTTCTTGCCGGTGCGGGGCGCGTGGATCGCCTTGCCGTCGCCGACGTACATGCCGTTGTGCTGCGTGTCGTTGTACCAGTAGATGATGTCGCCGGGCTGCATGTCCGCCCGGCTGACCTTCCGGCCCGCGTCGTACTGCTGCTTGACCGTACGGGGCAGCGAGACCCCCGCCGCGCTCCACGCCGAGCCCGTCAGGCCGGAGCAGTCGAAGGAGTCGGGGCCGGTGGAGCCCCACTCGTAGGGCTTGCCGAGCTGGGCGTACGCGAAGTCCAGGGCCGCCTTCGCGCGGCCGCTCGCTGGGCCGTCGTAGCTGTCCGCCGCGTCGCTCGTGCCGGCCTCGGCCGCGTCGCGCTCCTCGGCGGCGTCGAGGCGGGCGCGTTCCTCGGCGGTCAGGGAGTTGAGGAGTTGGCGCGCCTCCGTCAGCTTCGCCTGGACCTCGTTCTTCTTCTCCGCCGCCGCCGTACGGAACTCCTCCGCCTCGCGCAGCTTCGCCGACGTCTCCTTGCGCTGCTGCGCCAGCTCCCGCTGCTTGTCCTGGAGCACGCTGAGGGCCGACGCCTGCCGGTGGCCGACGCGGTCGACCAGCTCGGCTTCCCGAAGGTATTCGTCCGGGTCGGCGGAGAGGGCGAGTTGCACGCCGGGGTCGATGCCGCCGTTGCGGTACTGCTCGGCGGCGAGCGGGCCTATCCGGTCCCGTAGCTCGTTGATCTCCTGCTGCTGGCGGGCCGCCTCGTCCTGCGCCTTGTCGGCCTCCTCCTGGAGCCCGCGCTGGCGCTCGCGGGCGGCGTTGTACTCCTCGGTGGGCCCCGTGGCCTCCTCGTACAGCTCGTCCACCTCCGCGCGCACTTCCTCGACGGTGGGCTTCGGCTCGGCCTGGCCGCTCTGCGTCGAGAGCAGGGTGAAGGCCCCGGCGGCGAAGGAGAGGGTCGTGATCCGGGCGCGGCCGGGGGACTTCGGGCGGCGGTGCGCTCCCATGGCGGAGTTGCTCCTCATCCTCGGCGGCGACAGGAAACGAAAGGCAACTTAGTAGATTAGTAGAAGCGCGGGCAAGCGACCCCGGGCAAGCCGGGGGTACGGGCCGTCAGACCAGCGCGGGCGGGCAGGCCACCAGCAGGGGCACCAGCGGCGCCGTCAGCGCGACCGCCGCCACCGCGCCCCGCAGCACCGGGTGCGCGCGCCGCCGCGGGCCCAGCACCCGGCGCAGCCGCACCGGCACCGTGCCGCCGCCGACGGCGAACGCCCCGCTCGGCGCGCGGCACGCCGCCATCTCGTACATCGCCGTGGCCAGCACCCCGCCCGGGTGCCGGCGCAGCGCGCGGTCGTCCGCGGCCATCTCCAGCAGCAGCGCCGTCTGCCGCCGTACGTGCCGCGCCAGCGGCAGCCCGCGGAACACGGCGGCGAAGCCGTCCGCCGCCGCCCGCGGCAGGTGGTGCCGGCCGGCGACGTGCGCCCGCTCGTGCTCCAGGACGGCGTCGACCTGCGCGGCCGACAGCAGCCGCAGCGCGCCCTCGCTGACGACGACGCGCGCGCGGCGGCCCGGCAGGCAGTACGCGACGGGCGTGCCGTGCGCCACCACGGTGGCGCCCAGCGCGGCAGACCGGCGGCCGACCATGTCGAGCACGGCGCGGTGCCGGGCCCGTACCCGCCGCGCCCGCAGCGCGTGCACGCCGACGCTCACCGCCACCGCCCCGGCGACGGCGGCCGGCAGCGCACCCGCCAGCCGGCTCGCCATGCCCGGGTCGGGCCGCCCGGTGCCGAGGCCGAGGTCGACGCCCCGGTCCAGGCCCAGGCCGCAGGAGTGCAGGAAGCCGACGAAGCTGGCGTGCAGATGCTCGGTGGGCGTCGCCAGGTGGTACGCGGCCAGCGCCACGGAGAGCGTGAACGCCACCGCCAGCGCGTGCCACACCGCGACCGCGAGCCGCGGCGCCCGGTGCGGCCACGCGCCGCGCAGCACGAGGCGCGGCGCGACGACGCCCAGCACGGCCGCGTACCCCAGGACGGGCAGGGCCTCGCTCACCCCGGGCCCCGGCTCTCGCCGCGGCGGCCGGCGTCGCTGTCGCGCAGCGCCTTGCGCAGGGCGGCGACCTCGTCGTCGGTCATGCCCTCGACGAAGTGGGCGAGGGCGGCGGACCGGTCCTCGCTGGCGCCGAGGGCGTCCTCCATCAGCGCGGCGGAGTACGCCTCCCGGCTGCGGACGGGGGTGTAGAGCCAGGCCCGGCCCTGTTTCGTACGGACCAGCCAGCCCTTCTGGTACAGGATGTTGGCGACGGTCATGACCGTCGTGTAGGCCAGCTCGCGGTCGTTGTTGATGTCGTCGACGACCTCGCGGACGGTGGCGGGACGCTCCCACTTCCACAGCCGGTCCATGATCTCCGCTTCGAGATCCCCCAGCCGCCGCATGATCGTTTCCCCTTCGCCGGCGATGCGCGCAGCCACATCGTAGCCAGGGGCGGACCGGCGCCGGAGGGCCGGTGGCGGGCGGGAAGGTTCACCTGCGCCAGAGCTGGCCGGTGAAGTTTCCGCACGGATTGAGCACCAGGCCGACGTTGACGGCGGGGGGCCCGGCCGTGTCCATGCACAGTCCCGTGGTCTGGTTCGCCAACTGGCCGGTGCCGGGATCGTGGTGCCATACCTGGCCGGTGTAGTTCCCGCACGGGTTCACCACCAGGCCGACGCCCGTGGCGGGGGCTCCGGCCGTGTCGAGGCACAGTCCGCTGGGCGGGTTGGCGAAGTGACGGTCGTTCTCGTCGTAGGTCCAGCTCTGGCCGGTGTAGTTCGCGCAGGCACGCATTTGCAATGCGACACCGGGTCCCGGGGGACCGTTGGTGTCGAGACACAGCCCGCTGGAGATATTGGTGAGCGGGCCGTTGCCGCCGGTCGAGGGGGTGTCCTCCTCCGGAGCGGGATCGGGGTCGCCCCCGCCGGTCTCATCGGCGGGCGCGTCCTCGTCCACGGGCGCGTCCTCGTCCACGGCGGCGTCTCCCTCCGCGGGGGCGCCCTCGCCGCCCGCGCCCACGGAGCCCCTGTGGCCGTTCGGGGCGGTGCCCCCGGTCGGAGCCGGATCGGCTCCCTCCCGTAACTGATCGATATTGGTGATCCCGAAGAACGCCAGCACGGTGATTCCGGAGGCCGCGACACCGAGCCACACCGACAACTTGTTCTCTGCCATGACTGTCCCCCCGCGCACCCCACTGCGGACAAGCCGACGATAATGCACACGAGTTCACGTGTCCGGCGAGTTCCCAGGCGCCCGCGCGGCACGGCGAATCACGGGTCCGGACAGCGCGGAGCGGCTTTTCCGTCGAGTCCTCGTTCGAGCCGGAGAAAGAGATGACCGGACCGGCCGGAGGTGGACCGGGGCCCGGGGCGGTGGCGGTGCTGGTTAGGCTGCGACGACCATGACCGCTCGTCCGTACGCCGCCCCCGCGCCCGCGCTCGCCGCCGGGTGCGTGCTGCTGCCGCAGCTCGGGGCGGTGCTGCCCGCGGGGGCGCTGCGGGCGCAGGGGTGCCTGTGGCTCTTCGCCGTCTCGGCGGTCGCCGGGTGGCTGGTCGCGGGGCGGCAGCGGCGTACGGAGACGGGCGGGCTCGCCGTCCTCGTCGCCGCGCAGCTCGCGCTCGACGTGCTGTGCGTGGTCACCGCCCCCGCCGTCGCCGGCCCGTCGCACCCGCCGTGGGGGCTGGTCGCCGCGCAGGCCGTCGCGCTGCTGATCTCCGCCCGGCTGCTCGGCGCCGCGGACGCGCTGCCGGCGCGCGTCCTGACGGTGGTCGCCGAGGTGCGCGGGTACGTCCTCGCGCACCGGCTCGTACGGGCCGCGCACCCCGCGTACGCACCGCCCCGCCCGCCGCTCCCCGCTGCCCAGGCGCCGCCCCGCCGGCACCGCGGCCCGGCACGGCTGCGGCTGCGCGCACCCCCGGCGTACCGCCTGCTCCCCGCCCGGCCACCGGTCCCGGGCCGCCTCACCCTCGCTTCCTGACGGACGCGGACGGGAACGCGGCGCCGGCCGGCGCCGCCGGTACGTACGCCACCGCCCGCCCGCACCCCGTCGTGAGGAACCATGCCCGAGAACCGCACCGCCACCACCCAGAGCGGGAACAAGAAGAAGCACCTCTACGCCACCGTCGTCATCGCCGCCGTCTTCGTCGCGGTCTTCGCCCTCGCCGCGGCCTTCCTGCCCGGCGACGACTCCCCCACCGACGCCGCACCCGCCGCCGACGCCCGCGTCGTACGCGCCGACAGCCACCGCCTGACCTCGCCGGCCGACAGCGAGCTGACCCTCGTGGAGTTCCTCGACTTCGAGTGCGAGGCGTGCGGCGCGTACTACCCGGCCGTCGAGAAGCTCCGCGAGCGCTACGGCGACCGCGTCACCTTCGTCGCCCGCTACTTCCCCATGCCCGGCCACCGAAACGGCGAACTCGCCGCCCGCGCCGCCGAGGCCGCCGCCCGCCAGGACAAGTTCGACGAGATGTACCGCAAGCTCTTCGACACCCAGGCGGAGTGGGGCGAGGCGCAGGAGTCGAAGGAGGACGTCTTCCGCGGCTTCGCCCGCGAACTCGGCCTGGACCAGGCCCGCTTCGACCGCGACCTGGCGGACCCGCGCACGGCCGACCGGGTACGGGCCGACCAGCGCGACGGCCTCGCGCTCGACGTCCAGGGCACGCCGACGTTCTTCCTCGGCGGCGAGAAGATCTCCAACCCGCAGTCGTACGAGGACTTCGCCGCCGCCATCGACGAAGCGCTCGCGCGCTGAACCCGAGACGGCAGAATCGGCCGCGTACCGAGCACCGCACCCCGGAGGGACGTCAATTGCCGTCGGACATCAGCACCTTCACCACCCCCTCCGAGAAGCGCCCACCCGCTCCCGTACCCGTCGACTGGGCGGCCGTCGAGGACTGGCTCGGGCTGCGGCTGCCGGCCGACTACAAACAACTCGCCGACCGGCACGGGCCGCTGGACTTCGGCGAATACGTCTGGATCCACGTGCCGTGCGGCCAGCAGGACCGCTTCGACTACGGCGCGTGGCTGCGCGAGACCCACCGGGAGGCACGGATCGCCGCGCGGGACCTGCCCGAGGCGGAGCGGCCCGCGCTCCACCCTGAGCCCGGCGGCCTGCTGGCGTGGGGCTGCACGCGCGGCACCGACGTGCTGTTCTGGGACACCTCGGTCTCCGCCGACCCCGACGAGTGGACCGTGGTGGTACGGCACTCGGGGGCGATACCGGGCAGCGGCCTGCAACCCTGGCACCGGTACGACCTGACGCTCACCGGCTATCTCCGCCTCACCGTGCGCGACTCCTGGGAACTCCCCACCCCGCCGGGCCCGCTGCTCGGGCCGCTGCCGGGCACCGCCGCGCGGACCGCGTTCCTGCCCGAGGCCGGTCCGTGGACCCCGCCCGAGCCGGTACCGCCCCGGCTCACCGCGGCCGAGCGCCGCGTCGCGCTGGAGACCGGCACCGGGACGGCCGCGCTGCGGCTGCTGTCGCCGCCGCCGGCGCGGCCGTACCTCGGCGACGGGTCCTGGGAGGAACTGTGGGCCGAGCTGGGCACCCGGCTGCCCGGGGAGTACGTCCGGCTCATGGACGAGTACGGCGCCGGGATCTGGGGCGGGTGGCTGCACTTCTCCACCCCGCTGCGGACGGGCGAACGCCGGTTCCGTACCCACGCAGAAAGCACCGCGAACGCGTACCGGGAACTCAGGGCCGCCCACCCGGAGTGGTACCCGCTCGCGGCCTGGCCCGAGCCCGGCGGCTTCCTCTCCTTCGCCGGCACCGTCGACGGCGACCGCCTCGGCTGGCTCACCGAGGGCGCGGACCCCGACGCCTGGCCGCTGATCGTCTGGCCCCGGCACGCGGACCAGGGCCCGCCGCTGGCGGGCGGCCTGGTCGGGACGCTGCTCGACTGGCAGCGCGGGAAGCTGCGCACGCCCGGGTTCGCCGTCCTGGACCAGGACGACGACCCGGTGGAGTTCGCGGGCTTCGAGCCGTGGGACGACAGCGCGTACTGGTGAGCCGCCACTGACGTGGGGCGCGGCCACGGCTTCGTGCGGCTACGGCTTCATGATGCCGCCGCGCTCCTCCAGCATGTCCCGCATCAGCTTGATCTCCGACTGCTGCCCGCGCAGCGTGGTCTCCGCGAGCCGCCGCACCACCTGGGTCTCCACCGCGCCCGCCGCCATCTGCGACATCTGCACGCCGCCCTGGTGGTGCGCGGTCATCAGCCGGAGGTACAGCACCTCGGCGTCCTCACCGTCCGCGGCCCGCAGTTGGCGGAGCTGCGTGTTCGTCGCCATGCCGGGCATCAGCGCGCCGTCGCGCGCCTCGAAGGGCATCTCGTGGCCCATCCAGGCCATCGGCGGCTCGCCCGACGACTTCGGCAGCTCCCACGCGTCCAGCCAGCCGAGGAGCATGCCGCGCTGGTTGGCCTGGGTGTTGATGACGTCGTACGCGAGCCGGCGCACGTCCTCGTCGCCGGTGCGGTCGCGCACGATGAGGGACATCTCCACGGCCTGCTGGTGGTGCACGATCATGTCGCGGGCGAACCCCGCGTCCGCGGAGCCGGCGTCCGGGACGGCGGGGGTGTCGTCGCCGTCCGCGCCGGTGGCGAGGACGACGAGGAACGCACCGCAGACGAGGACCGCGGCGGCCAGCATCGCGAGCGGCCACCGCAGGGCGGGCCGGAGGAGCGTCACGCCTCCTTCCCACCGGTGCAGGCGGCACCCTGCTCGGGGGTCTGCGGACCCTGGACGTACTTGTCGAAGAACTTGCCCACCTTCGGGTCGTCCGCCTTCTCGACCGTGAGCTGCTTGCCCCAGGCGGACAGGGTGATGACCCCCGTCTGGTCGGGGTGGGGGCTCATCAGCGAGTAGGGGGTGTTGGTGACGCGCTCGGTGAGCGTCTTGACGTCCCCTTCCTTCGCCTTGTCGCCGTACGTGACCCACACGGCGCCGTGCTCCAGGGAGTGCACGGCGTTCTCCTCGCGTATCGGCTGGTCGTAGACGTCGCCGTTGCAGTTCTGCCAGGCGGGGTCGTGGTCGCCGCCGGCGGCGGGCGTCATCTTGTAGTCGACGTCCTCGGTGACGTGGTTCTGTTCGAGGTCGTCCCAGCTCTGCTCGCCCTTGAGGGGCGCGGCGGCGGCCTTCTCGTCCTCGCGGGCGCTGTCGACGATGAAGTAGCCGCCGACGGCGGTGGCGACCACGACGACGGCGGAGGCGAGATAGGTGAGCTGCTTGCTGCGCCGCTCTCGGGCGGCTTCCTTGCGGCGCAGCTCTTCGACGCGGGCACGGCGGGCGGCGGCTTTGGACTTGGCGGAACCCATGGTGTGCGGACCCTTCTCCCCGGGTCGCGCGCCTACGCGGACGCGCGGCGGGGTGTGTGCGTAGGGGTGTGGTGGACGGAGTACGGGGTGGGCACACGCACCGGGCGCCGCGGGCGGCGGTCCGGTTCTGGGGCGTGCGCGGGGATCCGTCCTAGGTCCGCTGGACCTGGAGTTGGTGGAGATCGGGGGTGCGGAGGGCTCCGGGCGGGGCCGGGGTGACGCCGCATCCGGCGAGGGCGGCGGCACTGGACGCACCCGGCGGCCCGTCCCCGGGCGCCGGCCAGGCCCCGGCCCCGGGGAGCGGCGGCGCGGCGGCCCGCTCAGAGGCGGCGGGACAGTCACCGGCGGAGCCACCGGGGGTATGAGCGGCGGTGCAGTCCTGGGGGAGGGGGGCGGCGGCGGCCGGCCGGTCGAACAGGACGGCTTCGCCGGGCGGATCGGCGGGGAGGCCGTCGGCGGCCGAGCCGGCGGCCGGAGAGTCGTCAGCCAGTACGACGTCGACCGGCGCCGCGTCGACCGGGCGGTCGTCCGCCGGTGCGGCGGCGGTCCTGACGGCGTCAGGCGCCACGTCGGGACGTAGCGCGTCCAGGACGTCGCCCTGCGGAACGGCGGCGCGCAGGACGAGTCCGTGTCTCGCGGTGGTGCCGGAGCGGCCGGCGTCGGCGCAGGACGCCGTCCCGGCGAGGAGGCCCAGGAGGACGAGGACGTAGCCGAGCAGGCGGAGGCGGCGCGTCGCGGCGTCCGGAACCCTGCGTGGCCTGGTCATCGCCGCGAATCGTAGCCCGCGCGCCCACGCCGCAACAGCGCCCCGCACCAGGAACGAACCCCCCACGGCCCCCGCCCCGGCCGCCGCCGCCCGGCCGATTACCGTCTAGGGAGCACCGCAGATCACCCAACCCCCTGAGGAGCAGCCGTGGCGCAGCCTGGCGGGATCGTCGTCGCCATGGAGCGGCATCAGGTCGCCGTCTACCTCGGGGCCCTCGTCGTCGGCGGGATCGTGGGTTGGGCCGCCCCCGACGCCGGTCCGGGTCTCGAGCACGCCATCAACCCCGTGCTCGCCGCCCTCCTCTACGTGACGTTCCTCCAGGTGCCCGCCGCCCAACTCCTCCGCTCCCTGCGCGCCGGCCGGTTCCTCGCCGCCGCGCTCGTCGTCAACTTCGCCGTCGTACCGCTCGTCGTCGCCGCGATGTTCGCCTTCCTCCCCGACGAGCAGGCCATCCGCATGGGCGTGCTGCTCGTCCTCCTCACCCCCTGTATCGACTACGTCATCGTCTTCAGCGGCCTCGCCGGCGGCAGCAGCCGCCGGCTCCTCGCCGCCACGCCCCTCCTCCTGATCGCGCAGATGGTGCTGCTGCCCGGTTACCTGTACCTCTTCATGGGCTCCGACCTCGCCGACATCGTCGAGGCGGGCCCCTTCATCGAGGCGTTCGTCGTCCTCATCGCCATCCCGCTCACCCTCGCCTGGCTCACCCAGGCGTGGGCCGCCCGCCGCCCCGCCGGGCAGAAGACCGCCGACGCGGCGGGCACCGCGATGGTGCCGCTGATGGCCGCGACCCTCGCGACCGTCGTCGCCTCCCAGGTGCCCAAGGTCGACGACAGCGTCGGCGACGTGGCCCGCGTGGTGCCGTTCTACGTGCTCTTCCTCGCCGTGATGGCCTTCGCCGGACTCGGCGTCGCCCGGCTGTTCCGCCTCGGCGTCCCCGCCGGCCGCGCGATCGTCTTCACCGGGGCGACCCGCAACTCCCTCGTCGTCCTCCCCCTCGCCCTCGCGCTGCCCGACCGGCTGGCCGCCGCCGCGGTGGTGGTCGTCACCCAGACCCTGGTCGAGGTGGTCGGCATGGTGATCTACGTACGCCTCATCCCCCGGCTGCTGCCGGATCCCGTACGCGCACGGACCTGACCCCGCGCCCGCTCCGGCGGGGCCCGCGGGCGAACAGCCTGCCGAATCCCGGAACCACCTGAACTCGCCTGTTCTGCCCGGCATTTCGGGGATGTAGGTTGGAGGCGAGTCCCCCGAGGGAGGCTGACGCGATGCCGTGGATCGTCTGGCTGCTCGCCGCCGCGGCGCTCGGTGCCGCCGAATTCTTCACGATGACGCTCGTCTTCGGGCTGCTCGCGGGCGCCGCGATGGTCGCCGCCGTGGTGGCCGGGGTGGGCGTCGGTGCGCTGGGGCAGTTCGTGGCCCTCGGGGCGGCGGCGGCAGCGGGGCTCGTGGTCGTACGTCCCGTCGCGCTGAAGCACATGGCACAGACCCCGCTGACCCGGGACGGCAGCGACGCGCTGCTCGGCGAGCGGGCCGAGGTCGTGCAGGAGGTCACCGCGACCCGGGGACTGATCAAGCTCGCCGGCGAGGAGTGGTCGGCCCGCGCGCTGGACGAGACGGCGGTGATTCCGGTGGGGGCGCTGGTGGAGGTCATGGAGATCGAAGGCGCGACGGCCGTCGTCTATCCCCGCGAGCTTCTTCCCTGACCCCCGCGCACCTGACCGCCCCGAACTCCCGAGCCCCCTGAGCCCCGAGGGGCCGCCGAACGCACAGCCAACGGAGGAAGTGTGGACCCGGTTGTCATCCCGATGCTCCTGGCGGCGCTGGTCGTCGTCTTCCTGGTGTCGAGCAGCGTGCGGGTCGTCCCGCAGGCCCGCCGCTACAACATCGAGCGCTTCGGCCGCTACCGCCGTACGCTCCAGCCAGGACTGAACTTCGTCCTGCCGGTGGCGGACCGCATCAACACCAAGCTCGACGTACGCGAGCAGGTCTACTCGTCCGATCCCCGGCCGGTGATCACCGAGGACAACCTCGTCGTCAACATCGACACGGTGCTCTACTACCAGATCACCGATCCGCGGAAGGCCGCGTACGAGGTCTCCGACTACCTCCAGGCGATCGACCAGCTCACCGTCACCACCCTGCGCAACGTCATCGGCGGCATGGACCTGGAGGAGACCCTCACCTCCCGCGAGGAGATCAACGCCCGGCTCCGCTCCGTCCTCGACGACGCCACCGGCAAGTGGGGCATCCGCGTCAACCGCGTCGAGATCAAGGCCATCGACCCGCCGCACAGCATCAAGGAGGCGATGGAGAAGCAGATGCGCGCGGAGCGCGACAAGCGCGCGGCGATCCTGCACGCCGAGGGCGAGCGGCAGGCGAAGATCCTGACCGCCGAGGGCACGAAGCAGAAGGACATCCTGGAGGCGCAGGGCGCGCAGCAGGCCATGATCCTGCGGGCGGACGGCGAGGCGCAGGCGGTGGAGCGGGTGTTCCAGGCCGTCCACCGCAACAACGCCGACCCGAAGATCCTCGCGTACAAGTACCTGGAGACGCTGCCGCACCTGGCGAAGAGCGACAACAACACGTTCTGGGTGATCCCCGGCGAGCTGACCGAGGCGGTACGCACCGTCACCACCGCCTTCGGCGACAAGTCGGCGCCGGGCGTACCCCACGCCGTACCGGCGAACGAGGCGGCGACGGCAGCGGCGACCGCGGCGACCGCGGCGGCGGACGGGCAGCCGCCGGCGCTGGACAAGTCCGGCGCGCCGGAGCTGGCCGCCGCACCCAAGCCCGCGCTCGACGCGGTGGCCGCGGCGGTGGAGGCCGCGAAGGGGGCGGACGCGGCGGTGAGCGAGGCCAAGGCGGAGGCGGAGGCGGCGAGTTCGCCGCAGCCGCAGAAGGCGGACAAGGCGAAGCCGGCCGACGAGTAGCCGGCCGGCGGCGGCCCGGACCGCCCCGGCCGGCGGGCACGCACCGCCGCTGGCGCCGCCGCCCGTGGCCGCCGCCCGCGTACCCGGCCGGGCTCAGGCCGGGTACGCGCGGGTCTGCGTCGCCTTCACCGCCGCCCAGACCTCGGCGCCCGGGTGCAGGTCGAGTTCGGCGGCCGCGGTGGTGGTCAGGTCGGCGGCCAGGGGGAGTTCGCCGGTGAGTTCGGCGCGGATCTGGTCGGCGTGGGTTTCGAGTCCCGCGACCGCGCAGCGCCAGAGGTTGCGGGCGCTGGAGCCGGTCGGCCGGTCCCGGTGCAGGGTCACGGCGCTGGGCGGGAACGCGACGAAGACCGGCCCGGTGAGGTCGTCGGCGGTGGTGATCGCGGGTCCGTCGTCGAGGTCGACGGCGTGGCCGCGGGCCCGCCCCCGGTAGAGGTTGAGGCCCACGAGGTGGGCGATGTAGTCCGTACGCGGATGGCGGGCGATGTCCGTGGGGGCGCCCTGCTGCACGATACGGCCGTCCTCGATGACCACGAGGTGGTCCGCCAGCACCATCGCGTCCAGCGGATCGTGGGTGACGAGCACCGCGACGGCCTCGAAGTCGGCGAGGTGGCGGCGGAGCTGGGCGCGGACCTCCAGGCGGGTACGGGCGTCGAGCGCGGCCAGTGGTTCGTCCAGGAGCAGCAGCCGGGGGCGGGTGGCCAGGGCGCGGGCGAGGGCGACGCGCTGGGCCTGGCCGCCGGAGAGCCGGCGGGGCTTGGCGGCGGCGTGTGCGGTGAGGTCCATCCGCGCCAGCCAGGCGGCGGCCTCGGCGCGGGCCCCGGCCTTGGTGGCGCCGTGGCAGCGCGGCCCGAAGGCGACGTTGTCCAGGGCGCTGAGGTGCGGGAAGAGCAGGTAGTCCTGGAAGACGACCCCGACCGGGCGGTCTTCGGGCGGCGTACGGTCCAACTCGGCGGCGTCGAGGCGCAGATGCCCGTCGGTGAGCGGGACGAGGCCCGCGAGGGCGCGCAGGGCCGTGGTCTTGCCGGCGCCGTTGGGCCCGAGCAGGGCGAGGACGTCGCCGGGGCGCGCGGTGAGCGCCACGTCGAGCCGGAACGCGCCGCGCTCGACGACGAGCCGCGCGTCGAGCCCGCTCTCGCCGGGCGCCTTCCCGCGCGCCGCGCGCGCCTCGCGCGCCTCTCCGCGCGTCTTCCCGCGCGGCTCTTCCCGTCCCGAGTCGTCGCTCATGCCGAGGTCATCCACCGGTCCCGTAGCCCCGCGAGCACCGCCACCGACACCGCGAGCAGCACCAGGCTCAGCGCGATCGCCGCCTCCGGGTCGCTCTGCAGCGCGAGATAGACGGACAGCGGCATCGTCTGCGTACGCCCCGGGAAGTTCCCCGCGAACGTGATCGTGGCGCCGAACTCGCCCAGCGCCCGCGCCCACGCCAGCACCGCCCCGGCCGCGATGCCCGGCGCGACGAGCGGCAGGGTGACGCGGCGGAAGGCGGTGAAGCGGGAGGCGCCGAGCGTGGTGGCGGCCTCCTCGTAGCGGGGGTCCGCGGCCCGTAGCGTGCCCTCGACGGCGATGACCAGGAACGGCATCGCCACGAACGCCTCCGCGACCACCACCCCCGCGGTCGTGAACGGCAGCGTGACCCCGAACCAGTCGTCCAGCCACCGCCCCACGACCCCGTTGCGCCCCAGCGCCATCAGCAGCGCCACGCCCCCGACCACCGGCGGCAGCACCAACGGCAGCGTCACCAGCGCCCGGACGAGTCCGCGCCCCGGGAACTCCACTCGCGCGAGCAGCCACGCCAGCGGCACCCCGATGACCAGGCTCAGCGCCGTCGCCGCCGTCGCGCAGACCAGCGAGAGCCGCAGCGCCTGCCAGACCTCGGTGCTGGTCAGCAGCTCCGGCATGCTGCTCCACGGGGCGCGGAGCAACAGCGCGAGGAGCGGCAGGACCAGGAACGCGAGCCCGAGCAGCGCCGGTACGAGCAGGGGCAGCGGCGCCCCGCCGCGTCCCGGCGGGCGGGACCGGGCGCCGGCCCGGGCGCCGGACCCGGACCGGCGCCGGGGCCGCTCGCGGCGCCGGCGGAGCGGGGCGGGGCCACCGGCCAGGGTCTCCGCCGCCTCGCCCTCGCCCGCGGCGGGGGGCGACGTCACGGCTTGAGGAACCCGGCCCCGGTCAGCACCTTCTGCCCCTCGGCCGACTGCACCAGTTCGACGAACGCCTCGGCCGCGGCGGCGTTCGGCGCCTCCTTGAGCAGCGTGATCGGGTAATCGTTGATCGCGTCGGCGGACTCGGGGAAGTCCACGCCCTCCACCGTGTCGCCCGCCGCCCGCACGTCGGTCTTGTAGACGACGGCGGCGTCGGCCTCCTTCAGCACCACCTTGTTGAGGGCGGACTTGACGTCCTCCTCGTACGACACGGGGGTGAGCGTCAGCGCGCCGGCGTCCAGGGCCTTCTGCGCGGCGGACCCGCAGGGCACGGTCTCGTCGCAGAGCACGACCTTCAGGCCCGAGTCGGTGAGGTCCTTCAGCGAGGCGATCCCGTCCGGGTTGCCGGGCAGGGTGGCGATCTCCAGTTGGTTGCGGACGAAGGTCTCCGGGGTGCCGGCCGCGGCCCCTGCGTCCGTGACGATCTCCATCGTCGTGGGGCTGGCGGAGGCGAACACGTCGGCGGGGGCGCCGCCGGTGATGCTCGCGGCCAGGGCGTCGCTGCCGCCGAAGCTGAACGTCACCTTCGCACCCGGGTGGTCCTCCTCGAACTGCGCGCCGAGCTCCTCGAAGCTCTCGGTGAGGGAGGCGGCGGCGAAGACGGTGACCTCGCCGGACACCTCACCGGACTCGCCGCCCTTTCCCGAACCCGGGTCGGAGTCCGAGGCCGAATCCGAGTCGGAGTCGGAGTCGGAGCAGGCGGTCAGCGCCAGCAGGGCGGCGGCGCCCGCGCCGGCTATGCGGAGGGTGGGGCGGTAGCCGCCGGTCCGGCGTGCGGAACGGGTCATCACAGGTCCACTCCCTGACGTCTACGGTCTCTCGACGACCACGTTGGTCGACTTGATCACTGCCACCGCCGGAACGCCCGGCGCCAGCTCCAGTTCCTCGGCCGACTCCCGGCTGACCATGGACACCACCCGGAAAGGGCCCGCCTGGATCTCCACCTGCGCCGAGACGTCCCCCATGAGCACGTCGGTGACGATCCCGGCGAAGCGGTTGCGCGCGGACGACCCGGTGGACTCCCGCCCCGTCGAGCGCATCTCCCTGGCGTACGCCGCGAGCGCCGCCCCGGGGATGATCCTGCGCCCCGCGTCGTCGCGCTCGGCGGTCAGCTTTCCGGCGTCGACCAGCCGCCTGACGGTGTCGGCGCTGACACCGAGCAGGGCGGCGGCATCTCCCATCCGGTACGTGTGCATGCGCCGATGATAATGCCGCACCTGCGAGGAAAAAGTCACTGGGTCCTTTGCACAAGCCTGGCAGTACGAGAAATGGCTTGGCATGTGCGTTTCTACGGGACCGCCGCCCGGGTACGGTGACCCGCGGGAGGTGGTGGCCCGTGACCCGTACCCGCGCAGCCACCGGTACGCCCGCCCGCCCCGCGGCGGAGCTGGTCCTCACCGGGGACCTCGCCCGCCCGGCCCGGCTGACGGTGGCCGACCTCCGCGGCTGGCCCCAGCACCGCGCCCACGTCACCTTCGACTGCGCCACCAGCGGCCCCCGCCGCCACCGCTTCACCGGCCCGCTGCTGCACGACGTCCTGCGCGACGCGGGGCCCGCCTTCGACCCCGTCCGCCGGAAAGACCGGCTCCGCTTCCTCATCGCCGTCCACGGCGCCGACGGCCACCGCACCCTGCTGGCCTGGCCCGAGATCGACCCGGACTTCGCGCACGCCCCGGTCCTCCTCGCCGCCACCCTCGACGGCGCCCGGCTCGACCACGCGGGCCCGCAGCTCGTGCTCCCCCAGGACCGCTGCGGGGCGCGCTACGTCAGCGGCATCGACGCGATCCGGGTGGACGGCGCGTACCGCCCACCGCTCTGACCGCGCCCTCCTGCAGCCGTCTCACACCGGGCGGCACTCCCCGGTGTTCTGCGCCTCGGAGCACAGTCCGTGGCCCTGGTCGCGGAGGATGTCGCGGCCGGTCTGCTGGGTGAGGAAGTTGAGGAAGGCCGCGGCGATCGAGCCGGCCGGGGGCTCGCCGTAGGTGTACGCGAACTCCGTCTGCCAATACGGGTAGTCGGCGTCCTCGACGCCCGCCGCGGTCGGCTCCCTGCCGTCGATCTTCAGCTTGACCAGCTCGCCGGCCGCCCGGTGGCCGTCCACGCCTGCCGCCTCGCTGTAGCCGACCGCACCGGCCTTGTCCGCGGTGGCGGCCAGCATCGTGTCCGTGCTGCTGACCTCGCAGCGCCCGTACCGCCGCGCTTCGAGGGCGGCGCAGTCGGTCTCCGTGAACTGCGGCGGCTCCTTGCCGTCCAGCACCTTCTCGACGAGGGTGCCGCGGGTGCCGGAGCCGGGTTCGCGGTTGACGAGGTGGACGGGCACGTCGTCGCCGCCGAGTTCGGTCCAGTTCCTGACCCGGCCGGCGAAGACGTCCCGTATCTGATCGAGCGTCAGGTTCTCCACGCCCGCGTCCTTGTTGACGACCAGGGTGAAGACGGAGAAGGCCACCGGCCGCGGTATCAGCCGGGGATGGCCCGCGGAGGCGAGGCCGTCGGTGAAGGCGAGGTGGTCGCCGAGCCCCTCGCCGACCGGGATCTCCGCGTCCGCACCGGCAGCGTCCAGGTCGGTCACGCCGTCCGTACTGCCCCGGAAGGTGTCGTCCTCCAGCGGAATCGACACGTCCGCCCCCTCGCACCGGGCCAGGTAGTCCTCCGCGGCGGCCCGTACGGCGGGCGCGAAGGCGGTGGAACCGTGCAGGTGGAGGGTGCCGTCGACGCAGCCCAGCGGGGGGCGGCGGTCGTCGCGGAGGAAGAGCGTGAAGGACGCCTGCACGACGACCGCCGCGATCAGGATCCAGATGGCCCACCACGCGGGCCGCGAGGCGAAGACGTGGCTCTCGGTCCTGGTCGCCCGCAGCCGCAGGAACCGCACCAGCGGGTCGTACCAGCGGTCGAGCCCGTGGGTCCCCTGCACGATGGGCGGCGGAAAGCGGTCGGTCCCGTTGTCGTCGGGCCACCGCTCCAGCACGACGAGCACCTTGTACTCGGACCCGCGCGGCAGCGTCACCTTGGGCAGTTGGATGGTGCCCGTACGGTCCGTCTCGTTGTTGTGCCGCCGGAACCCCGGCTTGGCGACGACCTCGCGCACGGTGTCGCCCTCGGTCCGTACCTCGAAGAAGAAGTCGCGCAGCACCTCGTCGCTCGGGTCGGTGAGCACCACGGCCGTGACCCGCCGGTCCCGGAAGGTGACCTTGATGCCGTGGTGGTCGGCGGGATCGGCGAGATAGTCCTCGGACACGATCTTCGTCGACCCGGCGTTCTCGATCCGCAGCAGGACGAACGAGGGGTCCTTGAGCTGGTGCCCGTCGTGCTGCATGTCCCCCAGCACCCCGGCGTACGGCTTGTTGGCCGCATCGGCGGCCAGGGTGTCCATCTGCACCCGGTACCCGAGCCGCTTCCGCCCGATGACGGCGAACTCCCACAGGAACGCCACGACGGGAAACGCGAGACTGAGAATCGCGATCCACTGCTCGACCCGTTCGCCCACCGCCAGGCCCCCTGGATTCCTTGCACGGAGAAGGAGTTGGAAGGAGACCAGGGTGCGGAGTGACCACGGCGGACCGCCGGAGATGCCGAAACCGTCCGGCCAATGTTCATCCAGGATCCATTTACGCCATGTCGTGTTCGCTCAGATCAGCAGGCCGCCCGTGGCGCGGAGGTTCTGGCCGGTGATCCAGGCGGCGTCCGGGCCCGTCAGGAACGAGACCACCGCGGCGATGTCCTCCGGGTGGCCCAGGCGCTGGAGGGCGGTCATGGCCGCGGTCTGGGCGAGGACTTCCGGGGGGTTGGTGGCGTGGAGGAGGGCCGTTTCCGTGGCGCCGGGGGAGACGGTGTTGACCGTGATGCCGCGGGGGCCGAGTTCCCGGGCGGCGACCTGGGTGAACTGCTCCAGCACCGCCTTGCTCGCGCAGTACAGCGCGTGACCCGGGGCCGGGACCACCGTGTTGAGGGTGGAGATGTTGACGATCCGGCCGCCGTCCGGCATCAGGGCCGCCGCCTCGCGCATCGCCAGGGCGCCGAAGCGCGCGTTCGCCGTCAGCACCCGGTCGAACTCGGCCGCCGTCAGCTCCGCCAGCGGCAGCCGCGGGTTGACCGCGGCGTTGTTGACCAGGATGTCGAGGCCCTCGCGGACCGGGGCGAAGGCGGCGGCGAGGGCGTCCGGTTGCTCCTGGTCGGCGCGGACCGCCGCCGTGCCCGGGACTTCGCGTACGACCTCCGCCGCCGCCGTCTCGTTCTCCTTGTACGTGAAGACCACCCGCGCGCCGTCCCGCGCCAGCCGGGTCACGATCGCCCGGCCGATGCCCCGCGAACCGCCCGTCACCAGCGCCGTCTTACCGTTCAGCAGCATGCGCGGGACGCTATCCGGCGGCCGGCTCCCGGTATTGAAGGTTTGCGCACAGCGCGGTGGGGGTCAGGCCCGTCGACTCCCTTACGTCCCGGGTGAAGTGCGGCTGGTCGGCGTAGCCGCAGGTGGCGGCGATGGCCGCGAGGTCGTGCGCCGGGGCGGCCAGCCGGCCGACCGCGTGCTGGAGGCGGGCGATACGGGCCACGCGGCCCGGCGGTATGCCGATCTCGCGCCGGAAGGCCAGCTCCAGGGAGCGGCGGCTGACGCCCAGCCGGGCCGCCAGCGCCGGGATGGGGATCCGGCGGCCCGGGCGCTGGAGCCGGTGCCAGGCCGCGGTGACGGGGGTGGTGGCCGGCCTGCCGGTCCCCTCCTCCAGCCAGGTCTCCATCGCCGCCACCAGTACGTCCAGCCTGCCGGGCCCCGCCTCCGCCAGCCGCTCCGCCAGTTCCTCCTCCCGCCGCCGCCCCAGCACGTCCGCCAGCTCCACCGTCTCGCCCACGAACTCCCGCGCCGGCACCCCCAGCAGCGCCGCCGTCCCCGCCGGGGTGAGGCCGACCGTGACACCCTCGCGCCACCGCTGCGTGGCGTGGATGCCGTACGCGGACCGGGCACCGGTGACGAGGCGGTCGGCGCCCGTGACGTCGATGACGAGGACCGTGGCGTTGACCGGCAACAGCCGGTGGCGCACGGGCACACCGCCGCCCGCACGAAACGCCGAACAGCCGACGACGTACGGCGCGAGGTGAGGCGGGGGCATCCGGGCCACGGACTCACACGGGGCAGGCTGCGCCTGCACCGGGATGGAGTGCACGTTCACGGTCACCACCACGATGATTCCTCAAGCCGCTCCACCCCGGCAGCGGCCCACACGTGCTGATCACCCCGCGTGACCGGTCGTGCGGGCGGGGACCCCCGGCGGCCAGGTCGGAAGCTGTCATCCAGTCAGTCGTCCGCTCACTTCCGGCCAGACTGCGGCTACCGATGAGGACGACAGTTGAAAGCGCTGGTGACTCTGCGCACATTACTCCTTACACAGTAGGTTCGATCAGGCGCGGGGCGCTGGTCGTGTCTGCAGGGTCGAGCCAGGGGGTAGATGTTGCGTTCCGGAGAGGAATTCGCCGACCGCTTCGTCCTCAAGGAGGTAATCGGCGCGGGGCGCGGCGGCGATGTGTGGCTGGCACACGACACAGTGGTGGGTCAGGACGTCGCGCTGAAGCCGGAGCGGACGGACGGCGAGGGCGAGACAGCGGTGCGTCGGCTGTTGGGCGAGCCGCGGGCCATGGCCAAGTTCCGCGACCATCCTCACGTCGTGACCCTGTACGACGTCGTCACCGTGGCGTCGGAGGGCGGGGGCGACGCGGACACGTACTGGTTCGTCATGGAGTACGTACCCGGCGGCGGCCTGGACCGGCTGCCACCGGTCTCCCCCGAACAGGTGGCCCGCATCGGGGCCCAACTCGCCGACGCGCTGGTCGCACTGCACGAGGAAGGCATCGTTCACTGCGACGTCAAGCCCGCGAACATCGGCCTCACGCGGCGCGGTGACGCGAAGTTGCTGGACTTCGGAGCGGCCTACCGGGTCGGCGGCAGCGAGACCATCACGTTCAACGGCCCCTTCAGCTACACACCCGACTACGCAGCTCCTGAACTGGCCCGAGGCAGTGGCCCCCGGCCGGTATCGGACGTGTTCTGCCTGGCGGCCACCCTCTACACCCTCGTCACCGGTACGCCGCCGCGTGGCAGCGAGCCGGAGGAGGAGGGCAACGGCCACCAGGAGGACGCGGAATCCTGGGAGAACACCCGGAGCCTGCGGCACTTACAGGCCGAGCAGGGCTTCGTCGAGTTGGACGCCGACGCCGTGGGGCCGCTGTACCCCGCGCTGGCCGCCATGCTCCGGCGCAACCCCCGGCAGCGCCCCGATGCCACGGAGGCCAAGCGACTGCTGGAGGAGGTCGCCGCGCCCGGCCCCGGAGCCTCGAAGGACACGGCCACAGCACTCGGGAACGCTGCCGCCTCCGTTACGCTCACAAAGCGCCGGCGCCGGCCGCTGCTCGCAGCCGCGCTCGGTGTCGGTGCTGCTGTGATGGCTCTGGCACTCGTCGTCATCCTCGGCGGCGACGGCGAGGACGGAAAGCCCGCGTCCGAGGACGGCCAGAGCGGACGACTGGGGGCGCAGGCCCTGATCGGCAGGCCGCACACGGCGGACGTGTGTGCCCTCGCCGACACCTCCGTTCTCGACCAGTTCGCCGGCGAGGACGTCCGCAAGGATGTGGACTACGGGAACTTCGACCGCTGCGACATGCTGGTAGACGTCGACGACGAGACCCGGATCGACGTAAAGATCCGCCTCCTTCAGAGCTCGCCGCCCCAGGGGGCCGAACCCTTCCGCACGATCGGGAGGATCGACATCGTCGAAGACGAGCCGGAGAGCGACGAGTGCAGCCGGCTGCTGACCACCGGCGGCAGCACCGGGGAAACGGTGGTCCAGGTCCGCGTCAACATGGGCGAAGGCTCAGTGAACGGCGGCAACGCCACCCTGTGTACGGTCGCCGAAAGAGCCGCTGTGGGCGCGGCCGAGGTCCTCGACGCCGGTCCGATTCCCCGCCGTACATCGGCCTACCCGCAAACGTCGCTGGTCTGGGGGAATGCCTGCGAACTCCTCGACGCCACCGCGCTGTCCGCCGTTCCCGGCCTCAGGGCCGACGTGCCGGACGCCGCGATCGCGAACTGGGGCTGCGAGTGGTCCAGCACCATCGACGAGCTCGACGCAGGGGTGAGCTTCTTCCGGGACCAGCCCAGCTCCGCTCAGGACGGCACGGTCCTCACACTCAGTGGATATCGCACGGTCGTCAAACCGAACGACGAAGGCGACACCTGTAGCGCGCTTGTCGAGCACCACAGGTACAAGGGCCAGGATGCCGTGACCGCCGCCGAGATGGTGCGCCTCGACGTCCACGGCGAGCGTCCCACCGAAGATCTCTGCGGGATGGCGGAGGACCTCGCGGCATCCGCCGCCGCCCGGCTCCGCGCGCGATGACGGCAGCCGGCACACGTGCGGCACCCCTGGTCGGCCCGTCACTCCGTCGTCCGTCGGATGACCCTTCGCGGCCTGGCGGCCCTTGGCGGCCTGGTGATCGCCGCCGGCGACGGTGACGTGCACCAGGAGCTCGCCGCCCCAGCCTCTCACCACCAGCATGTTTCTGATGTTCTGAATCCTTGAGGATGATGAGCGCAAGCGAGGCTTCCCGGAGCTTCGCTTCGGTGCTGGACCAGGCGGAGCATGGGGAAACCATCGTGATCACCCGCAACGGCAGACGTCTGGCGGTCCTCGGGCCGGCACCCAGCGGGAACGGCGCTGCGCTTGCCGACGTGCTGGAAGCACACACCGCGACTCTCGACGAGGACTTCGCGTCCGATGTGCTGGAGACCCGTGAGCTGCTGACTCTGGAGGACCCGTGGGAAGGGTAATCCTCGACACCGGTGTCCTTGCTGCGGTCGATCGGGGCCGGCTTGAGCTGGCCAAGCTGTTGCGCGCCCGGGATGACGACATCACCATCGCCGCCGTCACGGCGGCTGAACTGCTGCAGGGCGTGGAACTCGCGGCGGACGAGTTGACCACACGCCATCGTCAGGAATTCGTCGACGCGGTGCTCGCCATAGTCCCGGTGGATGACTACACGCTGGATGTGGCGCGTGTGCATGCCCGGTTGCTGGCCTACACCCGGAAGCTAGGCAAGCCGCGCGGTGCGCACGACTTGAGCATCGCGTCGACGGCGATTGCCACGAACCGGACGGTGATGACCACCGACGCCAAAGCGAAGTTCGATGAACTACCCGGCGTCGCCGTAGAGATGATCCCAGCCCCATAGCTCCGAGCTGCACCGAGAGGCTCAGGACCCGCACGGCCCGCACCTGACCCAGACCCGCGAGGGTTTCGCCGGTCTCGTGGAGTTCGCCAAGCGCCGCGCCTGACCTCCGAGTAACCGGCCCTCGCCTCACGGCGGGGGCCGCCCCGCCGCGATCTACTCCCCCGCGGTCACAGGGGTTACAGTCGGGGCCCGGACCGTGGCGACGGGAGGCATCCCGCAATGGCGACCCCGACTCCCTTTCCCCGCAGGCGGTTTCTGCTCGCGAGCGGGGCCACCGCCGCCGGACTCGCCCTCGCCGCGCCGGGGGCCGGCGCCGCCTCCGGGCCCGGGGCTGAAGCGCTGCTCTACCACCGGCTCCTGCTGCGCCACACCCGCTGGGTCGAGACGCAGTGGGACGCCGCCGCCGGCCGCTACCCGCTCGCCGACTTCGGCTTCGCCAGCGTCCTGGGCAACGCCGTGCTGCTCACCCACGGCACGTACGACGCGGACCTCGCCGGCGTCGGCCGCGAGACCCTCGCCGACCACACCGTACGGACCATCCGGCACTTCGCCGCCACCAACTTCTGGGCCACCGGGGCGACCTGGGGCGGCGGCGGTTACGAGTGGGGCGGGCGGGTGTTCTGGGACGGGACGTTCGAGTCGTACTTCGTCGCCGCCGCCCGGCTGCTCTGGGACGAACTCGACGCCGCCACCCGCGGGCACGTCGACGCCATCGCCGTCCGCGGCGCGCAGTACGTCGCGGGCCTCGGCGCCGGCGAGGACCCGCGCAGCGGCGGCTGGTCGTCCAACGGGCTCACCGGCGGGCACCGCGGCGACTCGAAGATCGAGGAGATGGGCGCGAAGTCGATGCCGCTGGCCACGGGCCTCGCGTACCACCCGGACCACCCGGACGCCGCCGCCTGGCGGGAGTGGCTGACCCGCTGGCTGTCGAACATGACGGGGCTGCCCTCCGCGGACCGCGGGAACGCGACGCTCATCGACGGCCGTCCGGTGTCCGAATGGAACACCGCGCAGAACATGTACGAGGGCCACGTCGTGGAGAACCACGGCACCTACGCGCCCATGTACCAGCAGTCCACCGGCGCGTACCCCGGGCGCAACGCGCTCCACTTCCTCATCGCCGGCGCCCCGTTGCCCGAGGTGCTCGCCAAGCAGCCCAACGCGGCCGGGCTCTGGCGCACGATGACCCACCTCGGCACCGCCGCCGGGCTCTCCTCGCACCCCATGGTGGCCGACCGCTACCACCTGTACGGCCGCGACGTACTCCCCCTGACCTGGCGCCGGATGGGCCAGGCCGACCCGTACACCGCCCGCGCGGAGCGGATGCTCGCCGCGCATCTGGAGCCGTATCTCGCGTACCCGCCGGAGAACCGGCTGACGAAGTTCAGCGGCGAGCCGAAGTACGAGCCGGAGGCGCGCGCGGAGGTGGCGATCGCCTACCTGCTGCACGTCTGGCGCGACCGGCTGCACGGCGACGTCCGGCCGGTGAGCGAGGCCCGCTACTGGGCGAACGTGGCCGGAGCGACGGACTACGGCGCCGAAGTCGGGCTGGTCGCCCACCAGTCGGCACGGGCGCTGGCGATGGCGGTGAGCAAGGCGGGGCACGTGAAGTTCGCGTTCCTGCCCGAGCACGACGACTGGCTCTTCGACGTCACGGGCGCCGCGCCCGCGTTCCTGCCGGGCACCGCGCTCGCGGTCACCGGCCGCCGCGTCGCCCGCTACACGCGGGCCGCCGACGGCTTCGACGGCTCGGCCACGGTGCTGCGCTTCGCGCAGGGCACCGCCGGCTACGCGACGCTGCCCACCGGCGCGGTCGTCTACGCCACGACCGGCCTCGCCCCCGACGAGGGGCGGCTGCGGCTGCACGCGCTGGCCATGCCGGGCGTACGGGGCCTCGACGGCGACCGTACGTTCCACGGCCCCGGCGGCGTCGTCACCCTGGCGCCCGACGGCGGCGACGGCGGGGTGGACGAGGTGCGCTTCCCCGCGGTCACGGCGCGGCACGTACGGATCGTCGGCGGCCGGCCCGCGACGCAGTACGGCTACTCCCTCTGGCGCGCCGAGGTCTACGCCCCCGGCTCCGGCCCAGGCGAGGGCACCGACCTGGCCCGCGGCCGTACCGCCACCGCCTCGTCCGCCGACACCGCGTACCCGCCGCGGCACGCCACGGACGGCGATCCGGCCACCCGCTGGGCGGTGGCCCGCGCGGAGCGGCCGCGGGCGGACAGTTGGCTGGCGGTGGACCTGGGCGCGGAGCAGCGGGTGGACCGGGTGCTGCTGGGGTGGGAGGCGGCGTACGGCGCCGAGTACCGGGTGCAGGTGTCCGCGGACGGCACGGGCTGGCGCGACGTGGCGGCGGTGCCGGCGGCGCACGGCTTCGCGGGGAACTGGGTGAACGTCGACGACCGGGCCGGTTTCGTCGTACGCGGCGGGAGCAGCCCGATCCGCGTGACGGCCGGCTCGGTCACGCTCTCCGCGGGCCCGGCCGCCCCGCTCGTCGCCGAGGGCTACCCGGCGCAGCGCGCGGGCCGCACCCGCGCCCTGGCGGCGGCCCCCGCGCCGACCGCCGACGTACCCGGCGTGGCGGCCGCGCTGGCCGACGGCCACCTCGCCGTCTTCAACCTCACCGACGCCGCCGTCGAGACGGCCGTCCACGTACCCGCGCAATCGGACAAGGACCCGGCCCGCACCGTCCGCGTCGCTCTCCCCGCCGCCGCGGCCACGATCCTGCCGCCCGCCCCCGGGGCGTGACGCCCGCTACAGCGCGACTTGCGGCGGTAGGCGAGAATCGTCCGGGGCTGACGCCAGGGGGGCGAGCGCGGTGACGAGGAGTGCCGGGATGCGCAGAGGTGCGGTCGCCGTGGCAGCGGTCGTGCTGGGCGCGGTGGTAGCGGCGGGGTGCGGCGAGGAGAGCGGCGCGGGGGGTCCGGATACGCCGTCGAGCGGCGGCTCCCCTTCCACCGCCGAGGAGTACGCCGAGGCGACGCGGAAGGACCACGACCGGGCGTGGCCCGGCATCGCGCGGGAGTGCCGCGACGTGCGGCCGGAGCCCAGCGCAGAGGCGGGCGACGGGGGCGAGGGCCCCGTGCCCGAGAACCCCAAGTACGGGGAGAACAACGCCTACAAGCAGACCACCGACGTCACCCCCGGCGAGCTGTGCCGGGGCGAGGGCCACGCCGCACGCATCGCCGCCGCGCTCAAGGACGCCGCCCCCGCCGACCTCGGGGACGAGGACCTGACCCGGCGCATCTTCGAGGACCTCGGCTATACCGGGGACACCGTCTCCGCGCGGGCGAACGACGGGGGCCTCGTCTGGTGGGACGTGCTCGTGGCCGGGGCCGGTCCGTGCATCAGCGGCACCACCGACCCGGCCACCGGGATCGACGTACACGGTGTCTACATGGAAGGCGGCTGCACCGAGCCCGCCGGCGGGCACTGACCAACTGCGCGGGACCGCGGTTTGACGCGCGGGCCGTCCGCGATGTTGGCTGCCCGGGTGTCCGATCTCCGCTTCACGCCGCCGGCCGACGACGAGGCGCTCCGGGACTGGCGCCGCGTCCACAACGCGACGATCCCGACGCATCACCTCTCCCTGGACGACGTACGGGACCGGGCGTGGCGGCACCACCTGGAGCTGGCCTACGCCGACGACGTGCTCGTCGGCTGCAGCACCGTGCGCCCGCCCGAGGACGACACCCGCACCGCCACCGTCATCGCCCGCGTCCTGGCGGCCCACCGCGGCCGGGGCATCGGCGAGGAGCTGTACGCGCGCGGGCTCTTCAAGGCGTGGGAGCTGGGCGCGGAGCAGATCGCGACCGTGGTCCTGTCGTCGAACGACGCCGGGCTGCGGTTCGCGCACAAACACGGCTTCGTCGAGACCGAGCGCTACGTGCTGCCGGGCGAGACGATCCCCTGGGTCGACCTGAAACTGGTCCCCTAGACCCGCCGAACCCGCCCCGGGCACGCCGGGTCGCGCGCGGACCCCGCCGCGGAGCCCGGCACCGGCATGCCCCGGCACGGGTATGACCCGGCACCGGCATGACCAGGAGCCCGGCGCAGACCGCCCACCGCGCCCCCTCCCGCCGCACGGCAGGGGCGTGTCCGCACCACTGAACGTACGCACGCCCGCCCCGCAGGGGTCCCGGCGCGCGTTCGCGCCGTCCCGTTGTCAGTGGCGGCGGGCAGACTCGACGCCATGGAGACGGTGTACAGCGGCGAACTGCCTGTCAGTTACATGCAGTTCTACGTGGAGAGCCGGCCGGAGGAGTTCGGGGAACAGCCCTGGGACGCGCGCGCCGGCCAGCGCAACGGGCTGTGCGGTGCCTCCGTGCCGGGGTACCTGTTCCTCACCACCGGGCTGCACACCGGCCGGGTCGGGCTGACCGTCGAGGTGCACGACGGGGCACCGCCCCTGGCGGAGATGTGGGAGGACGTCGTCGAGGTCTCCTTCCGGCCCGCCTCGCCGAGGACGGCGGTGCTGCCGTGGGGTGACGGGGAGCTGTGCGCCGCGGAGCTGGCGGAGACCGACCACCGGGTGCGGTACTGCGCGCGGGGAATGGACGTCCATCCGGCGGCGGAGTCGGCCGTGCTCCGCGGCGGGCCGCCCGCGGACCACTACCTGCTGCAGTTCTGGCCGGCCCCGCCGGCCCCGGACCTGGTGGTCCGCGAGACCTCCCGCTGCGCCGCGTACTGGCACAAGCACGCCCGCGGCCTGCCCCAGCCGCCCACGCCCGGGGAGCTGGCGGAAGCCGCGCGCCGCGACCGGGAGGCGAAGGAGCGCGAGCGCGCGGAGGCCCACGAGCGCGCGGAGCGTGCGCGGTGGGGCGGACGGATCCCGAGCGCGCGGGTGCTCGCCGCCGGGGGCAACGTGAGGATGCTGGTCAGGCTGGACCGCGACCTGATCGACGAGGTCGACGCCGCGGGGCCGCGGGCGCAGCGGGACCTCGCCCGCTGGGCCGCGCGCCGGGCCCTGACCGCGGCCGGGCTCGACCGCGTCGGCTGGATAGCCGCCGGCCTGGGCGCCCTGGACCGGGGCGAGCCCCTGCCCGCGCCGCTCGACGACATCAGCCGCGCCTTCGAGTGGCTCTTCGCCGACCCCGGGGTCCCCCAGACCCTCGTGGACTCCACGGACGGCGCCTGCGACAACGTCCTGCGGCAGGCCATGGCGCTGCCGGCGCTCTTCGGCGCCGCGGAGCCCGACCCAGTGCGGGCCGCCCTGGACGCGCTCTCGCATGCCGCCGCCACCTGGGGCAGCGCGTATCCGGAGCTGTTCGCCGAGGCCCGGGCCCAGTTGCCGGGCTGACGGCACGTACGGGCTCCCGCAGGGGCGCCCGCCCACCTCGGCCACCGCTGCGCCGCACCTCCCTGACCACCGCTTCTCATCCGGAATCAAGGTCTGCACACCCGTTGACCCTTATGTGGACCCCGTGTATACCTGCCACATGCACGGTGGATCCACCGCCGGTACGGCTCGTCCCCTGGCCCCGATGTGTGGAGATAATCAATGGCACCAATCAGCAGGCGGCACCTCCTCGCCGCCGGCGGCGGCGCGCTCGGCACCGCGGCGCTGGCCGCATGCGGCAGCCCGGTCAACCTGCCGTCGTCCATGGAGGAGGTCACGCCCCGGCCCGGCGGCCCGAGCCGCGGCGGGGTGCTGCACTTCGGGCTCTCCACGGACCCGGCCAACCTCGATCCGCACGTCACCACGGGCGCCGCGTCGGACCTGCTGCGGCAGCTCACGTACAACGCGCTGCTGCAGTACGACGGCGACGGCGAGATCATCGGCGACCTGGCCGCCGAGTTCGGCTGGGCCGACGACACCACGTACGAGGTCAAGCTGCGCCCCGGGGTCCGCTTCCACGACGGCTCGCGGCTGACCACGAAGGACGTCGCCTTCTCGTTCCGCCGCATGATGGACGAGAAGACCGCGGCGACCACGGGCCCGCTCCTCGACCTGGTCGAGGAGGTCGAGGCCAAGGACGCGACCACGGTCGTCTTCCGCCTCAAGCAGGCGGACTCCACGATCCCGTTCGTCCTCGCCAACCCCACCGCGAACATCGTCTCCCAGCGCTGGATCGAGTCGGGCGTCGACCCCAAGACGCAGGTCATGGGCACGGGACCGTTCCGGTTCGTGGAGCGCATCCCCGGGGTGAGCACGACGTACGAGCGGTTCGACGAGTACTTCGAGCCCGAACTGCCGTACCTCAACGCGATGGTCTTCCAGCCGATGAGCGACGACTACGCCCGCGTCACGGCCCTGCGCACCGCCACCGTCGACATGATCGACTACGTCCCCGCCACCCACGTCGACGTCATCAGCGAGAACCCCCGGCTGCGCCTCGCCTCGGACCGCAGCTTCGGCTTCGGCTTCGTCGGCTTCGTCACCAGCAAGCCGCCGTTCGACGACGTCCGCGTCCGCAGGGCCGTCGCGATGGCGATCAACCGGGACTCCGTACTGGAGACCGCGCTCCTCGGCCACGGCCAGCCCATCGACGGCGCCCTGATGCCGCCGGCCTTCGCCCGCTACTCCGCCTCCCTCGACGACACCATGGCCTACGACCCCGAGCAGGCCCGCTTCCTCCTCAAGAAGGCCGGCCAGGAGAAGCTGACGCTGCCGGTCGTCACCACCAGCACGTACTCGGTCATCGCCCGCCCCGCCCAGGCCATGCTGCCCGGCATCCGGGAGGCCGGGGTGGACGTGCGGCTGACCCAGCAGGAGTGGCTGACCTTCCGGGCCAGCGTCGAGGCGAAGTCGTACCCGGTGCACTCCTGGGGCACCGCGCCGAAGTTCGGCGACCCCGCCTCCATTGCCGACTTCCTCGGCAGCACCGGCACGTTCACCAAGAACACCGACTTCAAGGACGAGCGCCTCGACCAGCTTCTCGCCGAGGGGCGCCGCACCCGCGACCGCGCGCTGCGCGACGAGATCTACCGGGACGTCGAAAAGCGGGCCCTGGAGCTGGTGCCGATGACCTGGACCGTACGCCGCCAGCAGGGCGAGGCGCACTACGACTACGTCAAGGGCTACCGGCACCCGCCCAAGGGCTCGTGGACCGGAGTGACGCTGCGCCGCATATGGATGGACAAGAAATGAGACGGTTCCTCCTCACCAGATTCGCGCAGGCGGCGCTGCAGCTCTTCGCCGTCGGCAGCATCGTGTTCCTCCTCGTCCGCCTCATCCCCGGCGACCCGGCGCGCGCCGCGCTCGGCGAGGGCGCCACCGACGAGCAGGTGGCGCAGACCCGCGACGCGATGCACCTCAACGACTCCTTCGTCAGCCAGTACTTCGGCTTCTGGGGCCGGCTCTTCCAGGGCGACCTCGGCACCTCGCTGATGAGCAGCCGCCCCGTGATGCAGGACCTGCCGAACCGGCTGGGCAACTCGCTGGAGCTGGTGCTCGTCTCGCTGATCATCGCGGTCACGCTCGGCGTACTGCTCGGCCGGGTCGCGGCCACCCGCGCGGACAAGCCCGCCGACCACGCGCTGGTAGCCGGCTCGATCTTCGGCATCTCGCTGCCGGTGTTCGTCGTCGGCACGCTGCTGCTGATGGTCTTCGCGTTCCTCGTGCCGATCCTGCCGCCGCAGCGCTTCACCACGCCGTGGCAGGATCCGGTGGCCCATCTGCAGATCCTGATCCTCCCGGTGGTGACGCTCACCGCCGCCTCGTGCGCGGTCATCACGCGGATGACGCGCGCGGCGATGCTGGAGACGCTCTCCGCGGACTACGTACGCACCGCCCGCTCCAAGGGCCTGGCCGAACAGCGGGTCATCAAGGACCACGCGCTGCGCACCGCGCTGCTGCCGGTGGCGTCCGCGACGACGGTGGAGCTGACCACGCTGATCGGCAGCACCGTGCTGGTGGAGACGATCTTCGGCTGGCCCGGGGTGAGTTCGCTGCTGATGAGCGCGGTCGGGCAGCGCGACTACCCCGTCATCCAGGCCGTCGTGCTCGCCGTCGCGGCCGTCGTCATCCTCGTCAACCTCGTCGGCGACCTGGTCGTACGAGCCCTCGACCCGCGGGCGGAGGAAGCCTGACATGCCGACCGTCGAACTCACCACCGCCGCGCCACCACCCACCGCCGCCACCCCGCCCCGCCGCGGCGGCCGGCACCTGCTGCGCAGCCTCGCCGCCAACCGGCGGACGTCGATCGCCGGCGGCTTCCTGCTGCTGGTCTGCGCCGCCGCGCTGCTCGCCCCGCTGATCGCGCCGCACGACTACCGCGACATCGCCGGCACCCCGCTCACCCAGGGCGGCGTGCTCGGCATCGACGACTACGGGCGCGACGTGCTCTCCCGGCTGCTCATCGGGCTGCGTACGTCGCTGGCCGTCGCGCTCTCCGCGGTCCTCATCGCCGGCGCCATCGGCACCACGCTCGGCCTGGTCGCGGGCTACGGCGGCCGCTGGGCGTCCAGCGTCATCATGCGCGGCATCGACATCCTGCTCAGCTTCCCGCCCATCGTCCTGGCCATCGCCGTGGTCGCCGCGATGGGGCCCGAACTGGTCAACGTCGTCATGGTCATCGGCGTGCTGTACATCCCGCGGTTCACCAGGATCGTCTACAGCCAGGTGCTCGCGATCCGCAGCGTGGAGTACGTCGAGGCCGCCGAGATCATGGGCACCGGGCGCAGCACCATCCTGCTGCGCACGATCCTGCCGAACGTCGCCGCACCGGTGATCGTGCAGCTCAGCCTGTCGGTGAGCTTCGCCATCCAGATGGAGGCGGGGCTGAGCTTCCTCGGCCTCGGGGCCCAGCCGCCACTGCCGTCGCTCGGCACGATGGTCGGCGCGGGCCGCGACTTCCTGGAGGTCCAGCCCACGCTGCTGATCTACCCGTCGGTGCTGATCATCCTCATCGTGCTGGCCCTGAACGTCTTCGGCGACGGCCTGCGCGACCTCCTCGACCCCCGCCGCAGCGGCACCGACTCGTGAACTCCCGTACGCACACCGCACCGCGGCAGCACCCCAGCACAGCAGCGAAAGGAACCAGCCCCATGGCCGTCTCCCTGCCCGACACCCACCGTCTCGGCGAACTGTCCTGGACGCAGGTCAAGCATCTGGCGGAGCAGGACCCGGTCGTCCTGCTGCCCATCGGTGCCATCGAGCAGCACGGGCCGCACCTGCCGGTCCACGAGGACTCCATCGTCGCCGAGTGGGTCGCCGACAAGCTGGCCCGCGAGCACGGCCACTGGGTCGCGCCCGCCCTCAACTACGGCCACTCCGGCGTCTTCCGCGGCTTCGCCGGGAACCTCTCCCTCAGCCAGGAGACGCTGCGCAACGTCACGTACGAGATCCTGGAAGCCCTGGTAGCCTCCGGCTTCCGGCGCATCGTCATCGTCGACAACAACGGCGGCAACGTCGGCCCGGTGACCGGCGCCGCCATCGACGCCCGGCGCGACTTCGGCATCCTCGTCGGCCACCTCTACCCCTGGCAGCTCGGCTACGCCCTGATGCGCGACGTGTACGACGACCCGGCCACCGCCTACGGGCACGGCGCCGAGCCGGAGCACTCGGCGATGCTGGCGATGTTCCCTGAGCAGGTGCAGAGCGAGCTGGCCGAGCCGGGCGGGCTCTCCTCCCCGGCCGGCTGGACCCCGACCAGCTACACCGAGGCCGCCATCCCCGGCCAGCCCGTACCCGGCACGGTCCTCTGGGACTTCTCCGAGATCAGCGCCACCGGCTGCACCGGCGACGTGAGCCTGGGCAGCGCCGAGACGGGCGAGGTCTGGATCGAGCGGGTGCTCGGGTTCTGCGCCGCGTATCTGGCGGAGTACGACCGCAACACCCGTACGGCGGCGGCCGCCGGCACCGCGGCGGAGCCGAAGTGACCGGCGCCGGCCTGGAGAAGGAGGCGACGGCGCCCGAGCCGGTGCTGAGCGTCGAGCGGCTGTCGGTGGACTTCCGCGTCGCCGGCGAGTGGACACCCGCCGTACGGGACGTCAGCTTCACCGTCGGCCGCGGCGAAGTCGTCGCGCTGGTCGGCGAGTCGGGCTCGGGCAAGTCGGTCAGCTCGATGTCCGTGCTGGGCCTGGTCGCCGGCAGCGCCCGGCACCGCGGCAGCATCCGCTTCCATGACACCGAGCTGCTCGGCCTCGGCCACGAGGCGCTGCGCGGCATCCGCGGCAAGCGGATCGCGATGATCTTCCAGGAGCCGATGACGGCGCTCAACCCCGTCTACACCATCGGCAAGCAGATCGCCGAGGCCATCCGCTGCCACGAGAAGGTGTCCGCGGCCGGTGCCCGCGCCCGCGCGATCGAGCTGCTGACGAAGGTCGGCATCCCGGAGCCCGAGCGCCGCGTCGACAGCTATCCGCACCAGCTCTCCGGCGGCCAGCGGCAGCGCGCGATGATCGCCATGGCGATCTCCGGCTCCCCGGAGGTCATCATCGCCGACGAGCCGACCACCGCGCTCGACGTCACCGTGCAGGCCGAGATCCTGGAGCTGCTGCGCGGCCTGCGCCGGGACCTCGGCTCCGCGGTGCTCATCATCACCCACGACATGGGCGTGGTCGCCGACATCGCCGACCGCGTGGTGGTGATGAAGGAGGGCGAGGTCGTCGAAGAGGCGCCCGTGGAACGGCTGTTCGGCGCCCCCGCGCACGAGTACACCCGCCGGCTGCTGGCCGCCGTGCCCAAGCCGCCTCCCCCGCCGGCTGCGCCCTCTCCCCCACCGGCTACGCCCCCATTGGCGGGGGCGCCCCCGCTCCCGGGCGAGGCCGGGGCCGCCGCGGCGACCGGGCCGGAGGCGGCGGCGGGGGTAACCCCGCCCACGGGGGGATGGCAGGCGGGGGAGGACACGACGCTGCGGATACGGGACCTGGAGGTCGAGTACCCAGGGCGGCTGGGCCGCAAGGGGTTCAAGGCCGTACACGGCGTGAGCCTGACCATCGGCAAGGGCGAAGTCCTGGGCCTGGTCGGTGAGTCGGGGTCCGGGAAGTCCACCATCGGCCGGGCCGTCGTCGGGCTGTCCCGCGCCACCGGCGGGTCCGTCGAGGTCTGCGGCACCGACGTCACCGGCCTGTCGGGCCGCCGGCTGCGGGCCTTCCGGCCGACGTACTCGATGGTCTTCCAGGACCCCGGCGCCTCGCTCAACCCGCGCTGGTCGATCGGCGACTCGATCGCCGCGCCGCTGCTGGTCAACCGCCGCGCCGACCGCGCCGCCGCGCACTCCCGGGTGGCCGAGCTGCTGGAGCAGGTCGAGCTGCCCGCGCACTGGGCGAGCCGGTTCCCGCACGAGCTGTCCGGCGGCCAGCGCCAGCGCGTCGGCATCGCCCGCGCGCTGGCGCTGGAGCCGGAGCTGCTGATCGCCGACGAGCCGACGTCGGCGCTGGACGTCTCCGTCCAGGCCACCGTGCTGCGGCTGTTCCGCGAGCTCCAGGACCGGCTGGGCTTCGCCTGCCTGTTCATCAGCCACGACCTCGGCGTGGTCGAACTCCTCGCGCACGAGGTCGCGGTGCTGCAGAACGGCCGGCTCGTGGAGCACGGCCCGGCGCGCGAGGTGCTGGCCAACCCGCGTACGGAGTACACCAAGCGGCTCGTCGCCGCCGCGCCCGTGCCGGACCCGGTGGCGCAGGCGAAGCGGCGCCGGCTGTGGCGCGAGATGGCGGCGGCGTGACCGCCGTGCGCTGCCGCCGCCGGTCAGTCGAGGTGGGCGACCACCGTCTGGTCGGGGTTCAGGTGGGTGCGGATCGTCCGGGCCGCGGCCTCGAACTCGTACCCGCCGAGGGAGTCCAGCAGCGCGTGGTGCTCGCGCATGATGAGCGGCAGCCGCTCGGGGCGGATGGTTATCGCCGAGACCCCGATGCGCTGGTGCCGCGGCTGAAGGCTGCGGAACAGGTCGGTCAGCACCGTGTTGCCCGTGGCCCGGACGAAGCCGAAGTGGAACTGGAAGTCGAGCTTGCCGTGCTCGGCGATCGCCTCGCGGTCGCCGGCGCGGCAGCGCGCCAGCAGCTCCGCGTCCCCCATCTGCGCCAGCAGTTCGGCCTGCCGGGCGGGGATTTCGAGACGCTTGTCGCACAGGGTGCGAAAGCCGTGGATCTCCAGCACCTGGCGCATCTCGTACGTCTCGATCATCTCGGCCACGGTGACGCGCCTGACCTGCGCGCCGCGCCGCGGCAGCAGGTCGAGGAACCCCTCGGCGGCCAGCCGGTGCAGCGCCTCGCGCACCGGCGTCCGCGACACCCCCGCGGCCACGGAAAGGACCTTCTCCTCCAGGAACGAACCCTCGGGGTACCGCCCCAGCAGGATCGCCTCCTTGACCCACTCGTACGCCCGTGCCCGCGCCGTCACCGCACGGCCGTCCTCGTCGACTGACACGCTCCCCGCCCTCTCTGTTCCATGTGTATACGCAGTGTATACCTAATCGAAGGAGGCTCATGCCCCCGCGCACGACCGACCGCCGGCGCGAATACGCCGCCTGGCTGTCCGACCCGAGTTTCGCCACCGCCGAGATCGTGGCGGCCACCGGGTACGGCGCCGTGGTGCTCGACATCGAGCACGGCGCCTTCGACCTCGCCGACCTGGAGCGGTTCATCCCGTTCCTGCGCCGGCTCGACCTCGACGTGCTCGCCAAGGTGCTCGGCCCCGAACGGGGCCCGATCCAGCAGGCGCTGGACTTCGGCGCCACCGCCGTCGTCGTGCCGCACGTGGAGAGCGCGGCGCACGCCGCCGAGGTCTGCTCGTACGGCAAGTTCCCGCCGCTGGGGGACCGCAGCTTCGCGGGCGGCAGGACCGCGGGCTACGGCGGGTTCGACGACGACTGGATCGCCCGGCAGGACCGCGAGACACAGGTCTACCCGATGATCGAGGACGCCGGGGCCATCGAGGAGATCGGGAAGATCCTCGACCTGCCGGTGGTCGACGGGGTGTTCGTCGGCCCCAGCGACCTGTCGATGCGCCGCGCGCGCGGCGCGTACACCAGGAGCGAGGCGGACTTCGCGGACCTCGCGGCCATCGCGGACGCCGCCCGGGCGGCCGGCAAGCCGTGGGTGCTGCCGGCCTGGTCGGCGGCGGAGAAGGCGTTCGCGCTCGCGCACGGCGCCGACCGGCTCGTGCTGACCATGCAGCACGGCGCGCTGCTGGCCGGCTTCGGCGCCGCGGTCGCCGAGACCGACGCACTGGCCGGGCGTACCTGACCGCACGCCGCCGGACCGTCCCGCTCCACCACACGAAAGGCACCACCTCATGCTCGCCACCGTCGCCCAGTTCGCCGCCACCACCGACAAGGCCGCCAACCTCGACGCCGCCGCAGGACTCGTCGCCACCGCCGCCGCGCGCGGCTCGGACCTCGTCGTCCTCCCCGAGAACTCGATGTACGCCAACCCCGACCCGCAGGCCGAGACGGCGAGTCAGGCGGAGGCGATCGACGGCCCGTTCGCCACCGCGATCGGCGCGCTGGCCAAGGAGCACGGCGTCGCGATCGTCGCCGGCATGACGGAGGCCGCGACCGGCGCCGGCAAGCCCAGCAACACCGTCCTGGCCGTGGACCGCGGCGGCGAGCAGTTCGGCGTCTACCGCAAGGTGCACCTCTACGACGCCTTCGGCTACCGGGAGTCGGACCGCATCCAGCCGCAGCCCGCCAAGGCGCTGACCTTCACCCTCGACGGCCTCACCGTCGGCGTCATGACCTGCTACGACCTCCGCTTCCCCGAGATGGCCCGGTTCCTGGTCGACGCCGGCGCCGAGGCCATCGTCGTCCCCGCCGCCTGGGTCACCGGTCCCGTCAAGGAGGACCACTGGACCACGCTGCTGCGGGCCCGGGCGATCGAGAACACCGTCTACGTCCTCGGCTGCGGCCAGACGGGACCCGTCTCGTGCGGGCAGAGCGCCATCATCGACCCGATGGGCCAGATCGCCGCCTCCGCCGGCGAGGCCCCCGGGGTGGCGTCCGCGGTCCTGGACGCGGCGCGGGTCGCGGAGGTCCGGGTGAAGAACCCGAGCCTGGCCAACCGCCGCTTCTCCGTCTCCTTCACCTGACGCCCGACCTCCAACCGCGCCCCTTTTCCGCCCCTTTGGGAACGGCCCCCCGGCCGGTCGGTCGCTGTGGGCCGGCCGGGGGCCGTTCCGGGGGCGTTCGCGGGCGGCGGGCTGTCGAGCAAATGGGACCGTAGCGCCCATACGAGGCGGGTGCGGAGCGCGACCACGTGCATACGGGGAGGTGAACGACCCGGAAGCGAGCGTTTGTGGGTACTGCGGCGATGGCGATAAATCTTCACCGTGGGTGGAGGCCCTACCCGGCCTCTGTCACCACAGGCCCACGCCGACCTGCTCACCCCACCTGCACGCGAGAAGGCGAGACTCAGATGGACGGTTACTTCCTCACGGAGCGTCATATACGTCTCAGGGAGGAGGTCCGCGCCTACGCGGAGCGCGAGGTCCGCCCCCGTATCGGGGGGATGGAGGAGTCGCGGAGCGTGCAGTTCGAGCTGTCCCGCGACATCGCCAGGCAGGGCTGGCTCGGCGTCACCGTCGAGGCCGAGTACGGCGGGATGGACCTGGGGCACCTCGCCAAAACGATCGTGATCGAAGAACTTTCGCGCGTGAGCGCCGCCATGGGCGCGATGGTGCAGGCGTCGCAGCTCGGTGTCGCCAAGATCGTGCACTTCGGCAGCGCCGTCCAGAAGAAGACCTGGCTGCCGCTGATATCCGCCGGCGTCTGCATGCCGACCATAGCCGTCACGGAACCGACCTCGGGCAGCCATGTGCTGGGGATGTCGGCGAGCGCGGAGCGCGTCGGGGACGAGTACATCGTCAACGGCCGCAAGGTGTTCGTCGGCAACAGCCACGTCGGTGATCTCCACGGCGTCGTCGTGCGCACAGGACCGGGCTCCAAGGGCCTCTCGGCGCTGCTGGTGGAGGCCGACCGCCCCGGCTGCACGCTGGGCCCGCACCGGCCCTCCATGGGCCTGCACGGCTTCAGCTTCGGCGAGGTGATCTTCGACAACTGCCGGGTGCCGGTGTCGAACCTGCTGGGGCAGGAGGGCGACGGGCTCTCGGTCGCGTACTCCTCCAGCATCCTGTACGGCAGGCCCAACCTCACCGCCGTCGCCCTGGGCATCCACCAGGCGCTCGTGTCGGAGACCACCGCCTTCGCCGCGCGGCAGATCCGCTACGGCAAGCCGCTGGCCGAACTGGGCACCGTCAAGCAGCGGCTGGGCGAGATGCAGTCGCGGCTGATGACGGCCAGGCTGGCCGCGTACCACGCGACGCATCTGCTGGACCGCGGGCTGCCGTGCGACGCGGAGCTGCAGAACGCCAAGCTGGTCAACGTCGAGTCCGCGCTCGACTCGGCCCGTACGGCGATGGAGGTGCACGGCGCCTGCGGGCTCTACCCGGAGATGTCCGTGGAGCGGTATCTGCGCGACGCGTACCACGTGTTACCGCCGGCGGGCACCTCCGACGTGCAGCGGCTGCGGCTGGCGGAGGTGGCGCTCGGCGCGGACCACGAGCCGTGGTCGACGCGCCTCGCGCCGAACTCCGTCCAGCCGGTCTGAGGAGCGGAGCGACAGGGGGCGCGGGCCCCCGGGAAAGGCCCCTGCGGCTTCGCCGCGGGGGCCTTCAGCTCGCCGCCCGGCCCCGGCTGCGCTCTTCGAGGATCTCCATCAGCGAACGGGCCTGGGTCTTGATGAACTCCAGGCCCTCCTGGGCCTGCCGGCCCCACGGGCGCGGCTCGGTGTCCACCACGCACACGGTGCCGAGCGTCACGTCGGTCACCGGGTCGATGAGCGGCGCGCCCATGTAGGTACGGATGCCGATCTGGTCCACCACCGGGTTGCCCGCGAAGCGGGGGTACGCGCACACGTCGGGCAGCACCAGCGCGGTGCGCCGGCCGACGACGTGCGGGCAGTAGCCGTGGTCGCGGTCCATGACCCGGCTCACCTCCGGCTTGCCCGGCTGCTCGGCGAGGCTGGGGTCGGCCCAGTCGGCGGGCGGCGCGTACAGGCCGGTGAAGTACTGGTGGTCGGTGATGAGGTTGACCATCGCGTACGGGGTCCCGCCCAGTTGCGCCAGCGACGCGGCGCCCTCGGCGAGCCGGGCGGCGAAGGCGTCGAACTCCGGGTCGGGGCTGTCGCCCAGGCCGAGTTCGTGCAGCCGCTGCTTGCGCCGCTCCAGCTCCTGGTCCTGCTCCCCGTCGGTCATCAGGTGGCGGGCGGTGTGGTAGTCGAAGGTCGTCATGCGGGGCTCCTCGGTGGGGAGGTGGGCACGGGCTGTGCGGACTCGGACGCGGACACCGGCCCGGTCGCGGTCTCCGGTTCCGCCGGGACCCCGGCCCTGGCCGCCACGGACCGCGCGTGCGCGTGCTCGACCAGCCTGATCAGCAGGCTGCGCGCCGAGCTGGTGGCGCGGGCGTCGCAGCACATCACCGGGGTGTCGCTGCGCAGATGGAGCGCGGCCTTCACCTCTTCCGGGGTGTAGTGGTAGGCGTCGTCGAACTCGTTGACGCCCACCACGAAGGGCAGGCCGCGCCGCTCGAAGTACTCGACGGCCGCGAAGCAGTCCGCGAGCCGCCGGGTGTCGGCCAGGACGACGGCGCCGATGGCGCCGCTCGCGAGGTGGTCCCACATGAACCAGAACCGCTTCTGGCCCGGCGTGCCGAACAGCAGCAGCATCATGTGGTGCGCGGTGAGGGTGATGCGGCCAAAGTCCATGGCGACGGTGGTCGCGTCCTTCTCCGGCACCCCGTCCAGGCTGTCGTGGTCGACGCTCGCGGCGGTCAGGGTCTCCTCGGTCGTCAGCGGCGGGATCTCGCTCACCGCACCGACCATCGTGGTCTTCCCGACCCCGAACCCGCCGGCTATCACGATCTTCAGCGGGACGAAGGAGTCGTCAGAGATTGCGTAGTCCGACAAGGACCTTCTCCAGTAGGTATGGGTCGGTGGGGTCTGGCGGGCCCGCGGGCGCCGTCAGGATGAGCGCGCAGGTGTCGAGGAGGTCGCACAGCAGGATCTTGGTCACCGCCACCGGCAGCCCGAGCCGGCCGGCCACCTCCGCCACCGAGCGCGGACCGGCACGGCACTCCCGCAGCGTCTCGTCGTGCTCCGGCGTCAGCGCCACCCGCGGCAGCGTCCTGGCGGCCATGACCAGCGTCTCCAGGGCCAGCCTGCGGGTCGGCGTGGTCCGCCCGCCGGTCACCGCGTACGGGCGTAACCGCGGGGCTCCGTCCTCCACCCAGGGGGCGTCGTCGTACGACGTCATGTCACCGGAGGGAGCCCGGAGCCGCGGCCGCGGCGGTCCGTGCGGGCGAGGTGAGGTGGGTCGGGACGCGCTTGACCAACTGGCCCATCTCGTAGCCGATCACGCCCAGGTCGGCATCCGGCTCGGCGAGCACCGCCAGCACGGCGCCGGGGCCCGCGGCCATCACGCACAGCACGACGTCCTCGTGCTCCACGAGCACTTGGCGCACGCCTCTCACGGTGTCGGTGCCGATGCCGGCACCGAGCGAGAAGAGCCCGGTGGCCACCGCGGCCAGCCGGTCGGCGGCGGCGGTGTCGAGGTCGTGCGCGTGCATCCGCACGCCGTCGGTCGAGGCGACGACGGCGCTGCGGGCGCTGGCGACCTGCTGGACGAAGTTGGCCAGAAGCCAGTCGAGGCTTTCGCTCACGAAGACGGGCCTTCCGTGGATCGGTGCTGGTGCGTGGGGGCGGGTCCGGCCGGTTCGTCGGCGTAGTCGCCGTAGTCGGCGGCGCGCTGGCCGCCGTCCTCCGCGGCCCGGGAGCCGGCGGTGAAGCTGGCCATCAGACCGGTGTTCAGGGGGGAGGCGGGCGCCGGCGCAGCGGCGCCGGGTGCGGCGCCGGGGACGCCGGGTTCGCGGCGCAGCTCGGGCACCAGGTGGCTGCCGGAGCGCTCGGGCAGCGGGGGGCGCTGCCCGGGAGCCGGGGCCGGCGACGCGGGGGGCGGGGCGGCGTGGCGAGGGGTGTAGCCGGCCGCGGGGTCCGTGGTGTGCGGGGTGGCGTCGGGGTGGCCGGCGGCGGGCGCCGGGTGCGCGGGGGTGCGCTCGTGGGCAGCGGTGTTCTCGTACGGGGTGGTGCTCTCGTACTCCGTGCCGTCGTAGGCGGGGGTGTTGTCGTAGGCACCGAGGATGTCGTGGCTGCCGGTGATCTCCTGGCCCCCCGTGATCCGGTGCGTGCCGGTGGTCTCGGGGACACCGGGGATCCGGTGCGCGCCCGTGGCCTCGTACCCGGCGGTGCTCTGGGACGTGCCGTTGATCTCGGCGGCGCCCGGCTGCCGTTGCCGCGCCACGCCGTTGGCGGAACCGGCGGGCAGCGACGCGGGGGCGGTGCTCCCGACGGCGGCCGGGCGGCGCTCGGGGGCGCCGTCGGCGAGGGCCGCGGGCTGCGGCGCGGCGATCGCGGCGGGCTGCGGCTGCGGTGCGGCGGCCGCGGCGGGCTGCGGCTCGCGGGTGGCCGCGGCGCGCTTGTCCTTCTCCTCCGGGTCCATCAGCAGCGCGTTGGGCAGCAGCACGGTGGCGCGGCAGCCGCCGTAGACGTTGCGCTGGAGCTGGACGGGGATCCGGTGCCGGCGGGCGAGGTGCGCGACGACGAGGAGGCCGATGCGGCCGTCCTTGATCTGCTCGTCCACGACCTGCGGCGTGGCCCGGCTCAGCAGGGTGTTCATCCGTTCCTGCGTGTCGGACTGCAGCCCGAGGCCGCGGTCGTCGATCTCCACGACCAGACCGGCCGCGGCCGGCTCGACGCGCAGCTCGACCTTGGTCTCCGGCGGGGAGAAGCCGGCGGCGTTCTCGACGAGTTCGGCGATCAGGTGGATGACGTCGGGGGCGACGGCACCCTCCAGCACGCCGGTCATCGGCGGCACCAGCTTGACGCGCCCGTAGTCCTCGACCTCGGAGACCGCCGAGCGCAGCACGGCGTTCACCGGCATCGGCCGGCTGATGCGGCGCGGCACGGCGCCGCCGAGGATCGCCAGGCTCTCCACCTGGCGGCGGAGCCTGGTGACGAGGTGGTCGAGCTGGAAGAGGCCGTGCAGCAGGTCCGGGTCCTCGACCTGCTTCTCCAGCCCGTCCAGTTCGTCCAGGGAGCGGATGACGAGGTTCTGCAGCCGGCGGGCGAGGTTGACGAAGACCTCGATGCGGCCGCGGGACGAGACGTCCACGACGGCCTTGAGCGCGGCGTGCACGGTGGCGTGCACCAGGCGCTCCACCGTCTCGGGGGTGACGTCGGCCGCGGCGCGGGCGGCGGGGGTCGCAGTGGGGGTACCCCCGCCAACACGGGCGTAGCCGGCGGGGGAGGACAGCGACAGCGCGTCGGGCTCGGGGCGTTCGCCGCGCTGCGCCTGGTCGACCAGGCGCAGCAGCTCGCCCTGCGCGGCCTCCAGGAGCGCGGTCAGCTCCAGGTTGCGTTCCGTGCGGGCGTCTTCCTCGGCGTCGAGCGCGTCGGCGAGCGCGCCGATGCGGAGTATCGCCAGGACCGTGATGCCCACCACGGCCAGCACTCCGGCACCGATGATCATGCGGGTCTCGGCGCTCGTCGACCCGCCTATGAGCGCGCCGTACGTCGTGGCGCCACCCACCAGCAGCGCGGCGGCCACCGGCAGCAGCGTGACCCGCCAGAGCCGGGCGCGCAGGGCGCGGCCCGCGCGGCGCCGCCGGGAGGGGAACCGGCCCTGGCGGGGACCGTCGTTCCCGGCGGGAGCGGGGTGGTCGGACATGGGCTTCCTCGCTGGATGGGCCGTACGAGGACAGCATCTGGCTGCGCTGTCGTACGGCGTCGTGCGGCGTTTCTTCCGGCCGTCTGCCGGGCAGTGCGCGCGCGGCGCACACACATCGGATGGTCACCGTGGCCTCAACGGCACCGTGAGCCACATCTACATTGCTCAGCAACCGGTGTCGTTGCCACCGCTCCCCGGGGTCGTTTGGGGGTCGCTTCCCGGGGGTTCGAACGTGTGCGTTATCTTCGCCCGCCGCTGTGCCGGTCAAGCCGGAACTGCGTTCGGTTTCCGCCGGTCACGGCCCCGGCGAAGACGCCGGTTTCGCCGTCGGCGGCCTCCCGCGCGGCCGGGTCGCCGGCCCCCAGCTCGCCGACGTAGCGCAGCACGTCGTCCAGCTCCGCCAGGCCGATCAGCCGGCTGCGCGGCCGGAGCATCCCGGCGCTGCCGTAGCGCCCCAGCTCCGCGCACCGGTCGGTCAGCCAAGCCCAGTCGAGGTCCAGGTGGTCCGCCAGCCGGCGCAGCCGCTCCGCCGGCGTGGCGCCGTCGGTGACGCTGTGCGTCTGCGCGTGCCGTACGGCGTCGGCGTACGCGCGCAGCCGCGCCCAGTGGCTGGTGGTGTCGACCTGCCAGATCCCGTCCGTGCGGAGCCAGTTGGCGATGATCGCCCGCTCGCCCGGCACCAGCGCGAACCCGTCCACCTGCGCGTACTCCGGCTCCGTGACCACCCACGTGGTCAGCCCGTGCCGCTCGAGCAGCGCCAGCGTCAGGAACAGCAGCGTGCGCTCGTAGCGCTCGCTGGTCTTGACCGCGTTGTGCGGCAGGCAGAAGGCGTACCCGTACGGGCGGCCGGCGTCCGCGAGCACGTCGCGCAGCGCGCGCAGGTACGTGTGCTTGTGCCGGAAGAACAGCCAGGCGGCGGCCTCCTCGCCGTACTGCTCGCGCGCCCAGAACACCGGCGGCTCACCGGAGTCGGCGCGCAGCTCGCGCAGGATGTGCTGATCGCAGACGTACGAGCCGAGCCACGCGGTGCCGACGTCGGACAGCTCCGGCATCGCCGAGCGGGCCACGGCGGACCGCTCGCGGGTCAGGAAGTCGTCCAGGCCGCTGCGCTCCGCCTCCAGCACGGCGTCGTCGGCGAGAAGGCCGTCGTCGAGGTTGAGCACGGCCCAGAGGACCGCGTACGTCAGGTCGTCGAGCCGGTACGCGCGCGGGATCGGCAGCACGTCCACGGGGTCGGCGGCGACGGGCTGCCGGGCGCGCACGGCGTCGAGCACGAACAGCCCCTCGCCGCGCCGCGCACCGAGCGCGGCGAGCAGGAGCGCGCGGCGCGCGGGGCGGATGAAGTCCCGCAGGTGCGGGTGGTCGTCGGGCCCGATGACGACGCTGTCGGAGCCGGCCTCGGCCTCGTACAACTGCACGGCCACGGACGTCCCGTCGAAGACGCGGTGGCCGTCGAGCTGCCAGACCCCGCCGCCGCCGGGAGCCGGCGCGGTGGGCGAGAGGAAGGACGTGGACCACGTGACGTCGAGCGCGCGGGCGGTGGCGAGGGAGGCGTCGTCGGGCAGGCGGGGCGTGGTGAACGTGCGGGTGGGCGCCGGGCCGAGGAGCGCGTCGACGTCGATGCCGAGCATGTGCTCCAGGACGGTGCCGGCGTTGCCGCGCGGGATCTGCTCCCCGGCGAGCCACCGCTTGAAGGTGGTGCTGGAGATGGTGAGCCGGGCGAGCCGCGGGTCGCCGTACTCGGCGGCGGCCTTGCGCGCGGCGTGCGTGTAGTGGACTTCGAACGTGGAGAATCTCGCCCAGCCGCGCTTGGCCAGCTCGACGCGCAGCAGCGTCGGCGGCGGCGGTACGGGGCCGGGTTCCGGCTCCGCTGGGGCGACTTGGGTGTCTTCTCTGTCCTCTCGCCCATCGCCCGAGGAGGGGCCCGGGGAGTCGTCGTCCGCGGGCTGCGGGGTGTGGCCGTCGGCGGGTGGTCCCGTCGTGGTCATGTAAGCGCTACCTCGATCTGCCGGCTCAGACCGGAACTTTGCGCTCCGTAGCCTGCCGTCTGGCATGTGCCGTTCGTAAGTTCCGGGGGTGTGCAGAGCGTTCACGGTCACTACGCGCATTAAATCGGGTGATCTTCCAGGTCGTTCGAGGGTCGTCCGAGGCAGAGCGCCCTGCGGGCGGTTCCGGACGGGCAATAATGCGCGTCCATGACGCGAGGCAGGCCCACGACTCGGTTGACATTGACGGATCGGGAACTCCACTTCCTCGAACACCTGGTCGCACACAGCGCCACCCCGGCGGCGAGACGGCTGCACTGCCGGATCGTGCTGGCGTGCGCGGCGGGCGAGTCGAACGGCGAAGTGGCGGCCCGCTTCGGCATCACCCCGGCGACGGTGTGCCGCTGGCGCAACCGCTTCGCGCGGGAGCGCCTGGGGGCGGTGCGGGGGACTGCGGAGCGGAGGCCGGGGTCGTCGGCCGTTCCGGGGGTACGCGAACGGGGGAGCGGGGCCCGGGAGCCGGAGGTACGGAACCCGGGCGTGCCGGCCGGCGGGGAGCGGGGCGTACGGGACCGCAAGGCAACCCGGCGGGAGGCGACCGGTGCCGCGGGGGGCGGGCACGCGGGTGCCGGTCCCGGGGGGACCGGGCACGCGGTCGGGCGGGCGCTGTTCCGGCGGTTCGGCGCTCCGGCGGGGGCCGGGGACGCATCCGGGCACGAGGCGGCAACCCGGCACGAACCCACCACCGCACCCCGGCCCACCGCAGCACCCCCGGCCACCGCCACCGCCACCGCCACCGCCACCGCCACCGCACCCCAGCCCACCCCAACACCCCCGGCCACCCCCGGAACCCGGCCCGCCTCAGCACCCCCGACCACGACCACCGGAACCCGGCCCGCCCTCACCTCCCGGTCCACCACCGGAACCCCGTCCCGGGCCAGGGCTTCGGCCGACCGGGGGCCCGGTATAGGCGCCGGCACCGGCGCGAGCCCCGGTGCCGCCGGAGACGAGCGGCCGCGGGTCAACGTCCGGCTGGCCGCGCTCATGCGGGAGTCGGGGCTCACCCCCACCTCCCTCGCCGGCCAGGTACGGGAGCTGGGCCGGCGCCGCGGCCTCGAACTGCGCTGCACGCACACGTACGTCAAACGCTGGCTGCGCGGCAGCTTCGGCTCCTCCGTGCCGCCCGAGCTGATCGCCGCCGTGTTCTCCCGCAGGCTCGGCCGCGACATCACCCCCCGCGACATCGCCGCCCCCTCCCCCGCCGGCTACGCCCTCACCGGCCGCGGCGGCCCGTCCCCCACCGGCTACGTCCTCCCGGGCGGGGGGATCCCCATCGGCCGCCGCCTCCCCCCCGACGACCTCGGCCTGCGCGGTCCGACGACGCCCCTCGGCGCCGTCCGCACCGCCGCCCAGCTCTGGGACGCCGACCCGCGCTACGCCCTCCCGCCCGTCTCCGCCACCGACCTGCGGGACTCCGTCCGCCGCTGGCGCCGCGCCACGCCGCCCGCGCCGCCGCAGCGCGCCGTGGGCTCGTACCGTGTCGGACAGCCGGACATCACGAAGATCCATGCGCTGACCGAGCACCTGGCGATGCTCGACAACCGCTACGGCGGCGGCGCCGCCCGGTCGATCGCGATGACCCACCTCCGTACCGACGTGCTGCCGATGCTCGAAGGCAGCTACACGGGCGCGGTCGGCCGCAACCTGTTCCGCGCCGCCTCCCTCGTCACCCACCACACCGCGCACCTGCTGTACGACACCGGCAGGCACGGCGCCGCCCGGCGCTATCTGCGGCTCGCGCTCGACATGGCGTACCACGGCCACGACCGCGCGTTCGCCGCCAAGATCCTCGGCACCCTCGCCCACCAGGCCGTCCACCTCGGCGACTACCGCGAGGCCGTCGAACTCTCCGAGGCCGGCCTGGCCGAGCCCGGCCTGACGCCCGCCGGCCGCGCCGTGCTGCACGCCATGGCCGCCCGCGCGCACGCCCGCTTGCGCGACTCGCGCGCGACCGCCATCTCCCTCTCGCACGCCGAGAGTTCGCTGTCCGCGGGCACCCCCGCCCAGGAGCCCGTCTGGCTGCGCTACTTCAGCGGCGCGGAGCTGCACGACGAGATCGCGCACTGCCTCGTCGACCTGCGGCAGGCGCGCGCCGCCCGGCCGCACGCGGAACACGGGATCGCGGCGCGCACGGACCGGTACGCGCGCAGCATCGCGTTCACGCGCGTCGTGCTGGCCACCGCGTGGCTCCAGCAGCGGGAGGTCGAGCGCGCCTGCCAGGTGGCGACGGGCGCGCTGCGGGCCACGGAGGACATCCAGTCGGAGCGGGTACGGGGCTATCTCGCCGGGTTCCGGGAGCGGCTGCGGCCGTTCCGGAACGTACCGGCGGCGCGGGACTTCTCGTACAAGGCGGCGCGGATGCTGCGCTGACCTGGCGTGACGGAAGGGCCCGGGGCGCCTGGGCGCGCTAGGGAGCGCTGGGGCGTACGAACCGGGAGGGCCGGTACGGCGCGAGCTCCGGCGCGTCCCGGCCGGTCAGCAACTCTCGTGCCACCAGCTCCCCCAGCCGCAGGGACAGGGTCATGCCGCTGTGCGTCACGACCGTGTACAGCCCCTCGGCCTCGGCGTGCGGGCCGACGATGGAGTTGTCGTCCGGCGGCAGCGGGCGGGTGCAGACCCGGGCGTCGGCGAGCCGGGCGGTGCCGGCGAGGGCGGGCAGCATGTCGCGGGCGCGGGCGTGGAGTTCGCGGGCGAGTGCGGTGACGTGCGCGGCGGGCGTGTGCTGGTCCACCTCGTCGTTGAGGTCCAGCGCCTCCAGGTAGACGCGCCCGCCGGCGAGCGGGCGGGCGTGCAGCCGCGGGCTGAGCACCATGCGGGTCAGCGGCGGTCCCGCGGCGGCGTCCGGCCGGAGGTGGGCCAGCAGCGTCGGCGCCTCGGACCCCGGTGCGTCGCCGGGCACCAGCGGCACGTACGCGCCGGCCAGCGCCGCGACCGCCGGGGTCCGCCACCCGGCGCAGCACACCGCGACGTCCGCCGGCACCGTCTCGCCCCCGGCGCAGCGCACGCCGCGCACCCGGCCGCCGGCGGTGTCGATGGCCACGACCCGGGCGGCCTCGCCGGTACGGACGTGGACGCCGCGGGCGCGGGCGGTGGCGAGGAGGTGGGCGACGAAGGGCCGCGGGTCGACGGCGGCCTCGTCGGGGAAGTACGCGACCTGGGCGGCGTCTTCGATGCGTAACGCGGGCTCCAGCTCCCGGGCGCGGGGCACGGGGATCCACTCCGCGGCGTACCCCCAGTCGCGCAGCCGGGCGACGGTCCGGCGGAGCTGGTCGAGCGGGGCGCCGTCGGAGGCCCAGCGGAGGGCACCGCCGGGCCGGTACCAGCCGGGGCCGCGGGCGCTGCCGGGGCCGCGGGCGGCGGGGCCTCGGAGGGCGGGGCCCCGGGGGGCGGCGCCGCCTCCCCTGTCCGCGTAGGCGGCGGGCCCTGTGGCCCGTACGAGGGCGGCGTGGGCGCGCATGCCCGAGACCGCCAACTCGTGGTAGTGACGCGGGGTCTTGGAATGGGCGTTGATCCAGGCCATCGAGCCGGCCGTGGTCCCGGCCCCCGGTTCGCCGCCGTCGAGCAGCGACACCCGCACGGCGCCGTCCGCCCGCTCTCCCCCGCTCCGCTGTCCCCCGCTGCCGAGTTGCGCCGCCAGCGCCGTACCGATCACGCCTGCACCGATCACCACAATGCGCACGATGGATTCGCCCCCGTTTCGCTCGTGCACGCAGTCGCTACCAGGCTGCCATCGCGCGGCCCGCGGCGAGGGAATGGAAGATGACGTGTCCGGATATCACCCGTGGCGGGAAGGAAAGCAAGATTCGTGCGGAAGGTAGGTTCGAGATGCCGGAATCTGATCGACTAGCTGAGCACTGAAGTGATCGACGAGCGGAGCACGCGCATGCAGCACATCGTCCGACCCGACGGATCCCCGCCGGTCAACGGCTACAGCCACGCGGTGACGTTCACGGGCACCATGGTCGCCGTCTCCGGCCAGGTGCCGCTGGACGAGGCCGGCCGGCTGGTGGGCGAGAACGACGCGGAGGCGCAGGTGCGCCAGGTCTTCGCGAACCTCACGACGGCGCTGCGGGCGGCGGGTTCCGGCCTGGAGCACGTGGTGAAGCTGACGGTCTACCTCACGGACCTCGACGACCTGCCGGCGTTCCGCCGCGTACGGGACGAGATCCAGAACCCGGCGCTGCCGCCGGCGAGTTCGCTGGTGCAGGTGGCGGGGCTGGTGAGCCCGGAGTTCCGGGTGGAGGTGGACGCGCTGGCGGTGGTGCCGGGGTGAGAGGGGTCCGGGGCACGGGCGAACGTTCCGTGCCCGTACTCCGTCATAGCCCTGACGCGGTTGCAGGCAGGGCGAGGGAGGGGACGCGATGGCAGTCCGCCGCAGACCGGCGCACGGCGGGCCGGGCGCGCACGGCGTGCACGGCGGGCCCGGCGCGGACCGCGCGCACGGCGCGGACACGGCGCTGTCCGCGGCCGACGCGCGCCGGGTACGGGCCGTGCTCGCACTCGGCGGCGTGCCGTTCGGCGAACTCGACGACGGCGTGCAGCAGGTCCAGCTCAAGCTGCTGGAACAGCACCTCGACCCGGACCGCGCCCCGGTCCGCAACCCGGCCGCCTGGGCGGCGGCGGTCGCCTCCCGCGTAGCCGCGGACTGGCACCGCGGCCGCACCCGCGACGCGGGCCTGCGCGACCGCCTCGCCGCCCGCTGGACCCGCCCGGCGGAACACCCCGAGGACGCCCGGCTGCTGGCCCTGGCGGTGGCGGAGGGCCTGGAGGAACTGCCGCCGGGACAGCGCCAGGTGGTGGTGCTGCGCTACTACGCGGACCTGCCGGTGAAGGACATCGCGGAGGCCCTGGGCATCCCGCAGGGCACGGTGAAGAGCCGCCTGCACGGCGCGGCGGCGGTGCTGCGCACGCGGCTGCGGGAGAGGGAGGTGGGGTGAGGTGCCGGGTCTGACGGAGGCGGAGGAGGCGCGGCTGCGGCGGGCGCTGGGGCTGATCGCGGCGGAGGCGGAAGAGGACTCCGCGGCCGGGGCTTCGGGCGGGGACTGGGGCTGGGCCGAGCCGTCGCCGGCGGCCCGCCGGGTGCGGGGGGTCCGGCGGGCGCTGGCGGTGGTGGTGAGCGCGGCGGCGGTGGTGGCGTTCTGCCTGCTCGCGTACACGACGATCAGCGGCGCGGGGACGGACCGTATCGCGAAGGACGACCCGGCGGCGGGCGGGAAACGGGGGACGGCGGGGGACGCCGGGGACGCCGGGGCGGACTCCGGGGCGGACGGCAAAGGGCTGTCGCGCCTGGAGAACGCCGCGTGCACGAAGCGCCTGCTGGAGGGCACGGTGGCGGCCGTGAAGCAGGTCCCGCACCCGCCGGACGCGTTCCCGTGGGTGGAGGTCACGCTGACCGACGTCCGCTGGCACGTACCGCCGTCGACGGAGGAGCGGGTGACGGTGCGGCTGCCGGATCCGGTGGAGTGGAACGACGAGCAGCCCTTCGCGCGCGGCGAGCCACTGCTGGTGGAGGACCTGGGCCGGGAGTCGATCTCCTACTTCCGCGACGGGCCGCGGGAGGGGTCGGGGGAGGGGTCGGGCCTGGAGCCGGTGCGGGGGGAGCGGCTGCGGGCGCTGAACGAGGCGCAGGAGGAGGGCGTGCGGTGCCCGTCGTACTTCGTGAACCGGGACTGGTGACGGGTCGGTGTCAGCTCGGCGGTGCGGAGGGGGCGCAGGCGTCGGCAATGGCGCGGGTGTCCCAGTAGAACGGCCGTACCTCGGAGATCTGCCCGCGCTTGACGGTGAGGGTCTGGAGGATGGGAAAGGCGAGTTCGCGGCCGGTCGCCCGAGCGCGCGCACGGACCTGGGTGAGCACGACCGCGGTCTCGCCGGTGGCCAGGAACTCCTGCTCCACCATGTCGAAGGCCGCCCAGGCCCGTCCCATGGCGAGGAAGAACCGCGTCATACCGTCGTGGCCGCGCCAGGTGCCGCCGTAGGGCAGCGCGTCCGCCTGATGCAGCACGACGTCCGGCGCGAAGAAGGGGGCGAGGATGTCGAACGAAGCCTCGCCGGGACCGCCGGCGGCGAGATAGTCGGCCTCCGCGGCGTACATGCCGGTGAGGACGGTGAGCGAGTCGGTGGGAGATGAGGTCGTCATGCCGCCAGCATGATCGGGGCGGGGGCGGATTGCTGGCGGGAATCGGACGTCACGTTCGGCGCGGTGGTGTGGTGGGGGCGGGGATAGCCTCTGGCCATGCCGAGCTTCGAGATCACGCCGATTGGTACGGTCCGGAACGACCGGACGGACATCCAGAACACGGACAACTGGGGTGCTGTCCACAGCACGATCACGGTGGACGAACGCTTCGGCGAGTCCTGCCTCCAGGGCCTTGAGGACTTCTCCCACGTGGAGGTCTTCTTCGTCTTCGACCGCTTCCCGGAACCGGCCCCCGAAGCCTTCCACGAACCACGCCCGTACCGGGGCCGCGAGGACCTCCCGCCGATGGGCATCTTCGCGGGCAGGGGCCCGAGGAGACCGAACCGGCTGGGGGCGACGGCGTGCGAGATCGAGGGAGTGGAGGGGCGGGAGCTGCGGGTGGTGGGACTCGACGCGGTGTCGGGGACGCCGGTGGTGGATCTGAAGCCGGTGATGAGGGAGTTCGTGCCGACGGGGGTGCGTCAGCCGGGGTGGGTGAGCGGGATGATGTCGGAGTACTTCAAGGGGTAGGGGGCGGGGGGCGGGGCGGGGGGTCGGCTTTCGGGGTCGGTGGGTGTGGGGGGGCCGGTGTGCGGGGTGGCCGGTGCGAACCGGGGGCCGGTGTACGGGGTGGCCGGTGTGCGACCGGGGGCCGGTGCGCGGGGTGGCCGGTGCGAACCGGGGGCCGGTGCGCGGGGTGGCCGGTGCGAACCGGGGGCCGGTGTACGGGGTGGCCGGTGCGAACGGGGGGCTGGTGCGTGGGGCGGGCTGGTGGGTGGGGCGGGTCGGGTCCGGGGGATTGGCGCCGGGAGGGTGGTTGT
>NZ_JBIAMS010000009.1:0-230351 GCF_042874195.1 Streptomyces sp. NPDC004134 | reverse complement strand
GCCGCCCCCCCCCCCCCCCGCCCGGGGCGGGCGCCCCACCACCACCCCCCCCCCCCCCCCCCCCCCCCCCCCCCCGGCCCCCCCCCCGGGCCCCGCCGCCCCCCCCCCCCCCGCGGCCGTGTCAGCGCACCAGCAGCGCCACGATCCTCCAGTTCGCGGTGTCCGGCGCGCCGACGCGCAGTTCGGTCACCCGCCCCGAAGCCCCGCCGTCCAGGACGAACTCCTCCCACTGGTACGCGCCCGCCGGCACCTGCGGTCCCGGCGCGAGCACCTCCGTCCCGTCCGCCGCGACGGTGATCCCGGGCGTGGCGTAGCCGTCGTCGCCGCGCAGCACGGAGACCGTGCTGCGCCCGGCGGGCAGGCGCAGCCGCAGCAGCGCCGCGGGCTGGTTGTTGACCATGTCGCGGCGCAGCACGTCGGGGGCGCCGCGGTCGCGGGACATCGGCGCCGGCGCCCCGCCCGTCCAGCCGTAGTCCGCTCCTTCGGTCCAGGAGGAGTCGGGGGTCAGGGCGCGGTAGGAGGAGGTGAGCGGGGAGCCGGCCGGGCCCGCGTCGAGCGCGAGGGCCACGTCGTCGCCGTGCGGCACGGCGTAGCCGCGCACCGGCTCTCCGGTCACGGTCCGCCCGTCGATCCCGACGCGGGGCGTCAGTTCGTACGTGGCCAGCCGTCCCGCGGGGGCGGCGACGGCGGCGGGCGGGGTGACCTCGACGTCGAGCACCGGGTCGGAGTCGAGGTCCACGACCTCCCGTACGGTCGTCGTCGCCCAGCCGTCGGGCGCCCCGAGCGACACCGTCACCTCCGCGACGGGATCGCCGCCGGGGCGCAGCGCGCGGGTCAGCCGTACCCGTACGGCATTGGGGCGGTCCGCGAACAGCGGGAGGTCCGCGGCGAGTTCCACCGGCGGGCGCTGCTCGCGCGCGATGTCCTCCTCCAGCGCCGTCAGGAACTCCCGGAGCCGCGCGGTCACGTCCGGCTGCCGCGCCGTCAGGTTCACCGACTCCCGCGGGTCCGCGTCGAGGTCGTACAGCTCCGGCAGATAGCGCTGGTCCGAGCCGCGCCGCCGGACGTGCAGCTTCCACCGGCCGTCGCGTACGGCCGCGGCCCGCGCGCTGAGGAAGAACGGCACCGGCGCGCGCTCGCGCAGCCGTGCGCCGCGCAGCGTCGGGGTCAGGTCGGTGCCGTCCAGCGGCACGCCTGGATCCGGCTCGACGCCGGCCAGCGAGCACACCGTCGGCAGCAGGTCGAGGAAGGAGACCACGTCGTCCGACTCCCGGCCGCGCGGCACGGTGCCCGTCCAGCGGGCGATGAAGGGCACCCGCACGCCGCCCTCGAAGACCTCGAACTTCCGGGACCGCAGCCCGCCCGACGAGCCCTCGAACCAGGGGCCGTTGTCCCCGGCGACGACGATCAGGGTCTCCCGGTCGAGACCGCGCTCGGCGAGCGCGTCGAAGAGGCGGCCGAGGTGGTGGTCGACGGACTCGATGGCGTCGCCGTAGAGGCCGCCGCGGGAGACTCCGTCGAACTCGGGCTCCACCGCGAGCGGGAGGTGGGGCATGGTCTCGGCGAGGTAGATGAAGAACGGCCGGTCGCCGGCGCGGTCGATGACGCCGATCGCCTCGTCGGTGAAGCGCCGGGTGAGCGTGGCCAGATCGGCGTCGCTGTTCAGCGTCTCCACGGGTTGCTCGTCGCGCCAGACCTCGGTGGGGTACGTGTCCGCCGTGTACATCGCGTCGACGCCGAAGAAGGAGTCGAAGCCGTGCCGCGCCGGGTGGTGGGCGTCGAGCCGGCCGAGGTGCCACTTGCCGATCGCCGCGGTGACGTAGCCCGCGGTGCGCAGGTACTCGGGCAGGGTCCGCTCCGCCGTGCCGAGACCGTGCGCGTCGTCGCGGCTGAGCACGTCCGGTATGCCCGTGCGCGGCGGTACGCGGCCGGTGAGCAGTGCGGCGCGCGAGGGGCTGCACACGGGGGCGGCGCAGTAGCCCTGGGTGAAGCGGGTGCCCTGGCGGGCGAGCCGGTCCAGCCGCGGGGTGCGGATCAGCGGGTGGCCGTAGCAGCCGAGGTCGCCGTAGCCGAGGTCGTCCAGGAGGACCATGATGACGTTCGGGCCGCCGCCCGGGGGCCGGGCGGGCTGCGCGGCCGCGGTCTGCAGGTGGGGCCCGCCGACCGAGACGGACAAGGCGCTCGTACCGAGCGTCGCTGCCGATCCTGCTAAGACACCGCGACGGCTGACCAAGACGGACTCCCTTCCGACGCCGGCGCGTAGGGAGACCGGCAGGTGCCGCCGATCCTCGGACTTCGGCGGCCCCTGCGTCAAATAAGAGCGTATTACAGGTTTGTGAAGGCGTGCGGGAAGGGGCTTCCCGGCGCCGTGGGAGCAAGTCGGCGGCGGGGCCGCCGCGTCGGGCGGCCACGGGCCGCGCCGGGCTACCGGCCGCGGCGCGGCCGGGTCAGTGCACCACCAGCGCCACGAGCGTCCACCTGTTGCCCCCGGTGCCGGTCAGCCCCAGATCGATCGTCCGTCCTTCGGCCCCGCCGTCGAGGACGAACTCCTCCCAGCGGTACGCCCCCGCGGGCAGCCGCGGGCCCGGCTCGATCACCGTCTCGCCGTCCGCCGCCACCGTGAAGCCGTGCGTGGGCCGCTTGTCGTCGCCGCGCAGCAGCGAGATCCGGCGCCGGCCGGCGGCCAGCCGGAGCCGCAGCACCGCCGCCGACCGGTCGCGGACCACGCCGCGGCGCAGCGGGTCGGGTCCCGCGTGCGCGCGGGACTGCGGCGGCGCCGAGACCCAGCCGAAGCCGGCGGCCCGGTCCCAGGCGGTGGCGGGGGTCAGATGGCGGTACGAGGGCAGCGCCGGGCGTCCTTCGGGTCCCGCGTCGAGCGCGAGGGCCGCGTCGCGGCCGTACGGCACGGCGTGCACCTGCACGTCGGCGCCGGTCACGGTCCGGCCGCCGACGACGACCCGGGGCGTGAGCCGGTGGCCCCGCAGCCGCCCGGCGGGGGCGCCGGCCGAGGGCGGCGGGGTGACGTCGACCTCGACCACCGGGGCGGCGGTCAGGTCGACGGCCTTCCGCACGGTCGTCGCCGTCCAGCCCGCCGGCACCGCGACCGTCACCGAGACCTTGGCCTTCGCCTTGCCGCCGCTGTCGCCGTCCGGCCGCAGCGCGGGCGACAGCCGTACCCGCAGGGTGTTGGCCCGGCCCGCGAAGAGCGGGGGCTTCGCGGCGAGCGCCACCGCCGGGCGGCGCTCGGAGGCCACGTCCTCCTCCAGCGCGGCCAGGTACGTCCGCAGCCGCTCGGTGACCTCGGGCCGGCGCGCGGCCATGTTCGCCACCTCGCGCGGGTCGGCCTCCAGGTCGAACAGCTCGGGCAGGAAGCGCTGGTTCCGCCCGGCCCGCCTGACGTGCAGCTTCCAGCGGCCGTCGCGTACCGCCGCCGCGTGCCGGCCGAGGAAGAACGGCACCGGCGGGCGCTCGCGCAGCCGCTCGCCGCGCAGCACCGTGCGCAGGTCGGTGCCGTCGAGCCGCACCCCGGGGTCCGGCACCACGCCGGCGAGCCCGCAGAGTGTCGGCAGCACGTCGAGGAACGAGACCACCTGGTGCGAGTCCCGGCCGCGCGGGACGGTGCCCGTCCAGCGCATGAGGAACGGCACCCGCACCCCGCCCTCGTAGCAGCCGGACTTGCGGCCGCGCAGCCCGCCCGTGGAGCCCTCGAACCAGGGGCCGTTGTCGCTGGCGACGACGACCAGGGTGTCCCGTTCGAGACCGCGGTCCGCCAGGGCGCGGAAAAGGCGGCCGAGGTGGTGGTCGACGGACTCGACGGCGTCGCCGTAGAGGCCGCCGCGGGAGCGGCCCTCGAACTCGGGCTCGACGGCGAGCGGGAGGTGGGGCATGGTCTCGGCGAGGTAGATGAAGAACGGCCGCTTCCCGGCGCGGTCGATCACGTCGATCGCCTCGTCGGTGAACCGGCGCGTTAGCGTCGCCAGGTCGGCGTCGTTGCGCAGCGTCCCCACCGGGGCGCCGTCGCGCCAGATCTCCGTGGGGTACGAGTCTTCGGAGAACATCGCGTCGACGCCGAAGTACGAGTCGAAGCCGTGCCGCGAGGGGTGGTTCTCGTCGAGCCGGCCGAGGTGCCACTTGCCGATGGCGGCCGTGTGGTAGCCCGCGTCCCGCAGATAGCCGGGAAGCGTCTTCTCCGCGGCCCGCAGCCCCTGCGAGTCGTCCCGGCTGAGCACCTTGCGCACGCCGGTGCGCGGCGGTACGCGGCCGGTGAGCAGCGCGGCGCGCGAGGGGCTGCACACGGGGGCGCCGGAGTAGCCCTGGGTGAAGCGGGTGCCCTGGCGGGCGAGCCGGTCCAGGTGCGGGGTGTCGATCAACTCCGAGCCGTAGCAGCCGAGATCGCCGTACCCCAGGTCGTCCAGGACGATCAGGACGACGTTCGGGCCGCGGCCCGGCGGCCGGGTCGGGTCGGGGTCGGCCACCGCCGCGCGGGCGTTGGGCGCGCCGGCGGACAGCGGTAAGGCGGTCGCACCGACCGCGACCGCGGAGGTGGCGAGGACTTCGCGACGGCTGGCCATGACGGGCTCCCCTCGGGCGCCGGCGCGCTGGAAGGGACCGGCAGTTCACGCCGATCTTGCGCGACGGCGGACCTTCCGTCAAATAAAGCCCTACTAAAGGTTTATGAAACCTTGTGGGTGGGAACCGCCCGGCCCCGATCGGGTAAGTCAGGAGCCGAGCTGCTGGCGCAGGTACTTCGTCGTCTCCGGATCCGCGGGCAGCAGCGTCTCCAGCGCCAGCTCCGAAACCGTCACGTCCATGGGCGTGTTGAAGGTCGAGATGGTGGAGACGAACGACAGCAGATGGCCGTCGTGCGCGACCCGCAGCGGCAGCGCGAACGGGGCCCGGCCGCCGACCTCCTCGACCTCCTCGTCGCCCGCCTCCGGCGGGAGCGGATAGGCCGCCACCTCGTCGTACAGCTCCTTCAGCGCGGGCGAGCGCACGAGCGAGAGCTGGCGGTCCATCTGGTGCAGCAGATGGGCGCGCCACTGCGGCAGGTTGCGGATCTTCTTCGCCAGCCCGCCGGGGTGCAGCGTCAGCCGCATCGCGTTCAGCGGCGGGCGCAGCAGCTCCTCCGGCACCTCGTCCAGGACCAGCATGATGCCGCGGTTGGCGGCCACCACGTTGTACGCGCCGTCCACCACCACCGCGGGGAAGGGCTCGTGCGCGGCGACGAGCTGCTCGACGCCCTGGCGCAGCTCGGCCATCGCCGGGTCGTCGAGCGGCGTCTCGGGGTAGTGCGGCGCGTAGCCGGCGGCGAGCAGCAGCGCGTTGCGTTCGCGTACGGGCATGTCCAGGTGCTCGGCGAGCTTGAGCACCATCGCCCGGCTCGGCCGCGACCTGCCCGTCTCGACGAAGCTGATGTGCCGGGCCGAGGAGTCCGCGCGCAGCGCCAGCTCCAACTGGCTCAGCCCGCGGCGCTCCCGCCAGTTGCGCAGCAGGGCGCCCGCGGTGGCGGTGCCGTCGTCGGGGCCGCCCGTGCGGGGCGTGCCGCCGGCCGGCGTACCTGGGGTGACGGGGAGACCGGGGGTCGTCATGTCATCGACGGTAACCGAGCCCCGCGGGGTACTGTCGGCCGGGAACCGCCCCGCCGCGAAGGGAGCACCTCGCATGGCCGTCGAACCGCTTTCCCCGCAGGAGACCGAGGACCGGCTCGCCGGGCTGCCGGGCTGGTCGGTGGCCGAGGGGGAGCTGCTGTCGCGCACGTACCGCTTCGACGCGCACCCGCCCGCCGCGGCGATGGTCGCGGACGTCTCCCGGATCCAGGAGGAGCTGGGGCACCACGCGATGCTCACGCTCGGTTACAACACCCTCGATATCGCCGTCAACACCCACAGCGTGGGCGGCCGGGTCACCGAGCTGGATTTCGACCTCGCCCGCCGGATCGAGGCCGTCGCCCCGGAGCACGGCGCGAGCTGACGCCCCGCCGCCTCACCCCGGGGCGAGCAGCCGCTCCCGGGCCGCGGCGACCGCCGCGTCCGGCAGCCCGGCCTTGGCGAGGTACGCCGCCGCGTCGAAGGTCGCGTGCGTGTCGGTGACGACCTGCGTGGCGGTACGGCCCGAGCGGGCCTGGATTTCGGTGATCTCCAGCGTCTGGTCCGGGTGGCCGAGGGCGGCCGCGGCCCGCCGGTGGTTGGGCCCGCTGAGCAGGTAGTCGGCGGCGATGTCGGCCGCGGCCACCCCGGCGAGCGTCAGCAGCACGAAGGAGGCGAAGCCGGTGCGGTCCCGGCCGGCGGTGCAGTGCACCACGACGCCGCCCGGCGGGGCCGCGGCGACCTCGCGGACGACGGACGCCGCCACCTTCGGCACGTACTCCAGATAGGCGGCCCAGGTCAGCGGGGTCCCTTCGAGGTGGCCCCAGTCGCGCCACCAGCGCACGTTCCCCGCCAGCTCGTCCACGGGCACCCGGACCAGGCCGATGCCCTCCGGGCGCGGCAGGCGGGGCCGGTGGTCGATGGCGTTGCGCAGGTCGATCACCGTACGGACGCCGTGGTCCGCGACGGCGGCCCAGCCCGCCGCGGTCAGCCCGTCCAGGTTGTCGGCGCGCACCAGCGCGCCGGGCCTGGTGCGGCGGCCGCCGGCCGCGGGCAGCCCGCCGAGGTCGCGTACGTTGAAGCAGCCGTCCCAGTCGAGCTCACGTCCGGCCCGTGCAGCCATCTGACTCCCCCTCGATGATCGACTTCCGGTCGCCCCCTCAGACGCGGTTGCGGGTGCAACGGTTCCGAGCGGGACGACCGGTGGCCTGTGGGCGGGGTGCGTCAGTTCACGTCGTCGGGGTTGTCGCCGATGCGGTTGCCCGCGTCCAGGCCCGCGACGGCGGCCATGTCGGCCTCGTCCAGCTCGAAGCCGAAGACGTCGATGTTCTCCCGGATCCGCGACGGGGTGACGGACTTGGGGATGACCACGTTGCCCAGTTGCAGATGCCAGCGCAGCGCGACCTGTGCCGGGCTGCGGCCGTGCTTCTCGCCCAGCTCCCGCAGCACCGGCTCGTCCAGCAGCCCCTTGCCCTGGCCCAGCGGCGACCACGCCTCGGTGGCGATGCCGTGGGCGGCGTGGAAGGCGCGCACGTCCGCCTGGGCGAAGTCCGGGTGCAGCTCGACCTGGTTCAGCGCGGGCACGACAGTGCCCTCGTCCAGGACCCGCTGCAGATGGGCGGGCTGGAAGTTGGAGACGCCGATGGCGCGGGCGCGCCCGTCCGCGTGGATCTTCTCCAGGGCCCGCCAGGTCTCCAGGTACTTGTCCTTGGCCGGCGCCGGCCAGTGGATCAGGTACAGGTCGACGTGGTCCAGGCCCAGCCGGCGCAGCGAGTCGTCGAACGCGCGCAGGGCGGCGTCGTAGCCCTGGTCGGAGTTCCACAGCTTGGTGGTGACGAACAGCTCCTCGCGCGGGAGGCCGGACCCGGTCAGGGCCTTGCCCGTGCCCGCCTCGTTCCCGTAGATGGCGGCGGTGTCGATGCTGCGGTAACCGGCGTCGAGGGCGGTGCGCACCGCGGTCTCGGCCTCCGCGTCGGGCACCTGCCAGACGCCGAAGCCGAGCTGCGGCATCGCGACGCCGTTGTTGAGGGTGATGGTCGGAACGTTGCTCACGTGGGATGCATCCCTCTTCGTCGAAAAGTTCGTACAGGCGGTTCGCCCTCCCGACGCTAACCGCGATCGGCCGCCGTGGCATTCCCCCGATCAGCATCCGGACCGGGGCTACGTCTGGTACAGGGCCTCGACCTCGTTCGCGTACGCCTTCTCGATCGCCCTCCGCTTCAGCTTCAGCGACGGCGTCACCAGCCCGTGCTCCTCGGTGAACTGCACGGCCAGGATCCGGAACGTCCGGATCGACTCCGGCGGCGACACCTGGGTGTTGGCCGCCACCACCGCCCGCCGGATCTCGGCCTCCAGCTCCCCGTCCCTGACCAGCTCGGACGGGGTCATCGAAGGCCGGCCGCGCATGAGCTGCCAGTGCGCCACGCCGTCCGGGTCCAGGGTGACCAGCGCTGCGACGTACGGCCGGTCGTTGCCGACGGCCAGGCACTGCGACACCAGCGGGTGCGCCCGCACCCGCTCCTCCAGCGGCACCGGTGAGACGCTCTTGCCGTTCGACGTCACCAGCAGCTCCTTCTTCCTGCCGGTGATCGTCAGATAGCCGTCCGCGTCCAGGCTGCCCAGGTCGCCGGTGGCCAGCCAGCCGTCGCGCAGCGCGTGCGCGGCGCCGGGCCGGTCGCCGATGTAGCCGCTGAAGACCTGCGGGCCGTGCAGCCAGACCTCGTCGTCGGGGGCGATGTAGACGGTGATGCCGGGGATGGGGATGCCGACGGTGCCGTAGCGGGGGCGCTCGGGCGGGTTGGCGACCGCGGCGGCGGTGGTCTCCGTCAGGCCGTAGCCCTCGATGACCGTGATGCCCGCGCCTGCGAAGAACAGCCCGAGCCGGCGCTGCATCGCCGAGCCGCCGGAGAACACGAAGCGGGTCCGGCCGCCGAGCGCCGCGCGCATCTTGGCGTACACCAGCTTGTCGAACACCTGGTGCTCCACCCGCAGCGCCGGGCCCGGCCCGCGGCCCGCGTCGAACGACGCGTCCTCGCGGGCCCGGGCGTGCCGGACGGCGACGTCGGCGGCCTTGTCGAAGACCGCGAGCCGGCCCTCGGTCTCGGCCTTGCGGCGGGCGGCGGCGTAGATCTTCTCGAAGATGTGCGGTACGGCCAGGATGAGGCTGGGCCGGAACGTCCTGAGGTCCGCGAGCAGCACCGGCGCCGACGGGTCCGGCTGGTGACCGAGCTTGACCCCGCCGCGGACCGCGGTGACCTGGATCATCCGGCCGAAGACGTGCGCGAGGGGGAGGAAGAGCAGGGTCGCCGCGGGCTCGCCCTGGTACGGGCGGAAGAGGGCCTCGTAGCGCAGCAGGATGTTGTCGGCCTCGGCCATGAAGTTGGCGTGGGTCAGCTCGCAGCCGCGCGGCCGGCCGGTGGTGCCGGAGGTGTAGATCACGGTGGCGGGGGAGTCCGGGGTGACCGCGAGGCGGTGCCGCTCCACCACGTCGTCGTCGAGGTGCGCGCCGGCGGCGGTCAGCTCGTCGATGGCGCCCTCGTCGATCTGCCAGAGCAGCTTGAGCCCGGGCAGCTTGTCGATCACCGAGCCGACGGTCATCGCGTGGTCCGCGCTCTCCACCACGCAGGCCACGGCGCCGGCGTCGTGCAGCATCCAGTACGCCTGGTCGGGGGCGGAGGTCGGGTAGACGGGCACGGCCTGGGCGCCGATCGACCAGAGGGCGAAGTCCAGTTGGGTCCACTCGTACCGGGTCCTGCACATGATCCCCACCCGGTCGCCGAACCGCAGCCCCGCGGCCAGCAGCCCCTTGGCGAGGGCGAGCACCTCGTCGCGGAAGGTCCCTATCGTCACGTCCCGCCACTCGCCGTCGACCTTGCGGGCGAAGGCGATCTGCCCGGGATCCTGCGCGGCCCGCTGGAAGACCGCGTCCGCCAGCCCCCCCGACTTCTGTGCGTCTGCCAGGGGAGGCACGGTGAACTCGCGCAACGCTTTTCTCTCCTCAGACGGTGGGGCGCCCGGCGCGGCGACCGTACCCGAGGAGGCCGCTGATCTGCGGTCCTCCATCACCTCTGCACGGAACCTCTGCGAGGGGCGCACGTCGCCCGGCCGGCGGGAAAGGGTGGCGAGTCCAGCATGGCGCGGCGCACGGGGGCGCGGGGCGGGGACGGGGAAAGTGCGAGGGCCCGGTCCGTACGCCGCGGGTGGCGGCGGCGTACGGACCGGGCCCTGCTGCTCCTGCGGCGTCCCTACAGCGCCCCCGCGTCAAGGGCCGTCCACAGCGACGGATACAGCGGCCGGAAACCCAGCTCCGCGCGGATCCGTGCGTTCGAGACCACCCCGTGCCACGGGTCGTCCGACGTCCGCTCCGCCATCCCCTCGGGCACCGGCGCGCCGACCAGGTGCAGCAGCTCCAGCGCGCTGACCGGCGCGTCGTCGGCGACGTTGTAGACCCGCCCGGCGAGTCCCGGAGCGCTCAGCACCCGCCACAGCGCGCGGGCGACGTCCGCCTGGTGCACCATCTGGATCCGCTGGTGCGCGGCCATGTGCGGGGTCCAGCGCAGCGACGCCTCCAGGTGGCCGTCGCCCTCGCCGTAGACGAACGCCAGCCGCGCGACCCGCACGTCGAGGCCGCGGTCCCGGTGGAGTTCGAGCAGCCCCTGCTCGGCGGCGGTCTTCGACCGCGGGTACGCGCCGGCCAGCGGGCCGTCACCGCGGGGCTCGTCGGCCTCTACGGCGGGGCGGCCGCGGCCGGCGCCGTAGACGAGGTTGGTGCTGGTGAAGACGAAGCGGCGCACGCCCGCCGCGGCGGCCTCGGCGCCGAGGGCGAGCGTCGCGTCGCGGTTCACGGCGTACGCCTCCTCGTCCGGTACGTCCCGGAAGGCCGCGGCGACGTGCACCACGTCCCGCACCCCGGCCAGCGCCCGGCGCCGGTCGCCGGGCTCGCGCAGATCGCCGACGACGAGGCGGGCGCCGCGCCCGGCGAGCGGTGCGGCCCGCTCCGCGTCGCGCACCAGGAGCCGCACCTCCTCGCCGCCCGCCCACCGCAGCAGCCGCGGTACGAACCGCTGCCCCACCGCCCCCGTCGCTCCCGTCACCAGCACGCTCATCGTCACTCCGCTCCTCGTACGCCGATGTCCCCGCCACCCTGCGGCCGGCGTGCCCGCGGCGGGAGAGACGGCTTCATCCGGGGACGGGCGGTCCCTGGCTGCGGGCGCAGCGCTCCGGCACCCTTGGTGGACATGGACAGAACGGAGCTGGCCGACTTCCTGCGCCGCAGCCGCGCGCGGCTCACCCCCGCGGACGTCGGCCTGCCGCCCGGGGCGCGGCGCCGCACGCCGGGCCTGCGGCGCGAGGAGGTCGCGCAGCTCGCCGGGATGTCCGCCGACCACTACACCCGGCTCGAACAGGCCCGCGGCTCCCGCCCGTCGCGCCAGATGCTCGCCGCCGTCGCCCGCGGGCTGCGCCTCGGCGACGACGAGCGCGACCACCTGTTCCACCTGGCCGGCGAGGAGCCGCCGCGCGCCCGCGGCGCGGGGGCGCACGTCCGCCCGGGGCTGCTGCTGATCCTCGACCGGCTCACCGACACCCCGGCGCAGGTGCTCGCCGACTGCGGTGACGTGCTGGCGCAGAACGCCCTGTCGCGGGCGCTGTCCGGGGACACCGCCGACCGGGCCGGGGACGGGCGCAACATCGTCTGGCGGTTCTTCACGGAGCCGGAATCCCGCGCGCTGATCCCGCCGGAGGACCGCGAGGACGTCGCCCGCCGCGCCGTCGCCGACCTGCGGGCCACCGTCGCCCGGCGGCCGGACGACGCCCGGGTGGCCGGGCTGGTACGGCGGCTGCGGGCGCGCAGCGCGGAGTTCGCGGCGCTGTGGGAGGCGCACGACGTGGCGGTGCGGCGCCGCGAGGCCAAGCGGTTCGTGCACCCGGTGGTGGGGCTGCTGGAGCTGGACTGCGAGGTGCTGCTGAACCCGGAGCACGACCAGCGGCTCGTGGTCTACACGGCGCGTCCTGGCAGCGAGTCGTACGAGCGGCTGGAGCTGCTGCGGGTGGTCGGGCTGCAGCGGCTCACGGGCTGAGGCCGCTCCGCTCCCGGGCGGTCACGGGCGGGGCGTACTCGCGTACGAACTCCCGCCGCCACCACGCCCCGGTGCGGCGCAGTTCGGCCCAGCCGGTGTACTCGTACCGGAACAGCCGCGCGCGGACGCTGCCCGGCGGGTGGTCGGGGAAGGGGTTGTGGGCCAGCAGCCGCAGGGTGTCGCGGTCGCCGTCGAGCAGCCGCAGCAGGAAGGGCCCGAACCACCGCTCCGCGTACGCGGGGGAGAGCGCCGCGAACCACATCAGCCAGTCGAGCCGCAGATGGTACGGCGCGAACTGCCGCGGCAGCCGCCGCGGATCGCCGGGCTTGCCCTTGAACCCGTACTCCCGCCACTCGCTCGCCCCGGTGGGGCGGGGGTCCGCGGTGCCCTCGACGACGATCTCGTGCCGTACGCGGGTGATGCTGCCGAAGGCGCCGTAGGTGTTGACGAGGTGGAGGGAGTTGAACGAGGCGTTCATCCGCTGCCGCCGGGAGAGCAGGTTGCGGGCGGGCCACCAGCTCAGCGCCAGCACGAGGGCGGTCGCGGCGAAGACGGTGACGTCGAACCAGATCGGCGTGGCGCCGAACTCGGGCGGCCCGGGCAGCGGGGTGTGGTCGGCGACGAGCTGCCCGTCGATCGCGGTGAGGGCGATGAGGATGGTGATCCAGTTGAGCCAGGCGAAGTTGCCGGAGAGCACCAGCCAGAGCTGGGTGAGGACGATGGCCGCGGCGGCGCAGCCGGCGACCGGCTGCGGCGTGAACAGCAGCACGGGCAGCACGAGTTGGGCGACGTGGTTGGCGGCGGCCTCGACGCGGTGGAGGGGCCGGGGCAGATGGTGGAAGAACCAGCTCAGCGGCCCGGGCATCGGCTGGGTCTCGTGGTGGTAGTAGAGGCAGGTCAGCTTGCGCCAGCACCGGTCGCCGCGCATCTTGATCAGCCCGGCGCCGAACTCGACCCGGAAGAGCAGCCAGCGCAGCAGGAAGAGCACCAGCACGGGCGGCCCGACGGTGTCGTTGCCGAGGAAGACCGCGAGGAACCCGGCCTCCAGCAGCAGCGACTCCCAGCCGAAGGAGTACCACGCCTGCCCGACGTTGACGATCGACAGATACAGCGCCCACAGCACCGCCCACACCAGCATCGCGCCCCACAGCGGCACCGCGTCCGCCGCGCCCGCGGCCACGGCGGCCGCCAGGGCGGCACCGCCCCAGGCGACCCCGGCGAACAGCCGGTCGGAGTACCGCACCTGGAACAGACTCGGTGCCCGCCGGAACGGCACCCGCGCGGTGAACCGCGGCACGGGGAGCATGCCGCGGGAGCCGATGAGCGGCCGGAACTGCAGCGCCGCGGCGACGAAGGCGACGACGTACAGCAGGGCGAGCCCACGCTGGAAAACCAGCCGGCTCAGCCAGTACCCCTCGAACGAGAACCACGCCACGACGCCATCCGTACCACCACCGCCACGGGGCCCACACCCCGCCGCGCCGGATCAGCGGGCACGGGGGCGGACCGGAGCGCGGGCGCCACCGGCAGCGGACGGATCCCGCACCGCCGGGGCCGCTACCGCGGCCAGCCCGCGGACGGGGCGCCGCTGCCGCCCTCGTCGTACCGCTCGGCGCAGCGCTTCCGCACCTCGCTGTCGACCAGCCGCCGGGCCGCGGCGGCGCCGTTCGCGCGCCGCTCCTCCTCGGCCTGTTCCACGACGTCGAGCAGGATCGTGTTCTGCCCGTCCGACAGGCCCTTCTGCTGGTAGTCGGACTCGCTGCCGCCGCCGGGCCCGAGCTGGTCGCGGGCCCAGTACGTGATGAGCCGTACGCAGACGGCCTCGGGCGAGGCGGCGCTCCGGGACGGGGGAGCCGGCGTTTCGCCGCGGCCGGCCGCCTCGTCCGCGCCGCCGCCGCACGCGGTCAGGACCGCCGCGAGCAGCGCGGCGGACGCGATCGGAGTCCGGGTTCGCCTCGTCGCCATGACCACGCAGTCGACAGTATGCGAACCGCCCGCTCCCGTGTATCCGCTTTGTATCGGCGCCCCTTTCAATCGCCGGGTCACCGACGAGAAGGGGAGCACCATGCGCAGACGATTCCACCGGCTGTTCGCCGCGGTGAGCGTGGCCGCCGCCGTGGCCGTCGCGACGCCGGTCGCGGCCGCGGCGCCCCAGGCCGGCCCGTCGTCAGAGACGGCGGCGCCGCTGGCCAGGCCCGGCTTCAGGATGCCGTTCATCTGCGGCCAGACCTGGCGCGGCAACAACTGGCGCGGTCACGGCCCGGCGCACTCCATCGACTGGAACCACTACAACGCCCAGGGCACCCCGGACGACCTCGGCCGCCGGGTGCTCGCCAGCGCGGGCGGCACGGTCGTCGCGTCGTACTACTCCACCGGTGACGGCTACGGCAACACCGTCGTCGTCGCCCACGGCGACGGATGGCGGACCCGGTACGCGCATCTGAAGGAGCGCACCGTCGCGCGCGGCGCGCAGGTGAAGCGGGGCCAGGTGGTCGGGAAGGTCGGCGCCACGTCCGCCGTCCACGACTTCACCCCCCACCTGCACTACGAGCAGATCCACAACGGTGCCGTCGTCGTCGCGGTCGTCCAGGGCGTCACCTGGTACGACTACCTCGACCGGCGGCTGAAGAGCACGAACGGTTGCTGACGTACCCGCGTGGAGCGAATGCGGCCGATTCCCGGCGCATTCGCTCTACGCGCGTCATCCCTGGCCGGAGTGCAGCGACCGCAGCTTCTCGTGCACCGCCTCGGCCCGGTCGTGCGCCTCCAGCCGCCGCCAGGTGGACAGGGAGCGGAGGAAATAGTGCCGCGCGGTCTGCACCCTGCCCGTCGCGCGGTGCAGCTCACCGAGCAGGCAGGCGAGACTCGCCTCCGCGCGCCGGTCGCCCAACTGCCGCTGTACGGCGAGCGCGTCGGCCAGCAGCGCCGACGCCTCGCCCGCGTTGCCGCGGCGCAGGCACAGTTCGCCGATGCTCTCCTGCACGTAGGCGGCGCAGTGCGTGTCGGCGAGGGCGCTGAAGATGTCCAGGGCCCGCTCCAACTCCGCCCGCGCCAGGTCCGGTTCGCCGCGCAGGTCGTGCAGCACGGCGATGCGGCGGCGGACCTGCGCCTCGCGGTGGCGGTCGCCGAGGTCCCTGGCCAGCTCCAGCGCTCCGTCCAGCCACGCCGCCGCGGCTCGCGGCTTCCTGCACGCCAGCCAGACGGAGGCGATCGCGTTGCGCGCGACCGCCTCGCCGTGCCGGTCGCCGGCCTCCCGGAACCCGCTCAGCGCGTCGGTGAACGTCGCCAGCGCCGCGTCGGGGTCGCCCAGGATCCGGTGTACGGATCCCTCTCCGGCCGCCGCCACCGCCTCGCCTGCGGGGTGCCCGACCGCCCCGAATATCGTGCGTGCCCAGACGAAGGAGTCGAGGGCGTCGGCGTAGCGGTCGCGGTAGAGGTGGAGTTGCCCGATGTTGCGGAGCAGCGCCGCGGCCCGTGCGTCCGACGGGGCCGGTATCGCGTCGAGCACCAGTTGGTGCGTGCGCAGCCAGTCGCCGTAGTAGCCGCGCAGGTCGAAGAAGCTCGCCAGCTCCAGCGCGAGGTCGGCGGCCTGCGTGACGCGCCCGAGCCGCAGCGCCGACTCCACCGTGGCGACGAGGACGCGGCGTTCGGTCTCGAACCACTCGACGGGCGCGGCCCGCACGGCCCGCGTGATCTCCGCGCCCGCCCCGGCCGGATGCGCCGCCGCACCGCACACGCCGAGGAACCGCGTGGGCATCGCCGCGTTCGCCGCGCGCGCGAGCGCGGTCAGGGCGTCGACGATACGGAGTTGCTGCCGGCGGCGCACCGTGAAGGTGTCCGCGTCTGCCAGCTCGCGCGCGTAGCAGCGCAGCAGATCGTGCATGCGGTAGCGCGGCAGCCCGAGCCCGTCGGTCCCCACGGCCTCGATCAGGTGCCTGTCGGCCAGCGTGGCCAGCGCTTCGGCGGCGTCGTCGGCGGCGCCGCCCACGGCGACGGCCACGAGCCAGCCGCCCACCGGCTCGGCCGGCAGCCGGCCGAAGGCGCGGAAGGCCGTGGCCGCGGCCTCCGGCAGGTGGCGGTAGCTCAGCTCCGCGCTCGCCCGCACCTCCAGCTCGCCCGCCTGGAGTTGGTCGAGCCGCCCGCGCTCGTCCTGGAGGAGATCGGCCAGCGTCGCCGCGGTCCAGGACCGCCGGCTCGCCAGCCGTGACCCGGCGATCCGTACGGCCAGCGGCAGCGAGCCGCAGCCGGCGAGCACCCGGTCCGCGCCGGCCGCGTCGGTGGCCAGCCGGTCCGGCCCGGCGACCGTGCCCAGCAGGGCGCGGGCCTCTTCCTGCCTCAGCTCGCCAAGCGAGAAGTGGTGCGCCGGCAGGTCGGGCATCCGGCGGCGGGAGCTGACGAGCACGGCCGAGCCTCCGGTGCCGGGCAGCAGGGGGCGTACCTGCGCGCCGTCGGCCGCGTCGTCGAGAACGATGAGGAAGCGCCGCTGCGCCAGGCGCGAGCGGAGCAGCGCGGCCCGTTCGCTCTGCCCGGCGGGGACCGTGCTGTCGACGACACCCAGGCCGCGCAGCATCTCGGCCAGGACGTCGGCGGGGTCGCGCGGCCGGTCGCTCAGCCCGCCGAGGTCGACGAAGAGCTGGCCGTCGGGGAACGCCGAGCGGGCCCGGTGCGCCACGTGCACCGTCAGCGCGGACTTCCCCGACCCCGGCGGCCCCGACATCGCGACGACGACCGGCCGCCGGTCCGCCGCCGCCAGCAGTTGGTCCAGTGCGGCGATCTCCGCCGTCCGGCCGGTGAAGTCCGGTACATCCATGGGTAACTGGGACACGGGCACGACCGCCGCCGCGCGGCGCCGCGCGGCGTAACCGTTGACCTCCTCGCCGACCGCCCGCAGCGGCGTGCTCGGCTCGGTGCCGAGTTCGGCGGCCAGGACGCGCTCTGCCTCGGCGTAGGCGGAGCGGGCCTCGGTCGTACGGCCCGAGTCGTGCAGCGCCCGTACGAGCATGCGCCACAGATCCTCCCGCAGCGGATCCTCGGTGAGCCGGGAGCGCAGCTCGGCGAGGAGGAGCGCGTAGTCCCGCAGGCGCAGCCGGACCCCGAGGCACTCGTCGACCGCGGTCGCCCGCAGCTCCTCCAGCCTGGTGACGCCGGGGTCCCAGACCACGCTGGCCGGTACGTCCTGCAGTACGCCGCCGCGCCAGAGGCCGAGCGCCGTCTCGTAGTCGTGCAGCGCGGCGACGTCGTCGCCGCGGTCGCGGGCCGTGCGGGCCCGGTCCAGGCGCCGCTCGAAGAGCAGCATGTCGACGTCGTCCGGCGCGACGTCGAACGCGTAGCCGGACGGCTCCGTCCGCAGCCCCGCGGCGGAGATCCCCGCGGCGGACAGCGCCCGGCGCAGGTTGCGCACGTACGTGCGGACGTTGGCCACGGCCGACGGGGGCGCCCCGCCCGGCCACAGCACCTCGGTCAGGACGTCCACGGAGACGAAGCGGCCGGGCTGGAGCAGCAGCGTGGCGAGCGCCGCCCTCGGCTTCGGCCCCCCGATCCGGATCGGGACACCTCCCGCCCACACACGCAGCGGCCCCAGGAGTCCGAACGTCGGCTCCCCCATCCACGTACCTCCGTGTCGGCGGCCTGTCCTCGGCTCTGCGCCCCGGAGCGGGATGTGCGTCGCCGACGGCCTCGACAGTCATGGACATGACGCAATGTGTCAACCCCGCCCCGGCTCGCCGGACATGGCGGGAGAGCGGGGCGGGGCGGGCGCGAACACCGGCACCGACTCCCCGGCTCCCGGACGGGTTTCACCCTTCCCCACCGGGGCCGGCATCGCGAAGGCGACCAGCTCGGGCGGCGGTCTCCGGCCGAAGCGCCGGCCCTCCCGGGCGGGCCCGGGTCAGGACTGCCGGGGGAGGCGTGCCAGTTGGCGGGACTGGGCCACCAGGCGGTCGGCGGAGTCCCAGATCTCCGCGTCCTCCTCCATGTAGCCGCCCGCGACGTTGCGGGTCGTGTGGATCATCCGGAGCCAGCCCGGTGCCGGGCTCGCGCGTACGTGGGCGGTGAGTTCCAGCGTCGGGGCCCAGCCGATCGCGCCGAGGTCGAGGCTCACCGGGGGGAGGACGTCCACTGCCATCAGGAGGAGCAGGGGGTCGGGGTTGCGGGATTCGGGAAGGCGGAACCAGCCCTTCATTTCGCCGCGGCCCGAGGGGGCGCCGACCGCCCAGCCCACGCAGGACGGGTCCAGGCGGAGGTCGGTGCGGGTGAGCATCGGGGACTCCGCGCGGAACTCCGGCGGGGCCGCGTGGCTTCCTATGCACTGCTCCAACGGTGCCAGCGCGGGCGGCTTCGCGGAGGTCTGGACGTCGTCGGGCTGGTCGGCGAGGGTGCCGTACGCGGCCAGCACGCGCAGCCGGGAGACCGGGGCGGCGGTGTCCGGGTCCTGCTGGAGGAGTTCCGCGCCGCCGTGGGAGACGGAGTTGCCGCGGCGGATGGTCTCGGTGCGGACGACCGCGGGACCCGCGGTGGCCGTCGAGAGGTAGTACGCGGAGACCGACAGCGGATCCGGGTGGCCGGGGCTGTCGTCGCGGGGGGTGCCGAGTTCGGCGGCCAGGGCGCGGGCGGTGACCGCCAGCAGCACGCCGCCGTTGATGCCCTGGCCGACCTTCCATGCGCCGGGCAGGTCCGTGTCGTACGTACCGGGCTCGCCAGGGCGCGCGTGGACGGCGGTCTCCCGGTCGAAGTCCGGGGGAGGGGTGGTGGTCATGGCGTGCTTCGCTTTCGTCGTGCGGTGGGTGGGCCGATCTCGAACGCCTCGCAGAGGCCGTCGAGTACGTCGTCGATGGTCGACGCGCCGGTGGCCAGCGGCAGCGAGCCCCAGGACCACAGCTCCGCGGTGCCGTGCAGGGCGGACCACAGCGCGCCGGTGAGCAGCCGCGGGTCCGCGTCCGCCCGCCAGCCCTCGGCCTGCCGCGCCTCGACGAGGCGGACGAGGTTCTCGAAGCCGCCGAGGGAGGCGCGGCCCAGCTCGCGGTCGTGCGGGTCGAGCAGGTCGCGGCGGAACATCAGCGCGAACATCTCGGGCCGGGCCACGGCGTACTCCACGTACGCGCGCGTGCCCGTGCGCAGCCGCCGGGCCGGACTCGCGTCCGGCGGCAGCTTCGCCAGCGCCTCGCCGGCCCAGTCCTGCAACTCGCGGAAGCCCTGGGTGGCGACGGCCGACAGCAGCGCCGCGCGGTGCGGGAAGTGTTTGAGCGGAGCGCCGTGCGAGACGCCGCAGCGCCGGGCGATGGCGCGCAGGGTGAGGGCGTCGACGCCTCGTTCGTCGAGCAGTTCGAGCGCGGCCTCCAGCAGGCGCGCGCGGGTGTCCGCGGTCATGGTGGACAGTGTCTACCACCGAGGTGGACACTGTCTACTCGCCCCGGCGTCAGAGTGCGATGCGGTGTTCGCCTGCGTACACGTTCATGGTGTCGCCGCGGAGGAACCCGACGAGGGTCATGCCGGTCTCGGCGGCGAGGTCGACGGCGAGGGAGGAGGGTGCGGAGACGGCGGCCAGGACGGGGATGCCGGCCATCGCGGCCTTCTGGGCCAGCTCGAAGGAGGCGCGGCCGGAGACCATCAGCACGGTGCCGGCGAGCGGGAGGCGGTCCTGTTGCAGGGCGCGGCCGATCAGCTTGTCGACGGCGTTGTGGCGGCCCACGTCCTCGCGCAGGTCGATCAGTTCCCCGTCCGGGGTGAACAGCGCGGCGGCGTGCAGGCCCCCGGTGCGGTCGAAGACCCGCTGCCCGGCCCGCAGCCGGTCGGGCAGCACGGCCAGGGTCTCCGGCGTCAGCCGCATGCCGCCGTCGGCCAGGGGCCAGCGCGTCGTCGTACGGACCGCGTCCAGGCTCGCCTTCCCGCACAGGCCGCACGACGACGTCGTATAGACGTTCCGCTCCAGCGAGACGTCCGGGACCGGCACTCCCGCGGCCAGCCGCACGTCCACGATGTTGTACGTGTTCCCGCCCTCCGCGCCGTCCACCGCCCCCGCGCAGTACGTGATGCCCGCCAGCTCACCGCCCTCGGCCACCACCCCCTCGCTGACCAGGAACCCCGCCGCCAGTGCGAAGTCGTCACCCGGCGTCCGCATCGTGATCGCCAGCGCCCGGCCCGCCAGCCGGATCTCCAGCGGCTCCTCCGCCACCAGCGTGTCCGCCCGCCGGTCCACCCGCCCCCCGCGCACCCGCACCACCGGACGCCGCACCGTCACCCGACCCATCCGGTCAGCGTACGCGGCCGAGGGGAACCCCATCTTTGTCCTGGCGGTGGAGAAAGTAGATACCGATTCCTGCAGAACTTCTTCCCTCAGTGGCGAAGCACTGCTACGTTCCCCCTGGAATGCCGACAACGGCGTACGAGAACGACGTACGCGAGGCCGGGGAGGAGTGGCGTGAGGCGCATGACAGCTCGGCCCGCGAACGCGCACCAGGCGCGACTGCTCCGCCTGCTGCGTGACGGCGGGCCGAACTCCCGGGCGCAGCTCGGCGACCAGGTGGAGCTGTCCAGGTCCAAGCTGGCGGTCGAGATCGACCGGCTGCTGCAGACCGGGCTCGTGGTCGCCGACGGCCTCGCCGCCTCCCGGGGCGGACGCAGGTCGCACAACATCCGCCTGGCGCCCTCGCTGCGCTTCCTCGGCGTCGACATCGGCGCCACCTCCATCGACGTGGCGGTCACCAACGCGGAGCTGGAGGTGCTCGGTCATCTGACCCAGCCCATGGACGTGCGCGAGGGCCCGGTCGCGGTCTTCGAGCAGGCGCTGGCGATGGCGGCCAAGCTCCGCGCCTCCGGGGTGGCGGAGGGCTTCGACGGCGCCGGTATCGGCGTCCCGGGTCCCGTCCGCTTCCCCGAGGGTGTGCCGGTCGCGCCGCCGATCATGCCCGGCTGGGACGGCTTCCCGGTCCGCGAGGCGCTCAGCCAGGAGCTGGGCTGCCCGGTCATGGTCGACAACGACGTGAACATCATGGCCCAGGGCGAGCAGCACGCCGGTGTCGCCCGGGCCGTACGGGACTTCCTCTACGTCAAGATCGGCACCGGCATCGGCTGCGGCATCCTCGTCGGCGGCGAGGTCTACCGCGGGACGAACGGCAGCGCCGGCGACATCGGCCACATCCAGGTGGAGGTGGACGGGCGCCCGTGCGCCTGCGGTAACCGCGGCTGCCTGGAGGCGTACTTCGGCGGTTCCGCCCTCGCCCGGGACGCCGAGAACGCCGCCCGCGAGGGCCGTTCCGCGCAGTTGGCCGCCCGGCTGGAGGAGACCGGCGAGCTGGAGGCCAAGGACGTCGCCGTGGCGGCGACCGCGGGCGACGCGGTCGCGCTGGACCTCATCCGCGAGGGCGGCACCCGTACCGGCCAGGTCATCGCAGGACTGGTCAGCTTCTTCAACCCCGGGCTCGTGGTCATCGGCGGCGGCGTCACCGGCCTCGGTCACACGCTCCTCGCCGCCATCCGCACCCAGGTCTACCGCCAGTCGCTGCCCCTGGCGACCGGCAATCTGCCCATCGTGCTCGGCGAGCTGGGCCCCACCGCGGGCGTGATCGGCGCCGCCCGGCTCACCAGCGACCACCTGTTCTCGCCCGCCTGACGCCGGGCGCGGACGACCGCGTACCACCCGTAAGGCCCGCACCACCCCGTACGACCCACGCACCACCCCTGCACCACAGGCACCAGCAGCACCACCTGCACCACCCGCAGCACCCGCACCGTGCAACTCCCGCAGCACCCTCGGCCGACCGCGGCACCACCCGCTGAGGCCCCCGCACCACGCCGCTGCCCTCCGACCACCCGCACCGCATCACCCGCACCGCCCGGTGAACCCGCCCGTTTGCGCTCCGCCCTGCCCAAACTGCCCCTGCGCAGCCGCAGTCGGAGCACCGCCGAGGAGATCCGTACATGGCGCCTACGTCAGATACGCCGCCCACCCCCGCCACACCCCTGCTCACCATGACGGGGATCACCAAGTCCTTCCCCGGCGTCCGCGCGCTCGACGGCGTCGACCTCGACGTCGTGGCCGGCGAGGTGCACTGCCTGCTCGGCCAGAACGGCGCCGGCAAGTCCACCCTCATCAAGGTCCTGGCCGGCGCCCACCAGCCCGACGAGGGCACCATCGTCTGGCAGGGCGGCGAGACCGCGCTGAAGTCGCCCGTCGCCGCCATGCGGCTGGGCATCGCCACCATCTACCAGGAACTCGACCTGGTGATGCACCTGTCGGTGGCGGAGAACGTCTTCCTCGGCCACGAGCGCTCCTCCGGCGGGTTCATCAAGGCCCGCGAGGCGCTGAGCACAGCCCAGGACCTGCTGGCCAGGCTCGGCCACCCGGAGATCTCCGCGGCCACCATCGTCGGCGACCTCTCCGCCGCCGGCCAGCAGGTCGTCTCCATGGCGCGGGCGCTCTCCCACGACGTGAAGCTCATCGTCATGGACGAGCCGTCCGCCGCGCTCGACCCCGACGAGGTCGACAACCTCTTCCGGATCGTCGCCGACCTCACCGCGCAGGGCGTCGCCGTCATCTACATCTCCCACCGGCTGGAGGAGATCCGCCGGATAGGCGACCGCGTCACCGTGCTCAAGGACGGCCGCGCCGTCGCCCGCGGGCTGCCCGCGCAGAGCACGTCGACCAACGAGATCGTCACCCTGATGACCGGCCGCAACGTCGCGCACGTCTTCCCCGAGCGGCCGGAGGCACCGGGCGCGGGCAAGGATCCCGTCCTCACCCTCGAAGGACTCGCCAGGCAGGGCGAGTTCGCGCCGGTGGACCTCCGGCTCGCCCCCGGCGAGATCGTCGGGCTCGCGGGCCTGGTCGGCTCCGGCCGCTCGGAGATCCTGGAGACCGTCTTCGGCGCCCGCAAGCCGACCGCCGGCCGGGTGCTCGTCGACGGCCGCCCGCTGCGCCCCGGGAGCGTCACCGCCGCCGTCAAGGCGGGCATCGGGCTGGCTCCCGAGGAACGCAAGTCGCAGGCGCTGCTGATGACGGAGTCCGTCAGCCGCAACGTCTCCATCTCCTCGCTCACCCGCTTCTCCACCGGCGGCTGGCTCGACCGGTCGGGGGAGCGGTCCGCGGCGCGGCAGGCCGTACGCGACCTGTCGCTGCGCCCCGACAACCCCGACGCCCCCGTCCGCACGCTCTCCGGCGGCAACCAGCAGAAGGCCGTGCTCGCGCGCTGGCTGCTGCGCGACTGCCGGGTGCTGCTGCTGGACGAGCCCACCCGCGGCGTGGACGTCGGCGCCCGCGCCGAGTTGTACGCGCTCATCCGCAGGCTCGCCGACGAAGGCGTCGCGGTCCTGCTCGTCTCCAGCGAACTCCCCGAGGTCCTCGGCCTCGCCGACCGGGTCCTCGTGCTGCGCGAGGGCCAGGTCGTGCACACCGCCCCGGCCCGGGAACTCGACGAGCACCGGGTGCTCGACCTCGTCATGGAAGGGACCTCGTAAGTGTTGAGCAAATCGGACTCGCTCTCCGCCCCGGCGCCGGAGAAGCCGAGGGGGAACGGCAACGCCGCCGCCTGGCACAGTCATCTGGACTTCAGACTCCTGGCGCTGGTCGGCGTGCTCGGCCTGCTGGTCGTGGTCGGCGCCCTCACCAAGCCGGACCAGTTCCTGGACGTCGACAACTTCCGGCTGATCCTCACCCAGTCGTCGGCGATCGGCGTGGTGACCATCGGCGTGACGCTGGTCATCATCGGCGGCGGCATCGACCTGTCGGTCGGCGCCATCGTCGCCCTCGCCTCGGTCTGGGCGACGACGCAGGCGACGCAGGACTACGGCCTGACGGGCATGCTCTTCTGCGCCGTAGCCGTGGGCATAGGCTGCGGCCTGGTCAACGGCGTGCTCATCGCGTACGGCAGCCTCGTGCCGTTCATCGCCACGCTGGCCATGCTCGCCTCCGCGCGCGGCTTCGCCGAGCAGATGAGCGACGGCCAGACGCAGATCGTCGAGGTACAGGCGGTGCTGGACCTCGGCAACGCGGACGCCCGCATCCTCGGCATCCCGTACCTGGTGCTCATCTTCCTCGGCGTCTCCGCCCTGGGCTGGGTGCTGCTCAACCGCACCACGTTCGGCCGCCGCACCGTGGCGGTCGGCGGCAACCCCGAGGCCGCCAGGCTCGCCGGCATCGACATCAAGCGGCAGCGCCTGCTGCTGTACGCCCTGTCCGGGCTCTGCTGCGGCATCGCGGCGTTCATGCTCATCGTGCTCGCGGGCTCCGGCCAGAACACGAACGGCAACCTGTACGAACTGGACGCCATCGCGGCCGCGATCATCGGCGGCACCCTGCTCAGCGGCGGCCGGGGCACCATCATCGGCTCCGTGCTGGGCGTGGTCGTCTTCACCACCATTACCAACCTCTTCGCGCTCAACAACGTGCAAAGCGACGTACAGAAGATCGCCAAGGGCGCGATCATCGTCGCCGCCGTCCTTATCCAGCACCACACTTCGCGTAAATCCTCGACGCAATGAAGGGTCGTACCCACATGCCAGAATCGCCTTTCAGCCGTAGAAACATGCTCTTCGGCGCCGCCGGAGTCTCGGCTGCTGCCTTCCTCACCAGTTGCACCAGCAATGACGACAGTGACGACGACGGCGGCTCCGAGCAGCAGCAGGCCAACGTCTCCGAGGACAAGCCCGGCAAGCCGGTCACCATCGGCTTCGCCGGCCCGGAGGCCGACCACGGCTGGCTCAACGCCATCAACGACAACGCGCGCTCGCGCGCGGAGAAGTACGAGGACGTCACCCTCGACATCACCGAGGGCTCGAACGACACGGCCACCCAGATAGGCCAGGTCGACTCCCTGATCAACAAGAAGGTCGACGTCCTGGTCATCCTGCCGGCCGACGGCAAGGCGATGACGCAGGCGGGGCTGAAGGCCATGCGGGCCGGCATCCCCGTCGTCAACCTGGACCGGATCTTCAACAGCCCGCAGGCGTACCGCTGCTGGATCGGCGGCGACAACTACGGCATGGGCCTGAACGCCGGCCGGTTCATCGGCGAGCAGCTCAAGGGCAAGGAGAACGCGAAGGTCGTCGAGCTGGCCGGGCTCGACAACCTGGAGCTGACCCAGCAGCGCACGAAGGGCTTCGACGACGCGCTGAAGAACTACCCCAACATCGAGAAGGTGGCCCGGCAGGCCGCCGAGTTCACCGTCGAGTCGGGCCAGCGCAAGATGTCCGACCTGCTCCAGGCCGTGCCGGAGTTCGACGCCATGTGGAACCACGACGACGACCAGGGCGTCGGCGTCAAGCGCGCCATCGACCAGTCGGGCCGCGACGAGTTCATCATGGTCGGCGGCGCCGGTTCCAAGGCCGTGATGGACTCCATCAAGGCCGACGACTCGGTGATCAAGGCCACCGTCCTCTACCCGCCGACGATGGCCGCCTCCGCGATCGACCTCGCGCGCGCCCTCGGCCAGCAGAAGGGCGTCTCGGGCATGGCCGAGTTCGAGATCCCGGCGTCGATCACGCTGTACTCCGCCGTCGTGAGCAAGGACAACATCGACCAGTACCTGCCGACCGGGTTCAACTGACGGGAATCCAGCGCCAGGAGCCGCACGCCCGGAGATCCCGGAACGACCGCTGCGGCGCGCCGGAAGCAGCCTACTGACAAGGAGTTCTATGTCCCACGACACGACCGCACCCGCGCTCGGCGTCGGCATGGTCGGCTACGCGTTCATGGGGGCGGCCCATTCGCAGGGCTGGCGGACCGCCGCCCGGGTCTTCGACCTTCCGCTGACTCCCGTCATGGCCGCGATCTGCGGCCGCGACGAGGACAAGGTGGCCACGGCGGCCCGCAAGATGGGCTGGGCCGCCACGGAGACCGACTGGCGCCGGCTCATCACCCGGGACGACGTGCAGCTCGTCGACGTCTGCACGCCGGGCGACAGCCACGCGGAGATCGCCATCGCCGCGCTGGAGGCGGGCAAGCACGTGCTGTGCGAGAAGCCGCTCGCCAACACCGTCGCCGAGGCCGAGGCGATGGCCGACGCCGCGGCGCGGGCGCGGGAGCGCGGGCAGTTGGCCATGGTCGGCTTCAACTACCGCCGGGTGCCTGCCCTGGCGTACGCGCGCGAGCTGATCGCCCGCGGCCGGCTGGGTGCGCTGCGGCACGTGCGTGTGACGTACTTGCAGGACTGGCTCGTCGACCCGGAGTTTCCGCTCGCCTGGCGGATGCAGCGGGAGAAGGCGGGCTCCGGGGCGCTCGGCGACCTCGGCGCGCACATCGTCGACCTGGCGCAGTTCCTCACCGGCGAGCCGCTGGTGGGGGTCTCGGCACAGACCGAGACGTTCGTGAAGGAGCGACCGCTGCCGTCCGCGGCGGCGGGGCTCTCCGGCGCGGCGGCGGGCGGCGGCGAGCGCGGTCCGGTCACGGTGGACGACGCCGCCCTGTTCACCGGCCGGATGGCCTCGGGCGCGCTGGCGTCCTTCGAGGTCAGCCGGATGGCCGCAGGCCGCAAGAACGCCCTGTCGGTGGAGCTGAACGGCGAGCACGGCTCGCTCTCCTTCGACCTGGAGCGGCTGAACGAGCTGCAGTTGCACGACCACGCGGAGCCGGCCGAGACCGCCGGCTTCCGGCGGGTCCTGGTCACCGAGCCGGAGCACCCGTACCTGGAGGCGTGGTGGCCGCCGGGCCACGGCCTCGGGTACGAGCACACCTTCGTGCACCAGGCCCGCGACCTCGTCCACGCCATCGCCACCGGCGCCCAGCCCGCGCCGTCCTTCGCGGACGGGCTGCAGGTCCAGCGGGTGCTGGCGGCCGTGGAGGAGAGCGCGGAGAAGAACGCCGTCTTCACGCCCGTGGCGCAAGCCGGCCAAGCCACCTGACCCCACCGGATCAGCCGACCACCCCCGGAGGCACTCCGGAGAAAGAGGCAGCACACGATGCCCCGGTCCTTCACCCTGTTCACCGGCCAGTGGGCGGACCTCCCCTTGGAGGAGGTCTGCCGGCTGGCCCGCGACTTCGGCTACGACGGCCTCGAACTCGCCTGCTGGGGCGACCACTTCGAGGTGGACAAGGCCCTGAACGAGCCCGGTTACCTCGACGGCCGCCATCAGTTGCTGGAGAAGTACGGCCTGAAGTGCTGGGCGATCTCCAACCACCTGGTGGGCCAGGCGGTCTGCGACCACCCCATCGACGAGCGCCACCAGGCCATCCTCCCGGCCCGGATCTGGGGCGACGGCGAGCCCGAGGGCGTCCGGCAGCGGGCCGCCGCCGAGATCGCCGACACCGCGCGGGCGGCGGCGGCCTTCGGCGTCGACACCGTCGTGGGCTTCACCGGCTCGTCGATCTGGCATCTGGTGGCGATGTTCCCGCCGGTCCCGCCGCACATGATCGAGCGCGGCTACCAGGACTTCGCCGACCGCTGGAACCCGATCCTGGACGTGTTCGACGCCGAGGGCGTGCGCTTCGCGCACGAGGTGCACCCGTCCGAGATCGCGTACGACTACTGGACGACGCACCGGGCGATGGAGGCGGTCGGGAACCGGCCCGCCTTCGGGCTGAACTTCGACCCCAGCCACTTCGTCTGGCAGGACCTCGACCCGGTCGGGTTCCTGTGGGACTTCAAGGACCGCATCTACCACGTGGACTGCAAGGAGGCCCGCAAGCGGCTCGACGGCCGCAACGGCCGGCTCGGCTCGCACCTGCCCTGGGGCGACCCGCGCCGCGGCTGGGACTTCGTCTCGGCGGGCCACGGCGACGTGCCGTGGGAGGACGTCTTCCGGATGCTCCGCTCGATCGACTACGCGGGGCCCATCTCGGTGGAGTGGGAGGACGCCGGCATGGACCGGCTGCAGGGTGCGCCGGAGGCGCTGCGGGCGCTCAAGGCGCTCGACTTCGAGCCTCCGCAGGCGTCGTTCGACGCCGCTTTCGGGGGCGACTGACCGCCGCGGCGGCGCGGAGCGCAGCCCGGCGGCGGCACCTGCCGCCGGGCCGCTCCGGCATGCCCGGGGGGCACTTTGTCCTTATCAAGGATGAAGATAACTGAAGTCCTGTCAAAGGGCTTCTCTATCCCGCAAAAGACGGTTACGTTCCTGTGATGTCCCTGACATAAACCCCCCACTCTCGGCAGGAGAGATCAGGTGCACACCAGAAAGATCCGGAGAACGCTCACGAGGACGGTGGCGGCCCTGCTGGCCGTGCCGGCCCTCGTGCTGAGCACGTCCGCCAACGGTGCCGCGCACCCGGGCGAGGACCACGAGGCCCCGGCCGCGGCGGAGTTCCAGCAGGTGACGCTGGCCAAGGGCGAGCCCGAGATGGGCGAGCCGATGACCATGGCGGTGCTGCCCGACCGGTCCGTGCTGCACACCTCGCGCGACGGCACGGTACGGCTCACGGACGCCGCCGGTACGACCAAGGTCGCCGGCAAGCTCGCCGTGTACAACCACGACGAGGAGGGCCTGCAAGGCGTCGGGGTCGACCCGGGGTTCGCGCAGAACCGGTTCGTCTACCTCTACTACGCCCCGCCCCTGGACACCCCAGCGGGCGACGCCCCCGCCGACGGCAGTGCCGCCGACTTCGCGCCGTTCGACGGCGTCAACCGGCTCTCCCGCTTCGTCCTGAAGGACGACGGCACCCTCGACACCGGCAGCGAGAAGGCGGTCCTGGACGTGCCCGCCTCCCGCGGCGTGTGCTGCCACGTCGGCGGCGACATCGACTTCGACGCGCAGGGCAACCTGTACCTGTCCACCGGCGACGACACCAACCCGTTCGCCTCCGACGGCTACACGCCCATCGACGAACGCGCCACGCGCAACCCCGCGTTCGACGCCCAGCGCTCCGCCGGCAACACCAACGACCTGCGCGGCAAGGTGCTGCGGATCAAGGTCGAGGCGGACGGCTCGTACACCATCCCGGACGGCAACCTCTTCGCGCCCGGCACCGAGAAGACCAGGCCCGAGATCTACGCCATGGGCTTCCGCAATCCGTTCCGGCTCAGCGTCGACAAACCCACCGGCACCGTCTACGTCGGCGACTACGGCCCCGACGCCGGCACCGCGAGCGACGCCCGCGGGCCCGCGGGGCAGGTCGAGTTCGCCCGCATCACCAAGGCGGGCAACTTCGGCTGGCCGTACTGCACCGGCGACAACGACGCGTACAAGGACTACGACTTCGGCTCCGGCGCCTCCGGCGCGGCCTTCGACTGCGGCGCGCCCGTCAACAACTCGCCGCACAACACCGGACTGACCGAACTGCCGCCCGCCCAGGCGGCGTGGATCCCCTACGACGGCAACTCCGTCCCCGAGTTCGGCAACGGCTCCGAGTCCCCGATGGGCGGCCCGGTCTACCGCCGGGACGAGGTCGCGGACGGCTCCGCCGTGGCCTTCCCCGCCGAGTACGAAGGCGACTTCTTCGCCGGCGAGTTCGGCCGCAAGTGGATCAAGCGGATCGAGCAGGGCGACGACGGCACCGTCTCCGCCATCAACGACTTCCCCTGGTCCGGCACCCAGGTCATGGACATGGACTTCGGCCCCGACGGCGCCCTCTACGTCCTCGACTACGGCACCGGCTACTTCGGCGGCGACGAGAACTCCGCCCTCTACCGCATCGAGAACATGACCGGCGGCGCCTCGCCGGTCGCCGAGGCGAGCGCCGACAAGACCTCCGGACAGGCACCCCTGGCCGTGCAGTTCTCCTCCGCGGGCACCACCGACCCGGACAGCACCGAGCTGACGTACTCCTGGGACTTCGGCGACGGCGCCACCTCCGACCAGGCCGACCCCGCGCACACGTACGCCGGGAACGGCACGTACAACGTCACCCTCACCGCCACCGACCCCGACGGCCTCACCGGCAGCGCCAACGTGCAGATCACCGTCGGCAACACCGCGCCCACCGTGACCCTGGACCTGCCTCAGGACGGCCAGTCCTTCTCCTTCGGCGACGACGTGCCCTTCGAGGTCACCGTCGCCGACCCGGAGGACGAGACCGTCGACTGCGCCAGGGTCCGGGTCGCCTACATCCTCGGCCACGACTCCCACGGCCACGAGATGACCAGCGCCAACGGCTGCAGCGGCACCCTGAAGACCGCCGCGGACGGCGAGCACGACCCCAACGCCAACCTCTACGGCGGCCTCACCGCCACGTACACCGACGGCGGAGGCGGCGGCCAGGGCGCCCTGACCGGGACCGACCAGGCCAAGCTGCAGCCCAAGCACCGCCAGGCCGAGCACTACGACAGCGCCCAGGGCGTGGCACCGCAGAGCAAGCCGGCGGCCAACGGCGGCAAGACGGTCGGCGACATCCACGCCGGCGACTGGATCGCCTTCGAGCCCTGGGTCCTGTCCGATGTCACCGGGTTGACCGCGCGGATCTCCTCCGCCGGCGCGGGCGGCACCCTGGAGGTGCGCGCGGGCGCCCCCGACGGGACGCTCCTCGGCTCCACCGAGGTGCCGGTCACCGGCGGCTGGGACACGTTCCAGGACGTCACGGCGAACCTGTCGGGCGCCCCGGACGGCACCACGAAGCTCTACCTCGTCTTCGCCGGCAGCGGTACGGACGCGCTGTACGACGTCGACGACTTCACCCTCACCACCGGATAGCTCCCCCACCGCCCCGCCGGCTCCGGCCGGCGGGGCGTCCCACCCGACGAGACCCTCAAGGAGCGCACCATGAAAGCTCCCGGACGCCTCGCCCTCGCGACGGCGGCGGTCGTGCTCACCACGCTGGCCATGAACACCTCCGCCGTCGCCGAGAAGCCGGCGAAGAAGAAGGAGGGCGAGCACGTGCTCGTCTTCTCCAAGACCGCCGGTTTCCGCCACGACTCCATCCCCGACGGCATCGCGACCATCCAGCAGCTCGGCGCCGACAACGGCTTCACCGTCGACACCACCGAGAACGCCGCCGTCTTCACGCCCGGCACCCTCCAGCAGTACGACGCCGTCGTCTTCCTCTCCACCACCGGCGACGTGCTCGACGCCAAGCAGCAGCGGGCCTTCGAGAACTACGTGCGCGGGGGCGGCGGCTACGTCGGCGTGCACGCCGCCGCCGACACCGAGTACGACTGGCCGTTCTACGGCGGCCTCGTCGGCGCGTACTTCGACTCGCACCCGCAGATCCAGCAGGCGACGGTCGAGGTCGAGGACCACGACCACCCCGCCACCGCGCACCTGGGCGACCAGTGGGTGCGTACCGACGAGTGGTACAACTACCGCACCAACCCGCGCGAGCAGGCCCGCGTCCTGGCGACCCTCGACGAGGGCTCGTACAGCGGCGGCAACATGGGCGGCGACCACCCCATCTCCTGGTGCCAGACCTACGAGAGCGGCCGCTCCTTCTACACCGGCCTCGGCCACACCAAGGAGTCGTACGCGGAGCCCGAGTTCCGCACCCATCTGCTCGGCGGCATCCAGTACGCCGCCGGGGCCGTCGAATCGGACTGCAGTTCTGCCGAGAGCGACTACACTCCGATCTTCGACGGCACTTCCACCGAGGGCTGGAAGCAGGCCGGGCCGGGCTCGTTCCGCCTGGAGGACGGCACCCTGACCTCGGAGGGCGGCATGGGCATGCTGTGGTACGAGGCCAGGCAGTTCGGCTCGTATTCCCTCAAGCTCGACTGGCGCATGGAGGGCGACGACAACTCCGGCGTCTTCATCGGGTTCCCGCCCTCGGACGATCCCTGGTCGGCCGTGAACAACGGCTATGAGATCCAGATCGACGCCACCGACTCCCCGGACCGGACCACGGGCGCCGTCTACGGCTTCCAGTCCGCCGACATCGCCGCGCGCGACGAGGCGCTCAACCCGCCCGGCGAGTGGAACACCTTCGAACTGCGCGTCGAGGGTGAGCACCTGCAGATCTGGCTCAACGACGTGAAGATCAACGACTTCACGAACACCGACCCCGCCCGCAGTCTTGCGGACGGACACATCGGGATCCAGAACCACGGTGCGGACGACCGGGTGTCGTTCCGCAACATCCTGGTGAAGGATCTCCCGTGAACGCCGTGGGCGGGGGGTCACGACGCCTCCCGCCCACGGGCGCACCGTGTATCTGAACTGAACACACGTGGGAGGCAGCAGCCGTGACGGTCCATCCACAAGACACAGCGCCGCAACCGGCGAACCCGGCGACGGCCGATACCGGCGTCTGGCTCATCGGCGCCCGCGGCTCCGTCGCCACGACCGTGATCACCGGCTGCGCCGCGCTGGCCGCCGGACTCCACCCCGCGGCCGGCATGGTGACCGAGACCGCGCCGTTCGCCGACTGCGGGCTGCCGGCGCCCGCCCGGCTGGTCTTCGGCGGCCACGACGTGGCCTGCACCCCGCTGCCCAAGCGCGCGGACGAACTCGCCGCCGGCGGCGTGCTCCCGCACGGGCTGCCCGCCGCCGTCGCCGCGGAACTGGCCGCCGCCGACGAGGAGATACGCAACGGCGGCCCCGAGCCCGGCGAGCCGTACGACGAGCAGGCGCTGATCGACTCGTACGCGGCCGACATCACCGACTTCGTCCGCCGCCGCAACCTCGCCCGCGCCGTCGTCGTCAACGTCGCCTCCACCGAGCCGGTCGCCGAGGGCGACGCGCTGCCCGCCTCGTCCTGCTACGCCGCGGCGGCCCTCAAGGCCGGCTGCGCGTACGTCAACTTCACCCCCTCCACCGGCATGCACCACCCGCGGCTGCGCGAGCTCGCCGCCGCCTCCGGCCTGCCGTACGCGGGCCGCGACGGCAAGACCGGCCAGACGCTGCTGCGTTCCGTGCTGGCGCCGATGTTCCTCCAGCGCGCGCTGGAGGTACGGGCCTGGTCCGGCAGCAACCTCCTCGGCGGCGGCGACGGCGCCAACCTCGCCGGCGACCCGGCCGCCGCGGCGGCCAAGAACGTCGGCAAGGAGCGGGTGCTCGTCGACTCCCTCGGCGCCGGAGTCGACGGCGAGGTGCACATCGACGACGTACCGGCCCTCGGCGACTGGAAGACCGCCTGGGACCACGTCGTCTTCGACGGCTTCCTCGGCACCCGCATGGTGCTCCAGACCATCTGGCAGGGCTGCGACTCCGCGCTCGCCGCACCGCTGGTCCTCGACCTCGTCCGGATCGTCGCCCGCGCCCACGAGGCCGGGATGTCGGGTCCCGTGCCGGGCCTCGGCTTCTTCTTCAAGGACCCGGACGGGGGCCCGCCCGGGCTCGCCGACCAGTGGCGCGAGCTGCTGTCGGTCGCGGAGCGCCTGCGGGTCGCGCGATGAGCGCGCCGCAGCCGAAGCGGGTGCGGCGGCGGGGCGGCATGCGGCTGCTCGCGCTGGGCGCGGGCGCAGGTGCCGCCGGGGCCGGCGTCCTCGGCGCCGTCGCCGCCGCGCGGGGCCGCGGGGCGTCGCCGGCCGCCGCGGTGGCGGGCGTCGCCGGGCTGCTCGCGCTGGGCGGCGGCGCCGCGGTCAGGCGCCGGCGGGCCGTGCCGGTCGCCGCCGCCGCCGTCGCCGTCTCCGGGGCCGTGCTGGGCGCGGCCGCCGCGGGGGTGGCCGCGCGGGTACGGCGGGACGCCGGCGCGGCACCGGCGGGCCGCGGGCCCGTCGCCGCCGTGGCCGGGGGAGTGGCGCTGCTCGCCGCCGCCGTCCCCGGCGCCGTGCTGCGCCGGCCGCGTACCGCCGGGCCGATCGAGCCGCAGGCGCGCAGCGCCCAGGGGCGCAAGCAGCCCGCACCGCCCGCCGCGCAGGCCCGCGCCTGGGTCGAACTGCTCCGCGTCTCCGCGCTGTTCACCGTCCCCGGCGACGCCCTCGCCGGCGCCGCCGCGGCCGGGCTGCGACCCAACCGCGGCACCGCGCTGGCCATCGGTTCCTCCCTCTGCCTCTACGAGGCGGGCATGGCGCTCAACGACTACGCCGACCGCGACCTCGACGCCGTCGAGCGCCCGCACCGCCCGCTGCCCTCCGGCCGGATCACGCCCCGCGCCGCGCTGACCGCCGCCGCCGCCCTGACCGCGGCGAGCCTCGGTCTGGCCGCGGCCGCGGGCCGCCGGCCGCTCGCGCTCGCCACCGCGCTCGCGGGGGCGGTGTGGGCGTACGACCTGAAGCTGAAGAACACCCCCGCGGGCCCGGCCGCGATGGCCGCCGCCCGCACCCTGGACCTGCTCCTCGGCGCCGCGGCCACGGAGGCCCGCGCGGCCCGCAGGGCCGCACCGCCGGCCGCCGCGGCCGGCGGGTACGCCACCGCGCCGCCGGCCGGCGCCGCCTCGTCCGCCCTGCGCCACCTCCAGGGCGGCGACGGCACCGGCTGGGCGGACGGACCGCTCGCCGCCGCCGTCCTCCTCGGCGTCCACACCTACGCGGTCACCGTCGTCTCCCGCCGCGAGGTCGAGGGCGGGTCGACGGCCGTCCCGCTCGTCGGCCTGGCCGTCACCACCGCCGTCGCCGCCACCCTGCGCCGCGGCAACGACCCGTATCCGCAACCCGATCCGCACCGCCGGCCGGACGGCTCCCCGCCGCCCGGCGGACCCCGGCTGGCCCTCACCCCCGGCGACCTGCTCGCCGGGGCGTACGCCGCCACCGCCGTCCGCCCGTACCTGCACGCCGCGCTCAACCCCAGCCCGCAGCTCACCCAGCGCGCCGTCGGCGGCGGCATCCGCGCCATGATCCCGCTGCAGTCCGCCCTCGCCGCCCGCGCCGGCGCGCCCGGCAGCGCCGCCGCGCTGCTGGCCCTCGTGCCCGTCGCACGCCGGCTCGCGCGGAAGGTGAGCCCCACATGAGCCGGCTGCGCCTGGCCTACGGCACCAACGGCCTCACCGACCTGCGGCTGACCGACGCCGTCGCGCTTCTCGCCGACCTCGGCTACGACGGCATCGCGCTCACCCTCGACCACATGCACCTCGACCCGCTCGCGCCCGACCTGCCCGCCCGCACGGCCACCGTGCGGCGGCTGCTGGCGCGGCACGGGCTCGCGGTGACCATCGAGACCGGCGCCCGCTACGTCCTCGACCCGCGCCGCAAGCACCACCCCACCCTGCTCGACCCGGACCCGGAGGCCCGCGCCGTACGCTCCCGGCTGCTGCGCACCGCGGTGAACGTCGCCGCCGAGCTGGGCGCCAACGCCGTGCACTGCTTCAGCGGCACGCGCCCGTACGGGGTCTCGGAGCCGGACGCCTGGAAGCGGCTGGGCGAGGAGCTGACCCCGGTGCTCCAGGCCGCGGACGCCGCCGGGGTGCCGATGGCCATCGAGCCGGAGCCCGGCCATCTGCTGTACGACCTCGCCGGGTTCCACCGGCTGCGCGAGGAGCTGGACGACCCGCCGGCGCTGGCGCTCACCCTCGACATCGGGCACTGCCAGTGCCTGGAGGAGGCGCTGCCCGCCGACTGCGTACGGGCCGCCGCGCCCTGGCTCGCGCACGTCCAGATCGAGGACATGTGCCGGGGCGTGCACGAGCATCTGCCGTTCGGCGAGGGCGAGATCGGCTTCCCCTCCGTGCTCGAAGCCCTGCAGACCACCGGCTACCAGGGCCTGATCAGCGTCGAGCTGCCCCGGCACTCGCACGCCGGGCCGGAGCTGGCGGGCAGCTCCATCCGCTTCCTGCGCGCGGCGGAGGAAGAGGCGCGGGCGAGGGGGTCGGTGCCGTGCTGAGCCTCCCGTACGCACCCGCCACCGCGCCGCGTGCCGCATCCGTGACCCGAGTGAGAGGAGCCGCGCAGTGGTGACCCCCGACCCCGCCGCACCCGCACCCGCCGCCGACCCCGCCGCACCCGCCACTGCCTCCGCCCCGGCGGCCGCGACGGTCGCCGCCCTGCGCGCGTCCGTCGAGGCCGGTCTCGCGCCCGAGGCCCGCGAGTGGCTCGCCGCCGCGCTCGCCGACGCGGCCGCCGGCACTCCCGGGCCCAGCACGGGGCTGCTCGCCTGGGAGGCCCACTTCGCCGCCGCGCGCCGCCGCACGGGCGCCGGGGCCGCCGACGCCGTACGCGTGCTGATCCTGCACGCCGCCCGCGCCGACGAGGAGGTCGCCACCCGGGTCTACGACCGCGGGGACGCCGCGGAACGCCGGGCCGTGCTGCGCGCGCTGCCGCACCTGGGCCTCGGCCCCGGCGCCGTACCGCTGATCGAGGACGCGCTGCGGACCAACGACACCCGCCTGGTCGCCGCCGCCCTCGGCCCGTACGCCGCCGAGCACCTGGGCGGCCACGCCTGGCGGCAGGCCGTCCTCAAGTGCCTGTTCACGGGCGTGCCCGCCGACGAGATCGCCGGCCTCGCCGACCGCGCCGCCGGCGACGGCGAACTCGCCCGCATGCTCGACGACTACGCCCGCGAGCGGACGGCCGCCGGCCGCGCCGTACCGGCAGACCTCGACCGGATCCTCGCCCTGACCCGCAAGGAGGTGTGATGCGCATCTTCGACCCGCACATCCACATGACGTCCCGCACGACCGATGACTACGCCGCCATGTACGACGCCGGCGTACGCGCCCTCGTCGAGCCCTCCTTCTGGCTGGGGCAGCCCCGCACCTCCCCGGAGAGCTTCTACGACTACTTCGACTCGCTGCTGGGCTGGGAGCCCTTCCGCGCCGCCCAGTACGGCATCGCGCACCACTGCACGCTCGCCCTCAACCCCAAGGAGGCCAACGACCCGCGCCTCCTGCCGGTCCTTCAGGAGCTGCCGCGCTACCTGCTGAAGGACCACGTCGTCGCCGTCGGCGAGATCGGCTACGACTCCATGACCCCCGAGGAGGACCACGCGCTGGCCGCCCAGTTGGAGCTGGCCGCCGACCACGGGCTGCCCGCCATGGTGCACACGCCGCACCGCGACAAGGCCGCGGGCCTGGCCCGTACGCTCGACGTCGTCCGCGAGTCCAGGCTGGCGCCCGAGCGCGTGATCCTCGACCACCTCAACGAGACGACGGTGGCCGCCGCCCGGGACAGCGGCTGCTGGGCGGCCTTCTCCATCTACCCCGACACCAAGATGGACGAGGACCGCATGGTCCGCATCCTGCGCGAGTACGGCACCGAGCGGATGCTCGTCAACTCCGCCGCCGACTGGGGCAAGAGCGACCCGCTCAAGACCCGCAAGACCGCCGACGCCATGCTCGCCGCCGGCTTCACCGACGCCGACGTCGACAAGGTGCTCTGGCAGAACCCGGTGGAGTTCTACGGCCAGAGCGGCCGGCTGGAGCTGGAGCCGGAGAAGCCGGAGGCCGGCGGCGCCACGTACGAAGGGAACTCCATCCTGCGAGGGGGAAGCTGACCCATGCGGTTCCGACACCCCGACGGCTCCCTCGTCCATCTCGCGTACTGCACCAACGTGCACCCCGCCGAGGATCTCGACGGGGTGATGGCGCAACTGCGCGACCACGCCGAGCCGGTGCGCCGCCGGCTCGGCCGCGACCGGCTGGGCATCGGCCTGTGGCTCGCGCGCGACGCCGTCCGCACCCTCGGCTCCGACCCCGCCGCGCTGCGCCGGCTGAAGAAGGCGCTCGACGAGCGCGGCCTGGAGGCCGTGACCCTCAACGGCTTCCCGTACCAGGGGTTCGGCGACGAGGTCGTCAAGTACCGCGTCTACCGGCCCGACTGGACCGAGCCCGAGCGCCTGGACCACACCGTCGAACTGGCCCGGCTGCTCGCCGCGCTGCTGCCCGACGACGTCACCGAGGGCACCATCTCCACCCTCCCGCTCGCCTGGCGCACCGACTTCGACGACGCCGCCCGCAAGGCGTCGCTGACGGCGCTCGGCACCCTGGCCGCGCGCCTCGACGCCATCGAGGAGCTGACCGGCCGCTCCATCCGCGTCGGCCTGGAGCCGGAGCCGGGCTGCACGGTCGAGACCACCGCCGACGCGGTCGCGGCGCTCACCGCGGAGGGCGCGCCGCCGCCGGAGCGTATCGGCGTCTGCGTCGACACCTGCCACCTGGCCACGTCCTTCGAGGACCCGGCCACCGCCATCGCCGGCATCACGGGCGCGGGCCTGCCCATCGTCAAGTCCCAACTGTCGGCGGCCCTGGTGGCCGAACGGCCCGCGGATCCCGGGGTACGGACCGCGCTGGCCGCCTTCGCCGAGCCGCGGTTCCTGCACCAGACCCGGATCCGCGCCGCCGACGGCACCGTACGGGCCACCGACGACCTCGACGAGGCCCTGGCCGGCGGCCTCCCCGACGACGGCCCGTGGCGCGCCCACTTCCACGTACCGCTGCACGCGCCGCTGGAGCCGCCGCTGACGGCGACGACGCCGGTGCTGGAGGAGACGCTGGCCCGCCTCGTCGGCGGTCCCGCACCGCTGACGAGACACCTGGAAGTGGAGACGTACACCTGGCAGGCTCTGCCCGCACACCTGCGGCCGCGCAGCCGCGCACAGCTCGCCGACGGCATCGCCGCCGAACTGTCCGTCGCCCGCGACCTGCTCACCTCGCTCGGCCTGAAGGAGCTGCCATGACGCCCCCGAAGCGGCTGGTCGTCGTCGACGTCGTCGGTCTCACGCCGCGTCTCCTCGACCACATGCCGAACCTGCGCGCGCTGGCCGACGCCGGCTCGAACAGCGCGCTGACGCCGCCGCTGCCCGCCGTCACCTGCACCGTGCAGTCGACGATCCTCACCGGCGCGCCGCCGGCGGAGCACGGGATCGTCGCCAACGGCTGGTACTTCCGCGAGCTGGGCGAGATCTTCCTGTGGCGCCAGCACAACGCGCTCGTCGGCGGCGACAAGCTGTGGGAGGCGGCCCGGCGCGCGTACCCCGGCTACACCGTGGCCAACGTCGGCTGGTGGTACGCGATGGGCATGGACACCGACTACATCGTCACCCCGCGCCCCATCTACTACGCCGACGGCCGCAAGGAGCCCGACTGCTACACCCGGCCGCCTGAGCTGCACGACGAACTGACCGCCGCCTTCGGCACGTTCCCCCTCTTCAACTACTGGGGCCCGACGGCGAGCATCGTCTCCTCGCAGTGGATCATCGACGCCTCGCGGCACATCCTCGACGCGTACAGCCCCGACCTCACCCTCGTCTACCTCCCGCACCTCGACTACGACCTCCAGCGCTACGGCCCCGACGACCCGCGCTCGCACGCCGCCGCGCGCGAGCTGGACGACGCGCTGGCGCCGCTGCTTGCGGACGCCAGGGCGGCGGACGCGGAGACCGTGGTGCTCTCGGAGTACGGCATCACGCAGGCGGCCACGCCCGTGGACGTCAACCGCGCGCTGCGCAAGGCCGGGCTGCTGGAGGTCTACACCCAGGACGGGATGGAGTACCTGGACCCGTGGGCGTCGCGCGCCTTCGCGGTCTCCGACCACCAGATCGCGCACGTCTACGTCCGCGACCCGGCCGACATCGAGGCCACCCGGGAGATCCTCACCAAGCTGCCCGGGGTCGCCGACGTGCTCTCCGACTCCGGCAAGAAGGCCCACGGCCTGGACCACCCGCGCGCCGGCGAGCTGGTCGCGGTGGCGGAGCAGGACGCCTGGTTCACGTACTACTACTGGCTCGACGACGACCGTGCCCCGGACTTCGCCCAGCTCGTCGAGATCCACCGCAAGCCCGGCTACGACCCCGCCGAGCTCTTCATGGACCCCACCGACCCGTACGTACGTCTGCGGGCCGTCTCCGCGATCGCCCGCAAGAAGGCCGGCATGCGCTACCGCCTGGCCGTCGTCCCGCTCGACCCCGCCCCGGTACGCGGCACCCACGGCCGCCTCCCGGACGACGAGCGCGACGGCCCCGTGCTGCTCACCACCCGGCCGGGGGCGACCTCGGGACCCGTACCGGCGACCGACGTGAAGTCACTGCTGCTGTCGCTCGCCGGTCTCGACTGAATCCCCGTCAAGGAGCGTTGCCATGTCCACCAAGAACAGAGACGAACTCGACCACGCCGTCAACAGACGCAGATTCCTCGGCGTCGCGGCCGGCACCACGGCGGCGGCCATCGCCGGCACCGCGGGCGCCGCCGGCGCCGCCGCGCAGCCGCAGGGCGGCGGCCACGGCCGCCCGGCCGTCCCCCGGGGCAACCTGGGCATCCAGCTCTACACCCTCCGCGACCAGATCGGCACCGCCGGCTTCGCGAAGGTCTTCGACGCCCTGGAGCGCTACGGCTACGACCAGGTCGAATACGCCGGCTACACCCAGGGCAACGGCCCCCTCACCCTGCCCCAGCTCCGCCGCCTGGCCCGCAACCACGGCCTGCGCGGCATCGGCAGCCACGTCGCGTACCACGTCGGCGACCCGTCGGGCTACTCCTTCGCCACCAGCCTGGAGCAGGTCCTCGACGACGCCGAGACCCTGGACCTGCCGTACGTCGGCACCTGGGACGGCCCGTTCCGCTACGGCAACACGGTGGCCGGGGTGAAGCGCGCCTCGGCGGAGTTCAACGCCTACGGCGCGGCGGCCCGCCGCCGCGGCCTGCGGTTCTACCAGCACAACCACGGCAACGAGTTCGGCTTCTGCAGCGACGACCCGACGGTGCGCATCTACGACCTGATGCTGGCCGAGACGGACCCGGACCTGGTGTTCATGGAGATGGACATCTACTGGGCCTACACCGGCGTCCACCGCTTCAGCGTCCGCCCGGACGGCACCCCGGCGCCGTTCGACCCGCTGGACTACGTCACGGCCGACCCGCGGCGCTTCCCGCTCTTCCACGTCAAGGACGGCGAGCACGACGCGGCGTCCCAGGACGGCTACCACATGACCGACGTGGGCGACGGCGACATCGACTACCAGCGCTTCATCGGCACGGTCACCCGGGGCCGGTACCGCAAGTACCACAACTGGCTGGTCGAACGCGACGACGCGGTGAGCCCCGACACGAACCCGGCCGGCTCCCTGTCCACGGCCCGCCGCTCCGCCGCCCACCTCCGCCACCTCCGCGCCTGACCCCGGGGGCCCGGCCCGGCCGTCCCGCCCGGCCCGGGCCCCCGTACCCGCCTCGCCCGAATCCCCCCGGCCCGCCGCCCCACCGGCGGGCCGGGGCCCGGACCGCTCACCATCCGCAACGGGCAGCCACGTACCGTAACCAAATACTGGTGCGAACGGCCCCGGAATCCTTGGTATCGTTGGCCGTGCCCCGCGGCCCTCTGCCGCGGCACGGCAACCCGGTCCGGGTGGCGGAATGGCAGACGCGCTAGCTTGAGGTGCTAGTGCCCGTTAAGGGCGTGGGGGTTCAAGTCCCCCCTCGGACACACAATTGCCCCACGACCGCGGGTTCGCGGGCAGGTGTCATTGACACCCGGATCTCACCTGGAGTGAGGGACGGGTGTTTTGTTCTGTGTCCGTCCCTGGTGGTGGAGGGGGCGCTGGTCAGCCGATGCGGATCCTTTCTCTCCTCGGGGTGCCGGCGGTCAAGGAGCTGTCCGCCGGGTCGTAGGTCAGGGTCACGTTCTCGGCCCGCAGCCGGGCGGCTGCCGCTTCGGGATCCGTCGGCTCGTCGCCTTCGGTGAGGCGGAGCAGCAGGGCGGGCAGGCGGGCCAGGATGCGGTCCTCACGGACGTAGGTGTTGCGTGACGGGCCGGCGCCGGGGCCGGTGGCGCTGGTGTGGCCGTGGCGGCAGCGGTAGGCCGCGCGGCCGTGGGACCAGCAGGAGTCCATCCGCCGCCCGCACACCCCGCAGCGCAAGAGTCCGGCGAGCAGGTAGGTGCGCCTCGGCGCGGTGGTGGTGGCCCGCGTGCCCTGGACGGCGACGAAGTCGGCCTCGCTGACCAGAGCCGGATGCGCCTGCTGGCGGGAGATGATCCAGTCCTGCGGCGGGTTCCAGCGGGCGATGTCGCGGTGGCCGAGGGTGGTGTTGGCCGGGTCGATCAGCTCCTGGTCGGTGCGCTGGCGGTTCCACACCTGCCGGCCGGTGTAGCGGGGATTGGCAAGGATCGCGCGCACCGCGGTCAGCGTCCAGCGTGTGCCGGTGCGGTGCGGGTTGCGGTCCGGGTCGGCCGCCGACGGACACGGCACCGCCGCGTCGTTGAGGGAACGGGCGATGCGAGCCACGCTCTTGCCCGACTGGCGTTGCGCGAACATCCAGGAGACGACCGGTGCGGTGGTGGGGTCGGCTTCGAGGCGCTGGGCGCGGGCGCCGCGGCGTGCCCAGGCTCGGTTCGGGTGCGGGCCGGCGTCGGCGAGGCGGTAGCCGTAGGGCGGTCGGCCGCCGAGGTAGCGTCCTTGTTCGCGGGCCTGGACGGTCATGGCGGTCCGGGCTCGAAGGCGGGCGCGGGCGATCTCCCGCTTGGACAGGATGCCCAGCAGGATCATCAACTCCTCGTGCCCGGCAGGCTCGGGTCGACAGGGCCGCCCAACTCGGGCAGCCACAACCGCATGCCATGATGCTCGAACAGCGGGGCCATGGCGGCGAACTGGCTGCCGTGGAAGGCGCGTTCGCTGGAGCCGATCACCACCGCATCGAAGGTACGGTCCGGATCGGCCAGGGCGTCGATCAGCCGGGCGGCTTCCGGGCGGCGGGGCCAGGGCAGCACGCGGCTGTGCCCGACATCGAAGAACTCGGCGGTGATTCGTCCGTGCCCGGCGACCAGCGCCTGCGCACGCATCAACTGCCAGCCCCGGGAGGTGTCCGGGTCCTGGTAGTCCTCCGTCGACACCCGCCCGTAGAACGCAAACCGCACCCCAGCCTGGGCCTTCGGCGCGGTCGCCTGGCTGCCCACCCACGTGCCCAACGCGCCCCGATCAGCAGGTGCGTCGAAAAGTGGCAACGTGCCCGACGAAGCCATGCGAACCTCCCTGCAGGCGCCACCCGACCAGGCCAGAGGGATCGGAATCCTCCGGGTACGCCATTGGGACCGTCGCATGCACAGCCGCCGAAGGGAAACGGAAGTCGCTCGTCCGGGTGAAGGGGTATTGACAAGCCCGCACCACCGACTCTCTTGATCCGTGATGGCGCGCACTCCGGGGCCATGATGTGAACTCTCATGCTGGTTGCCCGTGGGCCGAAGTGTTCCGGTCAAGGCGATCTTGCGAGTGCATGCCGAGCCCTAGTTCACGCTGGTGAGGCTGTCCCTTGAAAAGAGCCGCACCCAATGCCGATGGGATGTCGGCGGCCACTACTACTCTGACAGCCCCGAGCCTGAGATCGGGGACGGGGACGCGCGCCATTGAAGCCACGAACTGCTGGACGTAGCGAGTTAGGCACGGTCTCGTCGGAATCACGAGCACGCGCATGAAGGGAACGTGGTGGCGCACGGTTCAGAGAACGTCGGCTGGGGTCAACGTCCTGGCACGCCCGACTCCGCTGGAACAGCAGCGGCACGCATACCCGTCGAGACGGCCAACACGCCCGAGAGTGGCACACCGGGTCCGGCAACGCCGGCGGCGGCTGCTGGCCGTGACTCCGCTGCTGCCCCGCTGGTAGTGACCAAGGTGGCGGACATGCCGCTGGAGTCGCTGACTCCAAAGTACGAGGAGGGGCACCACGGGACGTACCTGCGCCGGCTGGAGGAGGCGGTCAAGGACCCGAAGAACCTCAACATCGCGCTGACAGGTCGCTACGGCGCGGGTAAGTCGAGCGTACTCAACGAGTTCCAGGCGAACCATGACAAGTCCGTGTTGCGCCTGGCCATCTCGACCCTCGCCCCGGGCGAGGAGGGTGAGAGCACCACGAACCGCATCCAGAAGGAGATCGTCAAGCAGTTGCTGTACGGCGCGTCGGAGAAGGTCGGGAAGAACTCTCGGTTCCACAAGATCGCCGTCTTGGGCAAGCGTAAGGCGTTCGCGCAATCGGCGGCGGTCGTCGGCACCGTCGGGGGCTTGCTGTACCTGCTCGGGCTGCTGCCGCACATCAAATGGACTGGTGCTCACGAGGCCACGTGGGTGCGGGTGGCGGCGTGGGCCGGCGCCGCGGTCCTCGCGACGCTGTTGGTGAGCGCTGTGCGGATGCTGACTTACGGCCGCCTCACGGTCTCCGATGTGTCGGCGGGTGGCGCGGCGCTGACCCTCACGGAGAAGCCGCAGTCGTTCTTCGACATGTACCTGGACGAGATCGTGCACTACTTCAGTCGGGAGTCGAAGGACATCGTGGTCTTCGAGGACCTCGACCGGTTCGAGGACCCGCACATCTTCGAGGCCCTGCGCGAACTGAACATCCTGCTGAACGAGACCCCAGAGCGGCGTGCGAAGCGGCACGGGAACAGGCCTGGGCACGCGCTGCGGTGGCTGCTCGGGCATATGAAGGAGGACTGGCCCGACAGGCTTGCCACGAAGCTTTCCTACAGGTGGGCTGCGCGGCTCCTGGGTCTCGGTACGCCGCTGCGATTCGTGTACGCCGTCAGGGACAGCGTCTTCGGCAAGATCGATGCCGACACCGCGTCCAGGGCCGTATCCACGACCGCCGCTGGGATCGGCGCCGCGGAACCCGTAGAGGCCACCCCCACGATGGTCGCCGCCACCGATGGGGGTATGGACGCGGCCGCCGCTGAGACGCTGCGGGCCAACCGGACGAAGTTCTTCGACGTGGTCATTCCGCTGGTACCGTTCATCTCCCACCGCAACGCCCGCGACCTGCTCCAGAACCTGCTCAAGCACCGCGGCATCACCGGCATCGAATCGCGATTGGTTAACACCGTCGCGCAGCACTGCACCGACATGCGCCTGATGCGCAACATATGCAATGAGTATCTGGTGTTCGCCGAGCGACTGCTGGAGCCAGTGGAGCCGAACAAGACTGCGCCTGGGATGGACGCGAGCCACTTGTTCGCGCTGGTGGTGTACAAGAATTTCCACCTCGAGGACTTCGAGAACATCACCCGTCGTGACAGCGACCTGGACCGGCTCTATGACCTGCATCAGCGCTTGGTGCGGGAGTCCATCGCGGCCAAGGACCAGCGCAAGCGCTTCCTGCTTGCCGAGCCAAGCCGGGTGCGCACCAGGAGCAGCGACGCCGAGCGGCTCGGCAAGCGTCTGCGGCGCTACGCCGAGGCTGAAATAAAAGGTACGGGCTGGAGCTACCTCAGATTCGTGGTCGGCTCGGACCGGTTCATTGTCGACGACGTCACCGACTACGCCTTCTGGGCAGCGGTCGCGCAGGCTCAGCGCCTCACCATCGCGGTCTCACCCGGCCAGGCGCATAGTCAGACTCAAAACGTCGCCACCTTCGACAGGGCCGGACTGGAGATGTTCGCACCCGAGGGGCTCGACGCGCACCGGTGGGCCGAGTTCGACGCGACCGCCGTCGACGCCGAGCTCGATGACATCGAGCGCGACATCGAGGAGCTGCGATGCGCCGACTTCGCTCAACTGGTGAAGATGCCCCGGTTCGAACTGACGCCGACCCCGACGGCTGACGGTGCTGGCCCGCAGGACCAGCAGTCCCCGCAGACGTTCGCTCAGCTGCTGGTCGCGACCCTGAAGTCGCAGCTCGCGTGCGAACTTGTCCGCCGCGGTTACATCGACCGAAACTTCCCCCTCTACGCCGCCCAGTTCTACGGCACCTTCACCGGCGTTGATGTCGCGAACTTCATGGTCCAGCACGTGCAGAACAACATCATGGCCATCGACTACGACCTCAGCCGCGCCGGCGCTGTCGCCAACCTGCTGGCGGAGGCCGAGGAGGCCGGCGAGGAGCTCGTGCACACGGTCGCCGCGTACAACATCGACATCGTCAACCACCTCCTGGCCACCGACCACCCGGGTGCCGGTGACGTCGCCAACCAACTCGTTGCTGGCTGGCCTAGCGAGGGCGCGTCAACCTTCCTGGCCGCGTACTTCACCTCCGAGGCTGCCGAACGCGACAAGCTGGCTGCGCGCCTAACCGAGCACCGGTGGCGTGACGTGTTCACCTACCTGGTGGGCAATGAAGGTGTCCCGGAGGACGCGCGCACCAGCTTGGTCAGCGCCGCGCTGTGTGCCTTCGACCCGGACGCGACCTACGACCTGGATCAGGGCGTCCGCGCGTTCGTCCTCAAGAACTACCGCGAGATGCCGGCCTTCACCGGGCCTCAGCCCGCAGACGAGCGCGACCCGGAACGGCTGGATGAGATCCTGCGCCGCGCCAGCATCGTCGTCCCCGAGCTGAAGCCGCTCAAGGAAGACATCCGGAAGCGCGTCGTCGATGCGAACCGGTACGAGCTCACCGCCGACAATCTGCGCTCGGCCCTCGACATCACGGGCGATGTGTCGCTCGAGAAGGTCCACGGCAACCCAACCGTGTACGCGTACTGCCTCGACGACCTGCCGGCCTATCTGGCTGCGGTTGACCAAGACCCCAAGACCGACCACGCGCTGATCAGCCCGCAGACCCTCATCACCGTGCTCAACGACATCGTTGAGGACGGGGATAACCAACAGGTCGACCCGCACTCCGGTGACCTCGCCGACGTGCTCGCACGCACATCATCTGACGCGCGGCTGCGCAGGCTGCGCGATGCGCCGAAGTCCACATGGACGGCGCTCGCCGCGGCCGACCTGTTTCACGCGTCGCTGGCCAACCTCGAGAGCTATCGCGCCGAGGTCGGCTCCATCGACACTCATCTCGCGTCGTTGCTCGAGCAAGCTGGGACCATCAACGTCGACGAGTCAGAGGACACCGCGGACCCGGACGGAGCCGACTACGACAGTCAGGCCGCGGCAGTTGCCATCCTGAATGCGAGCACCATGGCTACCTCCGTACGCGTCGACCTCGTCACCAGCCTGGGCGCAGCCACGCCGCTGCCGGTCGACGGCCTTGTCGCAGAGGGGAACGACCTGTTCGCGCTCCTGCTCGAACGCGGGATTGTCGACGACGACGAAACGTCGTTCGCACACTTCCGCGCAGGCGGCTGGCCCGCCCTTGGGCGCGCCATCAAGGGCTCGAAGAACATCGGCAATTTCGTCAGCCCCGACCTTGTCTCCGGGATGGTCGGCGAGGTGCTCACGGACTCCATGACTGCCGCCAAACTTGGAGCTGAGATCCTCGCCGACGTCGAGGACTACGTGCCCGATGACAACTGGGCGGCACTCAACGCAGTTGCCGTCTACGCCGACGCCCAGCAGCTCCCACTGCTGCCGCAGACGGTGATCCGCATCGCGCGTGTCGGGCAGGAGCACAGAGAGGTCAACACACCGCTCGTGCTCCGTCTGCTCTGCTCCGCTGCGTCCGAGGCGTCCGCGGACGACATCGTCAACGCCTTCGCACACCTGGGAGGGCCATACAGCAAAATTACCCGGCCCGGTGCGACGTTCAAGGTCGACCGCGACGGGACCCATGACCAACTGCTCAAGGTGCTTAAGGCAGCGGGACGAATCACGCGCGGTACCACCCGTCTTAGCCCGCCCCGATACACAGTTACCGTGCTCTGAGAACCCCCGAGGCTTGCGAGGCGGCGACGGACCCTGCTGGGGCGGGCGAGGACCCACCACTGCCGGGTTGGCTCGTCGCTTTCGAATTCGGTGATGGCGGGCAGGCGGGCGGCGACCAAGCCGTAGAATCGCCGGCCCTTCGCGCCGGGGCCAGCGAACAGTCGCGCACGTAGTGGGCGCCCCAGCGGCTGGCGGACAGCAGGTGCTGCAGACCATCCGGAGTCGCGTGGCCGGTGTACTCCGCGAGCTCAAGTCTCCTGGTCGTGGCGACTTCTGGAGCCGTAGTCAGCGTCCATGGTGGAGGAGGGCGTGGTGGGTCCGGTCGTCTGCGTGGGCGGGGGAGCCCGCGTGCGATCGTGCTGTCCTACACCGGCTGATGCACTCTTTTCCGGAGGAGGACGGCGCTATGCGCGACTTTCTGCAGGGGGAGGTGACGGTCGAGGCGATGTCCTGATCCCAACCAGAACCACGTTGCGCTGCAACTCACGACTCGCACGGCGAGCCCTCCAAGCGCCCGATCACTGCTTCCATACGCAGACTTTCTCGGCACGACCCCGTGTCTCTTCCTCGACCTGGACGACGAAGGTGCGGCGCACCTGGAAGGTTTGCTCGACTCCGGCGAACCCGCCCCGGCACATTGGACGCAGGCTGACCTCTTCGAGGAGTGAGCGCGGAGCCTCGCGCCACCCTTGCAGCCTGTGGTCGCTGGGGCCGTTACCCAGCGCCAATGCGAGCTTCCTTCGCCAGGCCGCAGTGCACGGTCCTTTGAAATGATCGACCATCTGAGCTCGGAACTGGTATCGGTAGATGTTGTGGTCGTTGCCGGTGGTCGGCGAACAAGGAGTCGTGCTTGCGACGGGTGACGACCTGCCCGACCACGAAACGGCGGGATCGCGTCGAGCAGCGGTATCGGCTGGGTGACCCTTGCGGTTGCCGCCGGTTAGCAGGACAGCGAGCGAGGTGCCGTCCCCGTCGGTGGTCAGGTGATGCTTCGAGCAGGCTCGGCCTGCTCGAGGGCAGTCTGTGCCAGCACGTCACTTCCGACCTTATGCCGAGGCCGGCTGGGCAGGAGCTACCTCCTGGGGGCAGGGGTCAGATCTGGCTTATCGCCGAACGGGAATGTCGGCCACCCTTCGAAGCAAGAGCCATCGTTCAGTACCTCTGGATAACCCATGCCAGTGCGGTAAATAAGAGTGAGCGCGATGGCTGTGATCAAGGGCAACAACAGCAGCCACCAGAACGTACCTTGATGACCGTACGGCCTCCCGATCAAATGAATCATCACCTGGAGCAAGCCTAGAAGTGCGGTCATGCATAGCCATACCGTAGGCATTGTGACGAACGTCAGACCGAAACCGTTAGTAGCCGAATTTCCCCCGGGGCAGTCTTCCCAGGCGCTAACGGTCCAGCGGGTGCCGATCAAAGTCCCAAAGGCGGCAAGAAGGGGGGGGAGGGCGAACGCCAGGATCAAGTAGGCCCTTCTAGGCTTCCTTGTGTCCGGCCGGGCGCCCCCCTGCACAATCACCCTACTTCTCCGGCCAGAAATGCCATTCGCAAATTTCTGGGGTTCATCAGAATTTCTCCACCTGAGGAGCGCCCTCACGGGCCATAGCCTTGATATTGGCGATCACTTCCGCATAAAATTGCCCTGCGGTCATACCGCTACCGTACTTTTCGTACATGCCGATCCCCGCCGAGACCGTCATTCGGTCTCCTACGTCAGTGCGGCCGGCTCCGGGCGCTTCTACAGCTCCGTACTCGAGAGCCCATCGACCGAACCCGGCATGCATCCCGACGTACCCGTAGTGATAGTTCGACCAAATGTCGAAGTACGCCGACAAATTTTCCCCGGGAACCTGGAAGTTCAGGTCGCTATCGTTTGAGAACATGGCTCGCAATATACCTTTGTGATCCCAGGGTCCTCCCGATTTTACAAGTCCCCACCACATTATACCCGCGGGTCCGTAGGCTTTGTTTATTTTGGTCCAACCAAACCAGCTGAGCGGCCCCTCTTTCCCTAGCATCTGCCGCAGCAGCTTGACATCTTGAGAATTAATATTCTTCTTCATCTCGCCGTACATGAAGCGGGCAGCGAGGAGGAAGCGTGATTCCCCGTACTCCCGGTCGACTTGAGTTACAGCGCTGAACAGGCAGTCGTTCGATAGCGTCATCAACTGGCGGCCGGCTCTGACGAAAATGCCGCTGGGGTTCAGGGACGACCCCCTAATGCCACGTGCAGTATTCGACCAGCAGTTGGTATTGCTGTTGCCCCACCAGCAGGTGCCTGCGGGGTCGAGGCGGTGATTGGGTGCGTTACCCGCATAGGCGTACGCGGATTCGGCCGGCGTTCCCTGAGGCATCGTCAGTGGATCCGGGCTGGTGAAGCGGCCGGTAGCCGGAGTGTAGGTGCGTGCGCGGAGGTTGTAGCCGAGTGCATCGGCCAGAGACGGGTCTTCACCGCTGACGGGTTCCTTGTACTGGCCGGTGTAGCCGAAGTTGTTGCTGGGCTGTTCGGCGCCGGCGGCGGGGCCACCGGTGCCGAAGGCGCTGGTGTAGTTATAGGTCTTGGCGTGGCCGCCCGTTTCGGTGGTGAGGTCGGTGACGGAGCCGGTGAGGTCGCGGTGGTAATAGTAGGCGGTGTTGGTGCCGGAGATCGTCCGGTGCTGGGATTCGATCTGCTCGAGTGGGTTGTAGGTGTACTCGGCGTTGAGGGCTCCGGTGGAGGTGTACTCGGCTGCGAGCTGCGGCAGGGTGTTGTTGATGTCCCAGGCGAGGGTGACGTTGCCTCGGGTGCGCTTCACGCGGTTGCCGTCGGCGTCGTATTGGAACCCCCAGGTGCTGCCGGCGGCGGTCATCGACGTGAGGCGGTTTTCGGCGTCGTAGGCGTAGGTTCGGGCGCCGACCTGGGTTTGGTTGCCGTCTGCGTCGTAGGCGTAACTAGTGGTGCTGGAGCCGGTGGTGGCTTCAGTGAGTTGGTCGGCAGTGTCGTAGGTGTAGTTGGTGATTGCCCCATCTGGGGCGGTGCGGGTCTTGCGGTTGCCGACCTTGTCGTAGGTGTAGCTGGTTGTGGGAGCGCCGGTGGGGCAGGTCTCGCCTTCGGTGGGTGAAGTGCATTCGGTGAGCAGGCGGCCGGCGTCGTCGTAGGTGTAGTAGCTGTGTGCGGTGGTGGATTTGCGGGTGCTGGTGATGCGGTGTGGCTGCCCGGCCGGGTCGAGGGTGGCGTGCCAGCCGGAGAGCGTCACATTGGCCTTGGTGCTGGCGATGTCGGTGAGTCGGCCGGCGGCGTCGTAGTCGCGCTGCTCGGTGTATCCGTTGGCCGTCGGCAACTGGCTGGCCGTCAGGTTCGCGGCTGCATCGTATCGGTAGGTGGTGGTGGCGCCGGCGGTGGTGGCCGTGTCCTGGTTGCCGTTTGCGTCGTAGGTGTAGGTGGTGGTGTTGCCGCTGGGCGGCGTGCGCTTGACGAGCTGGCCGACGCCGTTGTAGCCGTAGGTGAAGCCGCTGCTCAGGCCGGGCACGGAGACCGTCTTGAGCTGCTGTAGCGGGTTGTAGGTGAAGGTGCGGGTGCCGCTGCCGTCCTTGACCTGGAGCCGGTTGCCGGTGGCGTCGTAGCCGACGGTGACATCGGGGGTGGCGTCGGAATAGTCGGTGACCGTCGGGCGGCCCAGTGCGTCGTGACTGATCGTGGTGGTGGTGCCGCGGGCGTTGGTGACTTCGTTGCGGTTGCCGTCCGGGTCGTATTTGTAGCTGGTGGTCCGGTTCAGCGGGTCGGTGGCCGAGGTCAGCTGGCCGATTTTGTCGTAGCCGTAGGTGGTGGTCTGCTCGTTGGCATCGACTCGCGTGGCGGTGTTGCCTGCGGTGTCGTATGTGTAGCGGGTCACGCCGCTGTCCGGGGCGCTGACTGACTTGATGCGGCCGAGGGCGTCGTAGTCAGTGGTGGTGGACTTGCCGTTGGGGTCGACGACGACGGTCTGGCGGTTCAGTACATCGAGCGTGTAGCTGGTGGTTCCGCCTAGCGGATCGCGGACTTCGGTGAGGTTGCCCGTCGCGTCGTAGTCGTAGGTGGTGGTGAACTGTGCCGGATCCGCTCCTTCGGCATGTCCGCGGGGGTCGACCTCGGTGCGCATCTGCCCGTCGGGGGTGTAGCTCCAGGTGCGCTGGTGGCCCAGCGGACTGCTCTCGCTGGCCTTCTGGCGGGCCGTGGTGTAGCCGTAGCTGGTGGTTTCGCCGTTGGCGTTGGTGACGGTCTTGAGCAGGTTGTCGTCGGTGTAGGTGTACGTCGGGCCCTTGCCGTGCGGCAGGATCTCCTGGGTGACGTTCCCGGCCGCGTCGTAGCGGGTTTCGGTCACTCGCTCCATCGGGTCGGTGATTTTGACCGGGCGGTCGAGTTCGTCGTAGTCGGTGGTGGTCAGTGCTCCCGTGGGGTCGACGCTCTCCGTCAGGTTGCCGTTGTCGTCGTAGCCGTAGGTGGTGGTGAACTGCGCCGGATCCGCGCCTTCGAGGTTGCCTCGTGGGGTGGTCGATGACGCCATCCGGCCGACCGCGTCGTAGGTGTAGCTGGTGCGGTTGCCCTCGGCGTCCACCGCGGACGTCATGTTGCCGCGCTTGTCGTACTCGGTGGTGGTGACGCTGCCGTCAGGGCCGGTGATTTTGGTGACCTGATTTGCCGCGTTGTAGTCATACGACGTCACCCGATCCAGCGCATCGGTGACGGTCTTGGTGTTGCCGTTGAAGTCGTAGGTGTAGGCGGTGGTGTTGCCCTGCGGGTCGGTGACTGTGGCCAGTCGGCCGGCGGCGTTGTACTCATTGGTGGTGGTGTACTTCGCCGGGTCCGCACCGGTCTCATTGCCGCGTGGGTTGGTGGTCGTCTTGATCCGGCCTGCGGCGTCGTAAGTGTAGGTAGTTTTCCGGCCTGCCGGAGTGGTTTGCGAGACCGGTAGCCCCTGGTTGTTGTACGCGTAGTCGGTGGTGCGGTCGCCGGGCTCGGTTATGGACTCCACCTGCCCGTCGGTGTACGTGTATGTCGTCGTACCCTCTGGTCCGGACACTTCCAGCGGCCGGTCCGAGGTCCCGTCGTAGCTGATCGTGGTGGTCTTCCCGCGGCCGTTGGTGTACGACGTCAGCCTGTCGGAAGCATCGAAGTCGAACTCTTCGGTCACGCCGCCTTTGGTCTGCGTGGCGACGTTGCCTCGGGCATCGAATGTGCGTTGAGTGGGCTGCACCTTGTCGTCATACTCGGTCTCGGGATTCAGGTGCTGGTCGAAATAGCGGCTGGTGTAGCCGCCTGCGGGACGGAAGCCGCGGATCAGAACCCCGGTCTCGTAGACGTCTGTCCACCGTCCGCCATCTGGATCGACCATAGTCGACTCACCCGACCCCGCCGGCAGATCGGGGTCCGGCTCCCAACTGAACGTGTACTCGCCACCATGGGCGTCGACCTGCGTGGCTATTCGCCCAGTAGTTGCGTCATAGGTATTCTGGGTGACAAGAGTCCCGCCTGGATCGGTGATCGAGGCCAGTCGGCCGCCTGTGTCGTAGCCGTACCTCCACACCGCACCGTCCACGCTGGTGACACTCGCCAACTGCTCACCTTCGTAGCGGTAGTCAACGGTTCGGGCGTCAGCCAACGTCACGGACGTCAGTCGCCCTGTGGCGGCATCCACATCAAGGGTGTGCTGCCGGCCGACGGCGTCCGTGACCGTGTCCAGGGTGCCGTTCGCGTAGCCGAGTGTCAGGCCCTTCCCCGAGCCGTCTAGCCATTTCACCAGACGTCCCGAGGTGTCATAGACGCGCTTGGTCTGGTCGATGTTCGTCAGTGTATGGCCGTCGGCTGTCGGTGTGAGTTTGTAGCGTGCTGGCTTCGGCGCTGTATACGTGCCGTCACCATTTGGGGTAAACCGCGCTACCGCCCCGTCGGTGTCGGTCAGCGTCACCGCATCGGCTGTGGCCGTAAGCTTGGACTCGAAGGACAGACGCCAGCCTTTACCCAACAGGCCATCCCCATTCTTAGCCAGCGAGGAGTAGTTCCGAGTCAGAGAAAGCGGCAACCCGCTGCCCGGCACGCTCGCGTCGGTGGCAGATTCCGTGACAGCACCTGTTGCGGTGTTCACCGGATCAGCCCGGTACACCTGGTAGGGGCAGGTGCAGGCGCCCGCCATAGAGCCGGGAACGCCGGGTGTGCGCAGCGCCGGCGCTGTCGGGGTGCGAACGGCCGTGGTCCAGCCAGTGGGAGTTTCGTAGTGCTGCCAGCTGTCAGCATCCAGCTGTTCGTAGTAGCTCCCAATTTCGTTGGCGTAGGACAGCTTCGCGTAGTAGTCCGTGCCTGCGGTGCCTGCGATCACACCGTCCGTGACACTCCAGGAACAGAGCTGGTCTCCCCCTTGGCCGATCCACTGCAAACAGCCACCGGAGGTATCCTTTCTCCTCAGGGTGGCGAAGTTGGTGATCCGGGTGGCCACCAGCGCGTTGTCCGAAGCCCGATATAGTTGGATGCGGATGAAGTACGGAAACCGCGCCTCTCCGGTCCAATTGGCATCCACCGACCATGTAGTGCGTCCGGGCCGCCCGTTGAACCACAAGGCCACGTTACTCGGTGCGTCGACGGCGAACGGATATTCCTCATCCGGATACGGCTGCTCCGGCCAGCCGTTGTATATGGAGCCCCAGATTCTGTCCGTGTTGTCGTCATCATCCGCTGCACGCGGCCCAGTCCCCGAACCTGAGAGAACGCCCTCGCGCAGCATCCCGACTCCCGAAGAGGGCGGCGGGAACGTCTCCTTGCTACCTTCGGAGCGAGTCACGGTGGGCGGCCGGACACGCTTGATCGGCTTGTAGCGATCCGCCATGTACTTCGCCCCATGCTGGAACCCCTCTAAGAGCTCAGCACGTTGAATCTGGGTTCGCCGCTCTTCACGGGTCATCGCCTTGGCAGGCTTCAGCGGTTGCGAGGTCCGCTTGGCCACAACCCCGGCTGGCACCGTCAGCGGCTCACCCTCCGCAGCGAACGGACCCGCTCGCAGCACATCGGTCAGCAACAGCGCCGCGAACGCGGCAAAAGCCGCAACAACCCGCAGATGCCAAGCACGCGTCAGCACAAGCCCTCCCCAGACACCAACGGCCCGATCGAGGACATCGAACGGGCGGTCGGACTCTCTCGCCTCACCAGGCTCACGTCAACCGATCGGACACGCTTTGCACTTGTGACATCACTCACCGCATTCGCTGTGCAACCTTTCCTATCGCTCGGCCGTCCACATCTGATGCTTTGTAAGGCGATAGTGACAGGAGAGCTGCATGCATCACCCGATCACCCACCTTGCTCTGAGACATCACCGCAGACGACACCGCACGGTGCTGACGCTGGCTGGGCTGCTTCTGATCCCGGTGCTGATCTCTCCGTCTGTCGCATCCCAGGCGCATGCCGCGCCGACGGGCACCGCACTGGCCGCAGGGGCGCAGGTGCGGTCGATGCCAGTTCCACAAGGCGGGCTTCCGGCCACGGAGACAGAACCGTTTGGACTGCTCGGCGCAGCGTGGCCCGCTGCGGCAAACGCCGCGGAGCACATTGAGGTCCGCACTCGCAGCACCGCCGACGGCGCCTGGTCTGCCTGGCGTCCGCTCGACGCTCAGGCTGCGCAGGTTTCCGAGGGCGAACCGAACGGAGCGCGGGAGCAGCGGTTGGTGACGGGGCCGTTGTGGGTCGGTGCCTCCGATGCAATCGAGGTGCAAGCGGCAGAAGGGCGCACTCTCCCGCAAGGGATTGATCTCACCCTCGTCACCCCTGCCACCGCTAGGAGTGAAGATGCTTCCTCGCCGTCGCCGGCCCCCGCTTCGCCCGAGGCACGGGATCTGCCCACTGCATCACTGGCGGCGGTCGGACGGCCGCCGATCACCACCCGCGCCGAGTGGGGAGCTGACGAGAACCTGCCCCAGCCACCGTCCTACAGCAGCGACGTCAAGGCAGTCATCGTGCACCACACAGGCGGCACCAACGCATACAACTGTGCCGACTCCGCGGCGATCGTTCAGTCAATACAGGCGTACCACATGGCAGACCCCGACCACCTGTGGAATGACCTCGGCTACAACTTCCTCATCGACAAGTGCGGCACCATCTTCGAAGGCCGCGCCGGCGGCATCGACCAGCCCGTGATCGGCTACCACACCCCCGGCTTCAACACCGACACGACCGGCATCGCCCTCATCGGCGAACTGGACACGGCCGAACCCACGCCTGCCGCCCACGACGCCATCGGCCGGCTCGCGGCATACAAGCTCGGCCTGACCGACCGCGATCCGCTCGGCACCGAAACCCTGACCGCCACCGTCGACAACGGCACCTACGCCGCAGGCGAGCAGGCCACAGTCCCCGCCATCGCCAACCCGCAAGACCTCGTTCTGACCACCAGCCCCGGAGCCAAGCTACTGGCACGACTGCCTACCATCCGCTCCTTCGCCGCCAGCCCCGCCGCCGCCGCCGCCACCCCGACCGCCGACATCGACCGCAACGGCGTGATCGACCTGGCCGCCGGCGTTCCCGAGGCCGCCGTCGGTACCCACGCCGGAGCCGGAATGATCACCGTGCTACCCGGCACCACCACCGGCCCGGACGGCACCATCCGGCCGATCACCCAGAACGCCACCGGCGTGCCCGGAAGCGCCGAAGCCGGCGACGCCTTCGGCACGGACAGCGCTTACGGCGACGTCAACGGCGACGGCTATGCCGACCTCGTAGTCAGCACCCCCGGCGAGGACGACACCGCCGGCATCGTCGACATCGGCAACGTGACCGTACTCGACGGTCCCGGTTTGACCACCGGCGCCAGCTACAGCATCCCCACCGCCGAGCGCGTCGCCGGCGCCAAACTCGGCACCGCCGTGTCCGTCGGCGACTTCAACAGCGACGGCAAGGCCGATGTCTTCGCCATCGCGCCCGGCGCACCGGCAACCTGGTGGCTCCGTGACAGCGCGACCGGCACCATCACCACCGGTCGACTGGCCACCTCCACCGCCGCAGCCGTCACCTTCCCCCAAGCCGCCACCGGCGACTTCAACCGCGACGGCTACACCGACGCGGCCGTCACCTACATCGATCCCGACGGCACCGGCCGCATCATGACCTTCCCCGGGTCCGCCGCCGGCCTCCAACCCGGCACCCGCCTGAACGCCACCGGCGGCCGGGCGATCGCCGCCGGCGATGTCAACGCCGACGGCTACACCGACATCGTCATCGGCCAGCACAACACCCCCGAATCCGGCGCCTTCACCGGCGGGCAGGTCACCGCCTTCTACGGCTCCGCCACCGGCATCACCACCACCGGCGCCACCACCCTCCACCAGGACAGCCCCGGCGTACCCGACACCGCCGAAGCCGGCGACTCCATGGGGCGCAGCGTCTCCATAGGCGACTACAACAACGACGGCTACGCCGATGTCCTAGCCGGCGTCCCCAACGAAGACATCACACGCGACGGTGTCACCTACGCCGATGCCGGCACCGCCCTCCTCCTGAACGGCAGCCCCTCCGGCCTCACCGGAACCGGCTCCCACGCCATCAGCCAGGACACCCCCGGTGTCCCCGACACCGCCGAAACCACAGATCGCCTCGGCAACGCCGTCTCTCTCACCGACCTCACAGGCGACACCCTCGCCGACCTCACCATCGGCGCCGGCAACGAAGACAACGCCAACGGCACCATCCTCCAAATCGACACCGCCCCCACCGGCATCCAACCCACCACCGGCACCTACTACGGCCCCGCCGCCATCGGCGCGCCCACCACCTCCCACATCGGCAACAACCTCACCCCTTAATGGGGTGGTCGGGAGTCGCTGATGATGGGGCAGAGGCTCAGCATGCGGACCAAGTTCCTGGTCGTGGCGATTTCTGGAGCCGTAGTCAGCGTCCATGGTGGAGGAGGGCGAGGCGGGTACGGACGTCCGCGTGGTGGGGGAGCCCGCGCGCGATCGTGCTGTCCTTACACCGGCTGATGCGCTCTTTTCCGGAGAAGGACGGCGCGATGCGCGGTTTCTGCAGGGAGAGGTGATGGTCGAGGCGATGCCCTGATCCCAACCAGAACCATGTTGCGCTGCAAATCCACGACTTGCTGTCGGCGTACACGTGAACGTGGCTCTGGCAAGATTTTCGTAGCCGGAGATCATCTCGGTGCGGCGGTGGGCTGGTCCGCATAGCGGGCAGCCTGTGGCTGTGCTCTGTTGAACTGGCAACTCTGTTGCCGCAGTTGGCCAAGGTGCTGGTCGGCTCGATCGATGTCTCCGATGCCGTCGTGGCGGTCCACGCCCGCACGAGATCCGGTGTTCCAGCAGGATGCACGGGATGCGGCCAGCTCAGCGCGTGGTGCCACAGCCGCTATGTACGGCGGCTCGCCGATGTCACTCTCGGAGGCCGGCCACTGCGTATCGACTTGTCCGTGCGCCGCCTGTACTGCGAAAACCCGGTTTGCCCGAAGAAGACCTTCGCCGAGCAGGTGGCGGGGCTGACCGTGCGATACCAGCGGCGCACACCGCAGTTGCAGCGCCTGGTGGAGGACGTCGGCGTGGTGCTGGCCGGCCGCGGCGGTTCCCGGATGCTGCGGATCTTAAACGTCACGCTCTCGCGGTGCACCGTTCTGTCTCAGCTGATGCGGGTGCCGCTTCCGCCACCGGAGACACCCCGGGTGCTGGGGGTGGATGACTTCGCGCTCTACGGCGACACCTACGGCACCCTCCTGGTCGACGCCACCGCCCGGCTCCCGCTCACGCTCTGGGAGGGACGCGACGCGGAACAGCTCAGCCGGTGGCTCCGCGAGCACCCTGGTGTCGAGGTCGCGTGCCGCGACGGGTCCCTCACCTACCGGCAGGGCATCACCGCTGGCGCCCCCGATGCCGTGCAGGTCAGCGACCGTTTCCATCTCTGGCAGGGGCTCTCCCGCCGCGTCCAGGACATCGCCTCCGCCCACCGCGGCTGCCTGCCCGCAGCACTGCCCCCAGTCAGCGAGACCGATCCCGCACCGATCGAGGAGGCCGCTGAGGACGCCGCTGCGGACTCCCGAGCCGGGCGCCATGCCCGCAGGCTGTTCGAGGCCGTGCACGCCTTGACCCGCACCGGCCGGACCCACAGCTCCGTGGCCCGGGAGCTCGGCCTGGACCGCCGCACCGTACGCAAGTACGCCCGAGCCCGTGCCTGGCAGGAAGTGATGCGCCGCCCGCCCCGCAAGCCCTCCACCCTCGACCCTTACCTCGACTACCTGCAACAACGCTGGGACGAGGGACAGCACAGCGCGAAGATCCTGCACGAGGAACTCCAAACAAGGGCTATCTCGGCCACTACCAGCGCGTGAAAATGGCCGTCGCACCCCTCCGCCGGGGCCTGCCCCTGGACGCGCCTCGCGAGCGACCGCCCTCCCCACGCGAAGCGGCCCGCTGGATCACCACCCATCCGGCCCGCCGCAGTCTGCACATCAACGATCGCCTGCCCCGGCTCCTCGATCACTGCCTTGAGCTCAGGCACACCCACGACCTGGTCCGCCGGTTCGCCAGCATGCTCGACAACCGCGACGCCACACCCCTCCCAGGCTGGCTCCACGACCTCGCGAACAGCGGACTGACCCCTCTTGCCGGCCTCGCCGGAGCCCTGCGCGAAGACCGGCAAGCCGTCGCCCAGGGCATCACCACCCCATACAACTCCGGAGTCAACGAAGGCCGCATCACCGATGTCAAGCTGCAGAAACGCCTCATGGCCGGCCGCGCCAGCGTCCCACTCCTCCGCCACCGCGTCGTCCTGATAGCCCACCTCCGCCGACGCTACGCGGACCAGCCCACCGCCGCACCGAGATGATCTCCGGCTACGAAAATCTTGCCAGAGCCAGCTCAGGTCGTACGCCGACACTTGCACGGCGAGCCCTCCAGGCGCCCGAACACTGCTTCCGTACGCAGAGCTTCTCGGCACGACCCTGCCGCTCTTCCTTGGCCTCGACGACGAAGATGCGGCACACCAGGAAGGGCTGCTCTACTCCGGCGAACCCGCCCCGGCACAACGGACGCAGGCGGACTACTTCGAGGAGTCAGCGCGGAGTCCGCCGCCCTTGCATATTGCGGTGGCCAGGGCCGTTACCCAGGATCATGGGCGAGCTTCTTTTCGTCAGGCCGCAGTGCACCGTCCTTTGAACACAATCGACCGTCTGAGCTCGGAAACCGAGCTCGAAGCGTTCTCGGCAGACGGCGATACAGTCGGCGCGGTGATCGTCTACGGCGTCCAGGAGACGCAGAAGGCGGCGACGGAGCGTGTCGATGTCGGCGAGTTCGAAGAGGGCCATGAGCGCGCCTTGCGTAGCGCTGCGATCACCGCCATCTCGCCGCCGGTCTTCGATCTGCGTGTGAACCGTCTCAAGTCCGCGGGCGGCGACCGGGCAGTGGTGGTGGAGGTTCCGTCGAGCGTCGATGGACCCCATCTGATCTACAGGCACGAGTACTTCGGTGCACCAGTGCGCAACGACTCCGACACGGTGTGGATGAAGGAGCGCCAGATCGAAGCCATGTACCGCGCCCGGTTCGGCGAACGCCGCCACGCGACCGAGGCTCTGGACGCGCTGGTCGCTGACGCTGCTCCCGCCGCGATGCCGACAGGCGTGCATGGTTGATCGCTGCTGCTCACCCCCGCATCCCCCGCCTTGCGGGCCGTCTGTCCCGGGACGAGGCACGCCTCGTCCCGGAGAAGAGCGCGGACCTGGCGCTGGCCCTTGCAGGACGCGGAGGCATTCATCCGCTGGAGAGCGTGGACCGACTCAACCCCCGTCCCGGGCTGCGCCGGTGGGTTGCCGTCAACACAGCAACGGGTGAGCGTGCAGCGTGGAAGGAGTCATGGGTCACTATCCATCACGAAGGGTCTGTGACCCTCGCGGCCGCGGTTGGCGGGCACAGAAACAGGGACGGTTATTTCGAGGGCTGGCAGGTCGAGTCTTCGTCCATCGAGTGCGCCATCGCAGATCTGATGGCGCTGGTCCGCACCACCGCTGGTGCCACCGGCAACGCGGAGTACGAGGTGCGTGTCCGGATCGACTGGAACGGTGAGGATCCGCTCTCGATCCTGACGGTGGACACCTTCGGCTTCCCCTATCACGACGTCTCGACTCCGCTGCGCCGCTACACACCGGTCGAGACCACAGTGAACGCCGGCGAACCAGATCTGGACTATCACTGGCAGGTGCACGACCTGGCGCAGGACTGTGTGAACCAGGGCGGCATCTCCAACCTGCTCCAGACCGGACCGCCTGAACCAAACGATCAGGTGTAGACGAGTCGCCGTTCCGCAGGTCAGACCGAAACAGGTTGGTCTGCAGGGGAGGGGGATCGATCACTTCAACGGCAACGATGTACCCCGGGTGAGGGCGTGGGTGTAGTGGTCAACTCGCCCCTCGGACACGCAAATTCGTACATATCTTGGCATGCTGAACTGGCGCCCATGTCTCGCCCAGGCGAGGGACGGGCGTTTCGTCGTTGCCGGCCCCTGTGTCGGTCAGAGGGCGTGCCGGTCGGCCGATGATGATCCTTTCTCTCGCCGGGGTGGCGGCGGTCAGGGAGCTGTCCGCCGGGTCGTAGGCCGGGGTGGTCAGGGAGCCCGGGCTTCGGTGCGCCGAGGGTCGAGGTGGTGCGGACTTCGGGGACCTCACGATTTCGCTGTGGGTGCACCACGGCATCGGGTGCTCCGGCCCGGGTTCGGGCCTCCCTCCCGGGGTGGCGGGGTGATCTCTGCGGTGATGCCGCGCCGGCGGGAGGCATATGACCCGGACTCATGCCCCCATCGGGAGGAAAAGCGAACTATTCGGTCTAATCTTCCTTGCGGCTGCTGAGTAGCCCGTGCGTTGCTTGTCACACCTGTGAAAAGTGTTGCCGGAGGAGACTGGCATGGGTGTGGTCCAGGACAAGGGCCTGAAGCAGATCGCCGACCCCACCACGCTCACCACGCTGCTCACCCCGCACGCGCAGCTCCTCGTCGAGCGCACGCACACCCTGGACTACGAGCGCATCGTCTCCGTCAAGCAGCTCCGGATTCTGCGGAGCACCCTCGGCGAACCCCTGTTCGCACCCCGCCGCCGGCAGGGCGCCTGGAATCAGGTGACGCCCGCCCCCACCCGTACCGAGTTCTCCTGGGAGGGCGAGGCCACCGCGCCCGTGTGGATCGACGTGTCCGCCGACCTGGAGATCGACGTGGTCGCGGAGACCGACCCCGGTGGCATCGACTCGGTGGTCACCCGTGCCGTGGACTCGTACCGGACGCTTGACGAGTTCCGGGCCCAGTTCTCGTACCTGAACCTGGACGAGTTCATGGCGAGTCACGGGCTGCGCACCGTCGAGGATCTCAGGGACGCCGGCGAGTACCTGCGGACGGAGGTCCGGCTGCGTCATCCGCCGCCGTTCGACCCCACCGACCCGCACAACGTCCGCACCGTGCTCCTCACCGCCGCCGTCCTCGTCGCCGACCCCACCGATGTGGTCGCGGCGCTGCGCTCCGCCCGTCGCGTGGCGGCGGCGGCCCGCGACCGGCCCCTGCCGCCGAGCACCTTCGGCGTACGCAGCGCGCCCTACGCCCACGCCGCCGCCTTCACCCCCCTCCCGCAGCCGCTGGCTCAGGCGCTCTCCCAGGCGGAGATCACCGCTGTGTTCGGCAGCGCCGGCATCACCCCGCTCTTCCTCACCTGATTCCGGAAGGAAGCACGCTCCATGGCCACCCCGAGCCCCGTTCGCTACATCCGTGTCCAAGCCAAGCCCAACTTCTTCTCGCCCGCCGTCCGGCCCACCGGCAACATCGCGATCATCGGTGCCGTGACGGCCGCGGCGGGGGCGACCGGCCTCATCCCGGTGAACGAACCCAAGGTGTTCGCGGATCCCGACGACGCCCTGAAGCAGGCTCCCGGGCCGCTCGGCACGGCCGTCGCGCTCGCCCTGAGACAGGAGCCGGGACCCGGCGACGTCTACGCCGTCCGCCTCGCCGACCAGCCGAACGTCGACGAGACCCTCGCCGTGATCAAGACACTGGCCGTCCAGTTCGTGGTCATCGCGGACACCCCCCTGGAGGTGCCCGCCGGAGGGCAGCCGACCGAAGCCATCGTGAAGCTGGCCGACCACGTGAAGGGGCCGTTCGGCGAGGGCCTGGAACGCATGGGCGTGGCCATGCTCGGCACGGGCGACCACGATCCTTCGATCATCACCGGCGCGCTCAACACCGATCGCATGGTCTACGTGGCGCACAAGAGCGCCGAGGACGTGGCGGCCGCGGTCGCCGGCACCATCGGGGGATACGACCCCCAGGTGTCGATGCTCCTCAAGAAGGTCGGCGTGACGTCCGCGGAGTTCACCGCCGACGAGCTGATCACGATCAACGGCAGCGAGGACGACTCGTCGCCTCCGGCCGGCAACAACCTCAACTGGCTGGTGAACCCCGCGCTCATCCCGGGGCAGGGCGTCTACCTCGGCGAGGGGTACACCGGCGCCAACGGCACCACGGACAAGAAGTACATCGACATCGTCCGCACTCTCGACGACCTCACGTTCCGGCTCAAGGCATCGCTCATCACCACCATCGGCGAACTGCGGATCAGCCGGACCGGGCTGCGGGCGCTCGCCGGCCAGATGGAGGGGGTGCTCGAACCGCTGCGCAGGAGCGAGGTGATCGAGGACTACGAGGTCGTCATCCCGGTGCTCCAGTTGTTCGACAAGCCGCAGCCCACCCCCGAGGACGAGAAGATCATGGCCGCCGCCCGCCGCGACCGGCTGGCCGAGGCCATGGTCCAGATCACGTACGCCGGCGCCATCCACCGGCTCAGCATCAAGCTGACCTTCAAGTAGGGAGCGTCTCATGTCCGACTGGAACACCCGCCTCGAGGTGAAGCTGGACGGTCGCACCATCACCCCGATCACGAACTTCTCCCCGTCGTTCAACGTGCCGCACACGGTGCTGCACAGCCTGGAAGCGGACGGCGTCGGCTTCGTGCGCCAGCCGTTCACGTTCACCTTCACGATGACCGTGCCCGCGGTGGCGTCCGCGGTCGCCGACCTCACCGAACTCGCCTCCACGGGCAAGGAGTTCGCCGTCGCCGTCGCCGAGAAGCAGGGCAACGACTGGGCCTTCTCCGCCCTGAAGTTCGGCCGCTGCGTGGTCAGCGCCGTGCAGCCCAGCACGGTCACCGTGGACGGCGTGCCCCAGGCCAACTTCACCTGCATGGCGCTCAACGTGGGCGTGGAGGAGTGACGTGACCGGTGACGACGAGGAGTTCGCGCACGCCGACGCCTTCGCCGCGGGCGGCCGTGTCGACAGGACCGGCCTCGCCCTCGTGCACGAGGGCGAGCACATCGTGCCCGCGGCCGGCAGCGAGGCGGTCGTCACTCGGCACGGCGCGTCCGGCACCGTGATCCACTACCACTTCCCGGTCGAGGTCGAGGTGGTCGGCGAACTCGGCGACCACCACGTCCGGCGGATCGCGGACCACGTCTTCGCCGAATTCGACCGCGAACTCGGCAGCCGGGGGTGACCCGTGACCGAGAAGGTGCTCGTCGGCACGGTTCCCCTCCTGTACGCGCAGAGCGTCACCATGACCGAGGGGTACCGGGTCGAACGGATCCTGGGCAGCCGCTTCTCCCAGGCCACCCAGCCGTCGACGAAGACGATCGCCATCGAGGCGGTCCTCCTCGGCCCGGACCGGCACGCGACCAAGAAGGCCCTGGAGGTCATGGCGCTCAACTCCCGGGCACTACTCGCCGCGGCCGCGCCCGCGCTCGCCGTCACCGGGATCCCGGTCGTCTGCGGTCTCACGCTCAGCCTCGACATGCAGATCACCGATCTGCGGTTCACCCAGAGCGTGCAGAAGCGGGACGCCTTCGACCTCTCCCTCACCCTCCAGCATGTGCCCCGGTCCAGCCTCACCGCGCTGCTCGGCGAGATCGCGGAGCTCGCCACGAGCGCGGGCAGCGCGGGTGTGCCGAGCCTGCCCGTACCCGGCCCCGTACCCCGACTGCCCCTGTAGAGGAGGCGCGATGCCGCTGCTGCCCGTCGACGCCGACGAGGGATTCCCGCAGAGCTTCCGGCTGCGCTTCGGCCCGCACGTGTACCGCGTCGGCCTGTACGCCAACGCCGACGAACGGACCGTCGCGCGGGGCGGGATGCTCGACCTCCTCGGCACCGGTCCGTTCCTGGTCGTGGTCGTGGACCGCGAGGACCCGGACGGGATCGTCCCGCTGGTGCGCCGGAAGGCGGTACGGGACCTGCCCTGCCCGGCGGGCCGGCTGCGCCTCGTCTTCCGGGAGGCCCGGGTGCACGTGCAGAACCTGAACGCCGCGGGCAGCCACGGGTCCCGGGTCGTGGCGGAGGTGTCCGCGTGAGCCTCGTGATCCGCTACCGCGTGACCGTGGACGAGGACAAGCCGCCCGAGGACTCGCCGTTCGGCGCCATCGCGGGTGCGGTGGCGGGCGCCGCCGCCTCCCTGCTCGGCCTCACGGGCCTGCCGCTCACCGTCTCCAACCACGTCTTCGACGGCTCGCTGGTCCTGGACGCGGAGATCACCGTCACGATGAACGAGGGGGCGGTCGCGGGCACCTTCGACGTGCTGCTCGTCAACGTCCCCCGCGACACCGTCACGATGCTCCGCTCGAAGATCGCCGACGTCCCGCTGAAGGCCGTCGTGTCCCTCGGCTACTTCGACGAGCCGGGCAGCGTCGACAAGCCGGTGATGCAGGGGAGGATCCTGCGGATCACCTCCTGGGTGGGCGAGGACGGCCTGAGCCGGGTGCGCCTCACCGGGCAGGACGCGGCCGGTTTCGCCCTGCGGAAGATGCCGGTCGCGGAGCACCGCGCGAACTCCTGCGACGCGCTGGAGTTCGTGGAGAGGATCGCGAAGGCCGCCAAGCTGACCCTCGCCGAGGGCTCGAAACTGCCGGCCGACCTCAGCGACCACACCGTGCGCGGCCCGACCGCCCTCGGCGTGCTGCGCGACCTTGCCCAGACCGTCCCCGCCCCGGTGGTCATCCGGGACAAGGAGATCAGGACCGGCCCCGCAGTCGGCGCGGGGGACGACCGGGCCCCCGTCGCCTTCGACCCCGAGCTCAACCTCGTCTCGTGCGGCGACTCCCAGGGGGACGACACCGTCGCGACCGCCCCGGGGGAGGAACGTCCGCCGCCGCGCACCTCACTCGACCTGGTCGTCCTCGGCCACCCCGGGCTGCGGGCCGGCCAGGTGGCCACCGTCGAGGGCGTCGACGCGCCGCCCGGTCCGCTGCGCATCACCCGCGTCCTGCACCGCTTCGGCGGTCGCACCGGCTACGTCTGCGACGTCCAGGTCGTGGCCGTACCCGCCGGGGCGGTCGCCGAGGTCCTGGACGGCGGCGTACGCGGCATGGTCGACCGGTTCGACGCGCGCGCCGAGCGCGAGCGGCTGGCCCGGCCGTCGGTCGACGTGGGCGAGGTCACCGGCTACCGGGGCAACGGCCACCAGGTGTCGCTCGCGTACGGGCAGACCCCGCCGCCCGCCATGGGCGCGCCCAGCGTCCAGGGGGAGATCGGCGACGCCACCCTCCTCGACAAGCCCGTCGCCGCCCCGTTCGCCTTCGGGCCCTGCGGTCTGATGACCCCGGTCTACCCGGGGATGCGGGCACTCCTCGCGCACAACCGCGACCTCGTCAACGACGCTGCCGTGGTGGGGTACCTGTGGCCCCGTACGAGCGGAGCGAAAGCGCCGGAACCGCACCCGGGGGACTACTGGCTCTCCCTGCCGACGCGGCTCGGCCCCGACGGCGCCCCCGACGGACCGGGCGTCAACGATCTGACCGACGCGGCCGGCGGCCGGATCATCCAGGCGCGCGGCCTGCGCATCCACGTCGGTACCGGGAAGCTCCCGAACGTCGGCACCCGGCCCACACCGCCCCCGGACGACACCGTGACGATCGAGCACCACACCGGCACCACGATCAAGGTCGACACCGCCGGCGCGGTCACCGTCAGTACGCCAGGAAGGAAGATCATGCTCACCAACGGGACCGTGAGTCTGTCCCTGGACGGCACCTCGGTGCAGGTGACCTGATGCCCGAGGTCCTCACCAGCGCCGCCGACATCCGGTGCGACCACGGAGCCCCGCTCGTGGTGGTGCCCACGCAGAACTCCCTGACCGTGGCCGGGAATCCGGTCCTGCTCGTCAGCGACCTGCTCGCCGCGACGGTCCCGGCCTGCCCCAACCAGCCCACGCCGGCCGCGCCGAATCTCCTGCCGTGCGGCAAGGTCACCTCCCTGACCGGCGGGGCCAGCACCGGCCTGTCCGTACGGGGCACCCCGGTCGCCCTGGCCACGGCCCAGGGTATGACCCTCGCGTTCCCCGTCAAACCCGTGCTGTGGAGCGTCGCCGCGCCCGGCCAGAGCGTGCTGAAGGCGAGGTGACCGCCGTGACGGAGTATCCCGGTGCGGCCGCCCCGGCGGCGGCGACCGACCCGCTCGGACACAACCTGCGCCTGGACGACGGCGACCTCGTCGTACGGGACGGCGGCCTGGCGCAGGTGCGCGGACTCGCCAGTCTCGTCCAGGCGCTGACCCTCTCCCTGCTCACGCCCTACGGATCCGACCGCTTCGCCGGCCGGTACGGGCTGAGCGTCGGGGACGCCTTCGGCGGCACCGGCGGCATGGCCGAGGTGCGCGAGCTGCTGCGGCTGGAGATCGTACGCACCCTCGCCGCCGATCCGCGGGTGAACGAGGTCACGGACGTGACCTTCTCCCACCCGCCGGACGACCGCAGGACATGGACCGTCGAGGTGGTCGTGGAGGCCGTGGACGGCCGGACCACCGCCGTCTCGGCGGGGCTGGAGGTGTAAGGCATGACGTACGGCGTGACGGACGAGGGATTCGTCCTCAAGGGCATCGACCAGCTCCTCGCCGAGAGCAGGGCGCGGGCCAGGACCGCCTTCGGCGATGACGTCGACCTCGGGCCCGCAGGACCGCTCGGCAAGATCCTCGAGGTCGTCGCGGCCGAGGACTCCGAGCTGTGGAAACGGCTGGAGGACCTGTTCTACGCGCAGTTCCCGGCCACCGCGACGGGCCCCGCGCTCGACCTGCTCGGCGACGACGCCGGGCTGCCCCGCCGGGCCGGCCGGCGGACCGGCCAGGTCCGTCTCACCCTGGGCGGCGGGGCGCCGAACCGGCCCTACGTGGTCCCCGAAGGGACGCTCCTGCTCACCGCCCCGCCACCCGACGACGGATCCCCGCCCGCCCGGGCGTTCGCGACCGAGCAGCCCGCCGTCCTCACTCTCGCCGCCCCGCAGGCGACAGTGGACGTACGCGCCGTCGAGCCGGACGACGAGCCCGTGGCGGCCGAGGCCGTCACCCGGATCCATCCCGAGCACATGGGCGAGTACCTGGCGGACTGGGCCGGAGCGACGCTCACCCTCTCCAACCCGGCGCCGTTCGCGGGCCCGCTCCCGCCCGAGGACGACGTCGCGTACCGGGCCCGGCTCATCGCCCTGCCCCACGCCCTGTGGACTCCGGACAGCGTCAGACAGGCCGCGCTGGGCATCGAGGACGTCGTCGACGCCCGCGTCACGGACGAACTGGGCGGCCTCGACGTGTCGCAGGTCTTCTTCGACGGCTTCGACTTCGGAGAGCGCGTGTTCAGCGCCGAACGGCGGATCGGTGAGCCCTACTTCGCCGAGGTCGCCGTGGCCCACCGGGGCCCCCGCCCGTGGCTGACGACGTCGGGACCGGACCCGGTGACCGGCGTCCGCGACCTGGTGGCGGCGGCCGTCGAACGGGTCCGCCCCATCGGCGTGTACGTCAACGTGGTGGAGGCCGACCACATCGAGGTCGCGGTCAGGGCCGAGGTCGCCGTCGATCCCCGGTTCGTTCCGGCGGCGGTGGACGCCGGCATCCGGGCCCGCCTCGCCCACGACATCGGCAGTCTGCGACTCGGCGACGACGTCCTGTACGCCCGGGTGATGTGCGCGCTCGTGGACGAGCCGGGTGTCACGGACGTACGCAACCTCCATCTGCGGCGCTGCCCGCCCGCGTTCGGCCGGTTCGGCTTCGGCACCGTCCCGTACCAGACGGAGGTCATGGAAGCCCCGGTCGGTGAGAGCCTGGCCATGGGACTGACCGAGATGGCGCTCTTCACCCGCGACTCGGACCTCACCAGCATCGAGGTGGTGTCCCGATGACTCCCGTTCCCGCCACGGAGGTCGAACCACCGCCGCTGGCCGGCACCGACATGGCGGCGCGGCTCACCGCCCCCTTCGCCCGGGGCGCCGACCACCTGGACCTGGTCGTGGCCGACGGGACCGTCGCGCCCTACGACTTCACGCTGCACACCGCGGTGTTCGGGCACACCCCCGACCCGCTGTACGTCCTCCAGGCCAGGAAGGACGCGGCCCCCGGCACGACCGTCACGTTCACGCTGCACCCGGGCGGGGCCCCGGGCACCGTCGTCGTGGAGCTGCCGGACGGCCTGCTCGCCGGCACCACCGCGGCCCTGCCCCGGTTCACCGGCCTGCTCAGCCGCATCGAGACGACCGACCCTCCCGGTGAGCCCGACCCGCCCGACCCGCCCGACCCGCCCGGACCCGAGGCGGAACGGTGGCGGCTGACGGCCCTCCTCGGCACGATGGGCAAGCTGCTGTGGGCCGCCGGCTGGGAGCGGGACCATCTGCGCGCCCATGCTGGGCGCACGGCCGCTGTCCGCTCGCCCCGGGCCACGCACGTACGCGCACGCGTCCTCGACCTGCACGGGGCGAGCCTCGGCGTCCTCCGGGCGAGCGGTGAGAACGACACGGAGTACCGCAGGAGGGTGGAGCTCGCCCGCCGCTGGACGCTGCCGACACCGGCCGGATTCGCCGCCGCGCTCAACGCGGGCGTCGGACCCATCGGCGGCGTGGCCACCCCCCTCCTCGTGGACGACACCAACGGCCCGCTGCGGCGCGGGCTGCTGCGGCTGAGGGTGGTGCCGGCCACGCTGCTCCCCGGCCAGTCGATCGACCCGCTGGGACGCACCGGCACCGGCCCCGCCGTGCCCCTGCCGGAGGGCTACTTCGATCCGTACTACCTGGCGGCCCTCGACCCGGCCGTCGTGGACGTCGCGCCGCCGCGCCCCGGCCCGTACGCGCCGGGGCAACCGCCGCCCGCGCCCGGCCGGGTGCAGCCGGCGGTGGCGAACGCCCTGGGCAGGCTGGCCCCGCTGCTCACCGGCCGCGCCCGCGTGACCTCGGGGTTCGACCCGGACGCGGCCGACGCGCGGGCGACGGGGCGGGCCGTGCTCCTCACCCACCCCACCACCGGCCCCGGCCGGCTCGCCGCGCTCGCCCACCGGGCCGGCTTCGACGTGGTCACCCACCGCACGGACGGCACGGTGTACGCGGAGTGCGCCCCCGGCGACCTGCTCGTGCTGGCCACCGGTTCCGGGGTGGTCGCCAAGGGGGAGCAGCTCACGCTGAGCGTGACGCCCCTCCCGCCGTCGGGGGCGACGGTCCGCTGGCGCACGGCCCACTGCGGCCCCGGCCGGGCAGCCCTGTCCGGGGCCGCCGACGCGCCGACGGCCGTCCTCACCGGGCAGGAGGCGGGTCGGGTCGTCGTCACGGCGGAACTGCACGACGGGCCCCACACGCTGACCGTCTCCGGGGAGTTCACGGTCCTTCCCGGGCCGCTCGCCGACGGCACGGCCATCGGCGCGGACGGCACCCCCGACCCCGCCGAGCCCGCCGCCGGGGAGCCCCTCGACCCGGTGTTCCTGGCCCGCCACGACGACGCCGCGCACGTCGACTACGGCACCGACCCGAACCACCACCGGATGCGGCGCGAGGTGGCACGGCTCCTCGACGAGCTCCTCACCCTGCTGCGTGGCGGCCGCATGCCCGGCAGGCTGGTCGTCACGTCGGCGTACGAACCGTCCGGTACCCCGCTGGCGAGGGAGGGCCGGGAGCTGCGGCTGACCCATCCGGGGCTCGCCCCCGGCGTGCTGGCGGTGTGGGCGCACCGCGCGGGGTTCACCTACGTCAGCGTGCTCGGAGCGGTGGTGACGGTGCGTCAGGACGTCGGCGACCGCCCGGTCGAGGTGGGCGCGGCGGGACCGGCCGACGGTGTCCTGGAGGTCGGGGCGGTGGCGAAGCTGACCGTCTCGCCCGCCGAGGCGGACGTCGGGGCGCAGGGCGTGCTCGTCTGGTCGACCGGCGACGGCGCCGCCTCCCTGCTGACCACCGCACCCGCCGAGATGTCGGTACGGGGCGAATACCCGGGCCCGGCCTGGGTGCAGGCCGCCTACCGTCCGGCCGCAGGCCCGGGCGCGTACCAGATGACCGTCCGGCCGCACCCCGACCTGGCCGGCCACGTCCTGACCCCCGCGGAGCGGGGCCGCATCACGCACCTCCTCGCCCAACTGCGTCCGCTGGGCGTGGAGGTGGTCACCAAGGAGCTGACCGGAGGGTCGCCATGACCGACATCGCTTTCACACCGACGTTCAAGCACACGCCCTGGGTGGACAACCGGGACCGGGTGTCCGCCAGCGGCCCGAACGGGTTCAACACCCGCTTCGACGCGCTCCAGAAGGACCTGGAGACCCTGTCGTCGGTGGTGAAGACCATCGACACGGCGATCAAGGCGACGGGACAGGTGCCCGCCGTGGAGCGGAAGCTGACGCTGTCGCCAGCCTTCGTCGCCGTACCGCCCAGCAAGGCATGGTCCCTGGACCGCTTCGGCGCCGCGGTCCGTCCCTCGGCGGAGACGGATCTCACCGGCATGCTGACCGTCGCCCCGCCGGACGGCGCGAAGCTGCTGAAGTTCCGTGCCGCCGGGAACAACACCGGCTCGGGCACCCTGCGCATCAGCCTCTTCCGCGCGCCGTTCGCCGACGCCACGACGGTGCAGCTCATGGCCCGGGTGTCGGGCGCCGGGGCGTACGACGCCACCCAGCCGGTCGACCCCGCGATGGACCGGGTCGACATGAACGCCTTCCGCTACTTCGTCATCGGCGCGCTGGCGGGCGCCGCGGTCACGGACACGGTCACCGTCATGAGCGTCCAGCTCACGTACCTCATCTGAAAGCGAGGCTCCACCCCATGGCAGACAACCTCTATCTCGCCATCGACTTCGGACGCAACGGCGGCAGCGGGGACGACAAGGGGACCGAGCGTCCGTGGAACCGGTCGGATCCGCCCTTCTGGGCCAGCTCCAGCATCTGGGTGGACCCGGGCGGCACCGAGGCCCACACCGGCGAACCCACCGTGGTCAAGGTGCGGGTCTCCAACCGCGGTGACCAGACTGTCAAGGACGTGGCCGTCCAGGCATGGGCGTTCGTGCCACAGGTCGGAGTGATCAACACTCCGGGGAACGCCAAGGTGTCGTTCCGCAGCCCGACGCGAGACGTGGCGCCCGGCTCCGGCACCCTCAGCAACAGCGACCCCCACGTGTTCACCTGTCTTCCCGAGTGGACCCCCACGGAGGCAGACCTCCCCCCGGGTCAGACCGAGCTGCACATGTGCATCATGGCCAACGCGTTCCAGGACCCGGCCGTCGCCGACCCGCCGCCCCCGGGCGAGGAACTCGACGGCACCGAATGGCCCAGTGGCAACGAGGTGCAGCCGAACGGCGACGGGCACGTGGGCCAGCGGAACATCACCCTCAAGAAGGTGCCCAGGGCCATCGCCGCCGAGCCCGTGCGGGTGCCGTACCACACGTATCCGCCGACACCACCGCCGCACGGCCCCTTCCTCCGCGAACTCCTGGTCAGCGCCACGACCGTCACTCCGCGCGATGTCCTGGGGCCCGACGAGTACTTCGTCCTCGCCGGACATCCGGAGATCGTGGCACCCGAGCGGGAGAACGAGCAGCAGCAGCCCGAGCTGATGCTCAGGACCTCCTACGGCACGGAACCGGTCCGCGTCGGTGAGAGCCGCCTGTCCTTCCGGCTCGATGCGGAGGGCATCCCCGGGCTGGACCGGAACTTCGTGCCGCCGCGGCCGGAGTCCCAGGCCCAGTCCCAGTCCGGGTACGGGGAGAAGGGCATTCCGAGCGAACTCCTCATCTCCCTCGAATCCGACCCCGTCGTGGGGAGCGTGCACACCTTCGACATCACCCTCCAGGACGCCGAGGAGGGAACGGTCGTCGGCGCAGGTCTGCGCGTCATGATCCTGATCACCGAGTAGCGCGGGAGCGGCGGCCATGGGTGAGGTGCACGTCCGGGTGCCGATCCGGATCACCCTCGTCGGCGAGCCGGGCCCGGAGGAACTGGCGGCGGTGCGGCGGCAGCTCACCTCGGCCGTCGCCTCGGGGCTCCGCAGAGCCGAGCGGATGCTGCCCCGGTACGGGCCCGGGTACGGCCCGGGCCCGGCCGGGGAGCGGTCCGACGGCGGGCGGGACGGGTCCCGCGGGTACGCGGTGCCGTCGTACGCCGGCGAAGGCCGGCCGGCCCTCGTCCCCGTACGGGGCAAGGCCCCGGCGCAGCCGTGGACCGTCGTGCGCACGGTGCGGACGCGGATGGCCGTCGACCGGTTCCTCGCCTTCGTCGCCGAGACCCTGGGCCATCCGCTGCCGTTCGCGGTGCTGTACGAGGCGCAGGCGGGCGTCGAGTATCCGCTGGAGGTCTCGCTCGTCCGGGTCGACGCCCCGGCCCTGCCGGCGGACCTGGGCGAGGCGCTGCTGCGTGCGGCGGCGGGGCGCGCCGCCCGGCCGGCACCGGGGGCCGCGCCGGGAGCGGCGCGTACCGAACCCGCCTGGGTGCTGACCGCCTCGTCCGCCGCCCTGCGCGCCCTCCACGCGCTCGACCGTGGCGGGCCCGTCCCCGCCCGGATCCCGGCGCTCCAGTCCGGTCACGTCCTGTTCGCGTCGATGGCGCTGCCGAGGATCGACGCCACGGACGTCGCCGCCCTCGGCCCGGGCCTCGGCTTCACCGTGCCCGTGCGCGAGGCCGGGTTCTGCGTGGACCCGGTCCTGTTCCAGCAGGGCACGGGCGTGGCCTGGGACCAGTACGCGGCGGAGTTCGGCGCGGAGGAGGTGACGGTGTGGCTGCAGCCCGCCGTGGTCCGCCCGTCCTCGGGGCCGGCGCGCGGCGCGGACGGGCGGGTCCGGGAGGACGTGGTGTTCCAGTTGCTCGACCGGCGCGCGAGCGGCGGCGGCGCCCGCCACCGGGAGCCCACCGCGCGACTGTTCATGCAGGAGGGGGAGGGCTTCCCGGGGCTGCCCGACGCGGTGCGACGGCGAGCGGAGTGGCCGGACGAGCCGGGGACCCGGGTCCTGTACGCGCGCGCCCACCCGGACTTGGCGCCCGACAGGCTCGACACCGCGGCCCTGCGGCCGCCGGCCCGGCAGCTCGCGCGGCTGCTCCTCCAGCGGCTCAGGGGAGGAGAGGACGCGGGCCGCGCGGTGGACGCGCTGCTCGACGAGGTGGCCGCGCCACGGAGCCGGGCACGGCCCGGCGGCCTCTTCGGCCACGTCCTGGCCGAACTGGAGCAGGAGGGCGCCCTCGACGAGGTCTTCGACGCCCTGGAGGGCACGGGCCGGTTCGCGCTGCGGGCCGAGTGGCTGCGGAACTGCGCCCTCACCCCGTACGCCCGCCACCCCCGGGTCCAGCGGCTGCGCGGGGCACTCGCGGAGCAGCGGGCCACGACCGCCGCGCACGGCTACGTCCCGGGCGGCGAGGGGCGGGGCGCGATCCTGCTGGAGCACGAGGAGCGCAGGAAGGTGGTCGCCGGCCGCGTACTCGCCGAGGGCGACGAGATCTACTCCCGGCTGGTGCCCGGAATGCGGCCGAAGCCCGGCAAGGCGGAGGCACTCCGCGGGCATCTGCTGCGGGAGCGGCACCGGCTCACCGAGGAGATCCTCACCGGGCGCGACACGGGTGTGTACGACGCGAAGGAGTTCTCCGCCACCGCGCTGACCCGGGCGGCGAAGGCGGCGGGGCTCACGAAGGACGACTTCGAGAAGGCCGACGTCGAGTACACGATCCGGCTGCTCGACGTGATCGCGGCGGAGCGGGACGGCCTGCCCTCGTACGACGTGCGGTTCGAGATCGTCTCGCGGCCGGCCGGGAGCCGGCAGACGTGGGAGCGCAGGGCGGGGCCGCTGGTCGAGCCGTTCGGCGAGTTCGAGGCGCGCCTCGTGCAGTGGGGTGCGCTGCGGTCGGGCGAGGCGATCCAGGTGGTGAACCTGATCGTGCTCGGCGCCGGTGCGCTGGTCGTGGGCTGGTCGGCCGGGATCGTCGGCATCCTGATCCAACTGGGCGGCGGTCTGGGGACGATCGCGGGCAGCATCACGCTCTCGGAGCTGATCTACGCCCTGAAGATCGTCTTCGGGGACGAGCACCTGACGGTCGAAGGATTCGCGATGGCGGCGGTCGAGGGCTATCTCAACGCCGTGGGTTTCCGGTTCGGCGCCGGGCTGGGCGGCTGGGCCGGCAAGCTCGGCACCCGCGCGCTGCGCAGCGAGGCGGCAGGCGGGGTGGCGTCGAAGCTGGTCACGGGCTCCGTGTCCGGTGCGTCCGCGGCCGCACTCGACCAGTTCGCCCGCGATCTCGTCGACGTCACCCTGCACGACGGGCCCGGCTCCGACACCGAGACGTACGTGCGGGCCATGGGGATCGGCGCGGCGATCGGGGTGTTCTTCTCCTTCGTCGGGGAGCCGCTGCTGCACGGTGCGTACCAGGCCGTCACCAAACGGCTCGGCCCCACGGTGGCGAAGGTGGCGATCGTCGCGCAGCTCTTCGCCGCCGAGGGGGTGACCGCCCGGCAGTGGGCGACCGCCACGGCGACCGGGCAGCAGCGGATGGAGCAGACGCTCGCCGGGACGCTGCGCGAGACGGAGGCCGCGGCCTGGGCGAAGCAGATGGGGCTGCGCATGGAAGAGGTGGGCGAGGAACTGTCCCGGATCGCCCCGGGGCGCGGTGCCGCCGCCCCGGGGGCGGGGGGCGCAACGACGGCCGGGACACGGACCGGGGCGCGGGCCGGGGCGCGGCCCGTCGATCCGCACGCGGCGCAGCCGCCGGTGCCGCCCGCGACGCCCGCTCCCGCCCTGCCGCCGGGGCCCGCCACACCGAAGCCGGTGCTGCCGCGCCCCGGCCCGCCGGCGCGCTGGGCGACCCGGAAGGAGCTGGAGGACGCCGCCGGAACCGGCGACGCGGAGGCCATGCAGGACCTCCACTGGTACGACACCGCCTCGTACGAGCAACTGCGGGCGCGGGAGGCGGTGGACCCCGTGGCCCGGCAGATCATCGACTCGCGCTACGGCGGTGTGCGCCGCCCGTACGCCCCCGACCTCAAGACGTCGTCGCCGGCCATGCAGACCCGGCTCGTCCGCGACCTGGCAGAGGTGCGGGCGGCGGTCGAGGCCGAGCGCGCCCAACTGCCGCCTGACGACCCGCGGAACGTGCCGCGCAAGGAGCCGCGCGGCTGGCAGACCAAGCGCACCTGGGGGAGCGGGCCGGAAGGGCAGCCGGTCCCGCCGACCGCCAAGGCGGCGGCCGGATACCAGGGGACGGTCGCCGTCGCCCGGTCGGACATCCCCGCCCTGGCGGAACAGCGCTTCGACGGAGGCTCCTTCCTGGCGCTCGGCGAGTACCAGTCGGCGCACAGGATCCGGCCGGGTTCGAAGGTCACGAACATCAAGGCGCACGGCCACGCCGAGCAGGCGGTGGGCCAGCAGCTCAGCGACCGCGTCGCGACCCTCACCCCCGCGGAACTGGCCGCCGCCCGTGGCCGTACGGTCTGGATCCGGGTCGACCAGGAGGTCTGCTCGGCGTGCGCCGCCGGGATCGTGCGACGGGTGACGGAAGCAGGAGTGCTCCGCACCCTCAGCGAGGCCCACCCGGAGATCGTCTTCGAGATCACCGCCGACGACACCAGCAAGGTGTACCGGCTGGTCGGCGGGAGGATGATCGAATGACGCCGCAACGGCACCACCATCTGCCCGAGCCGCCACCGCGCCCCGAGGGGCTCTCCCCGGAGGCGGCGCGGGCTCTGGAGCAGGTGGTGCGGGAGGCGGTGGTGGCGGCGATCCGGCTGGCCACACCGCGCGAGGGCGCACCGGCCGGCGCGGGGCCGCCGCGCGAGCCGTACGCCCCGGGCCGTGCCGTGCCGGAGGGCTACCGGGTGCCCAGCTTCGACGGCGAGGGCCGCCCGGTCGTCCTGCCCGTGCGGGACACCGGCACGGGCGTCCGCACCGGCGGGGGCGTCCGCACCGGCGGGGCCGCGGGGCGTTCTGCGGGCGGTCTGGGGCCGGGGAGCCGGTCCGGCTCCGGGGCGCTGAACCCGGGCGGGCGCGCGGGGCGGCAGCGGCCCGACCCGTCGGCCGCCGGGAGCGCCGCCCCGATGGCCGCGCTCGCGGCCGTGCGGAACCGGATGGGTCCCGACTTCCAGGCCGCGCCGCTCGGCCGGATCACCGTCAACACCCTGTACTTCGGCCGGACATCGGCACACCTGATGCCGACGGCCGGCGGCGGCGCCCCGCCGGGGCCCGCGGCCGTGTCGGCCCGGCTGGGTCCCGGGACGTTCTATCTTCAGCCGGTGCCCCGCGAACGGCTCGGCATCCTGGCGGCGACCGCACCCGGCGCCGCGTACGCCGTCCAGCGGGTCGCGGCGGACGGGAGCCGGCAGGACACGGGCACCCTCGTCCTCACCCGGGACGTCGAGCCGGTGCGGGCAGGGATCGTCGCGTACACGACGGACGTCGGCGCGGCCCCGCCCCCCGCCCCCGCGGAGCGGAAGCCGGGAGACCCGAAGCCGGGCGACCCGAAGCAGGCCGTGGCCCTGATCGTCGCCGCGCTCCCGCATCTGGGCCCGACGGCTCCTGCGAGCGCCGCGACGGGGCTGCTCACGGCGTACCTGCGCGACCTCGACCACGACGGGCTCATGGCAGCCCTGGAGGAGTTGCGCCGGCTCGGCCATCTCGGCACGGTGCTCGCCTGGGCCCGGGCGCGCGAGTTCCGCCGCTTCCTGAGCGAGCGCGGTGTGCCGCGGGCGTACGTCCTGACGCACTCCGTCCTGGACGCCGCCGACGTCGCCGCGCTCGTCGGCGGGATGGTGTGGGGCGCCGGCGAGAGCTATTACCAGATCGTCGAGATCATCGGCATTCTGGCGGGCTCCGCCGCCTCGGAACGACTCGCGCAGGAGCGGAACCAGCTCTGGCAGGGCATCGTGCTCCTCGTCGAGAATCCGCTCGTCACCGGCGTGACGGGCGCGAGCCTGCTCGTCGCCACGATGACGGAGAAGTTCGAGGAGCGGGAGTTCTTCGACCTCGGCCGGATCGTCGGGCAGATCGTGGTCTTCGTATGGACCACGTGGCAGGCCCTGAAGTCGCTGCCCGCCCTCGCCCGGCGGGTGGTGCAGGTAAGCGTCACCGTGACCCGGATCGGGGTGGCCGCCCTGAAGGAGTTCGGGCTGGGCTTCGCGGACGTGCTGCGGTTCGTCCTGTCCAGGAAGCGGGTCTTCAGCGCCCCGGACGGGATCACCCTCATGGCGGTCGGCGGGGACGTCGCGATCTCCAGCCCCAAGCTCAAGGGCACCTCCTCGCTGGCCAAGGACGAGATCGTCAAGGCTCTCGGGACGGACAAGGCGCCGCTGACGGACGCCGAACTCGACGAGGTGTTCCGGCTGCTGACCGACGCCGAGAAGAAGGCGGCGAAGGACCCCGAGCCGAAAGCCGGCGCCGCGGCGGCCGCCGGTGCCACCACGGTGACCCCACAGAACCTGGAACCCCTCGTGGTCCAGGCCCTCACCCAGGTCGAGGGCATGCCCGGCAGCGCGGCCTTCGCCCCGGGGGTGCGGGGCACGCACATGCACACGGCGCTCGGCGACCTGGTCAAGAAGACGTTCCCGACCGCCGTCTTCGAGGTCTTCAGCGAGCAGCCGCTGCGGAAGTTCGCGAAGCTCCCCCAGTCGCTCCTGGACACGCCCGTGGAGACCTTCGTGGCCAACGCCCCGGAGGTGGCCGACTACGTGAGCAACCTGAGGTACCTCTTCCGGTCGGAGGAATCGGGAGCCGTCCGGCTGCTCGGCGACCTGAGACCGGACCTCGTCACGCGCGCGCAGGACGGACTGGTCGTCTGGGACCTCGTCCCCGTCCAGCGCCAGAACCACGTCGCCAAGACCCTGCTCTACCGCACCATCCTCAGCCGGGGCGGCGAGTCCGTCGAGGCGGCCGAGGTCTACTACAGCCACTTCGGGAAGACGGCAGAGGAGATCGGGAAGCTCCCCGCCTACGGCTCGGCCGCCCGCCGGGCGGAAAAGCAGCGCGCCATCGCCAAGGCCGTCGCGAAGAGCCACGGCCTCGGCGGATCGCAGTGAGGCGGACGTGAGGAAAGCGCCGGGCCCGCCTGCCGGCTGCCCACCATGCGAGCCGCCGACACGGTTGCCGCGCCGAACGCGAGGGCCTGTCCTGCGCGGGTTCCTCGCCGCCTGCGAAGGGATCGCCAAGGGTTACCCACTGTGTCTGATCGGGGACTCGGGCACGGGCACGTCGCACCTGGTGATCGGGCTGGGCACCGCGGCTGCCATGGCCGGATACCGCGTCCGCTACACCGCCGGGGCAGCCCTGGCGAACGAGCTGGTCGAGGCGGCGGACGACGAGCAGTTGGGCAAGACCATCGCCCGCTACGGGCGCGTCGACCTTCTCGAAATCGACGAGCGCGCGGGTTGCTCCGCATAGGTGAAATCTGCGGATTCACTGGCGCGTCCACCCCGAATCACCCTGTATTTCGGGTGAGGAATGGAAAGTTCCGTTGCTTTCTGACCGAGGAGGGTGTCCATGGCTGAACGCACCGTTCGTCGACGCGGGTATCGAGAAGGGCTCGGCGGCGAGCTGGCTGCCGAGTTCCTGGGCACGTTCGTCCTGATTCTGCTGGGTATCGGGTCGGTGGCTGTCGCGGTCGCCGGTCTGCCGGGATCAGGCCGGCAGACCGGGAACTTCGGGGCCGCCAACTGGCTCATCATCTCGTGGGGATGGGGCCTCGCCGTGGTATTCGGCGTGTACGTGGCAGGGGGCATCAGCGGAGCCCACATCAACCCCGCGGTGACCCTCGGCTTCGCGGCTCGGCGGGACTTCCCGTGGCGGAAGGTCCTGCCCTACTGGCTGGCGCAGGTCGCGGGCGCCTTCGTCGCCGCCGCGCTCATCTACGCTTCCTACAGGTGGGCCATCGACGCGGCCATCAAAAAAGAAGGTGTCCCGCGAGACAAATCGCTGCCCACATTCTCGATCTTCGCCACGTACCCCGCCGAGTACTTCGGAGGCTCCTGGTGGGGTCCCTTGCTCGACCAGATCGTGGGGACCGGCATCCTGCTTCTGCTGATCTGCGCACTCATCGACAAGCGCAATACCGCTCCGATGTCCAATCTCCATCCGTTCCTCATCGGCTTGGTGGTCGTCGCGATCGGCTTGTCCTTCGGCACGAACGCAGGGTACGCAATCAATCCCGCACGCGACCTCGGACCCCGCTTGCTGACGTATTTCGAAGGCTGGGGATCCATTGCTCTCCCCGGTTCGTTCGAGTGGTTCAGCGGCTACTGGTGGATCCCCATCGTCGGCCCGCTCATCGGCGGACTCGCCGGTGTCGCGGTGTACGACCTGCTCATCTCCCCGCTGATCAGGGCCAGGGGTGTAACGCGCGAAGAAGGTCCCGCCACCGAGGAGCCGTAGAACACGGAGCAGGCTCCGTCCGGCAGTGGCGGCACCCGCGAGGGTTCCGAACAGGTCGGCCGCCGCGGGGCCGATACGCGGGCCGCGGGTGGCGCCGGCGGCGGCTTCGGTGGTGGCGGCCCAGTGGGCGGCGGTGAGCGTGCCCAGTGAGGGGATGACGAAGCCGCGTCGGTCCGGCGGGTCTCCTGCTGCGTCCTCCAGGACTATCGCGGTGTTCGCCAGTGTCCGGGGCGGATTGTCGCTGGGATCGCGGGCGTCGAGGTCGTGGATCTGCCCGGCCTCACCGCACCGGATGCCGCCCGGCTGCTCGACGACCACGCACCGGAGCTCGCCGAAAGGGTGCGGACGAGGGTTCTCGCGGAGTCCGGCGGTAGTCCCCTGGCGGTCATCGAGCTCGGGTCGTCGCGGCCCGCGGCCCGCGATGACGGCGAATCCGACCCCGCCGGGCAGGTCGGGCCGCTGCCGGTGCCCCGCCGCGTGCAGGAGGCGTTCCGCCACCGGATCGTGGAGCTTCCCGACCTCACCCAACGCGCGCTTCTGGTGGCGCAGCCGACACGGCGGCGCCCCTTGCGACGATCCTGCACGTGATCGAATCCCTCGGTGGCGCCGCCGGCGACCTGGCGCCCGCTGAACGCGACCGGCTGGTCCGGATCGACAGCCGGATAACGTTCCGCCACCCCCGTGTGGGTGGCCGAGAGTTGTCGCTGTTTTCATCTGGCGAGGGCCGGTGATGTTCTCCGTGCGTGGGCGTGGGGTGCCCCGCCGGGATTGACGTGGACACGCTTCAAGCCTACCTTCCGTCCGGAGAACCGGTCGTTGTTCGAAATCACGAACAACCCGCCCCCGGTGAGGAGCGACTCCACATGTCCCTACCGCCATCTGTTCCCTCCGTTCCACCTGTTCCTTCACCGAGCCGCCGGCGTCTGCTCGGCTCGGCCGCGGGGCTCGCCGGGCTCGCCGCGCTCACCGGCGCGGGCGCGGCCGGCACGGCGGGCTGCGCCGCGCCCTCCTCCGTGGCGTCCGGCAAGACGCCGCTGCGCTACTGGCACCTGTTCGGCGGCGGCGACGGCGTCACCATGCAGGCGATGCTCGACGGGTTCGAAGCCGAGCACTCCGGCATCGCCCTGGACGCGGCCCAACTGGAGTGGGGGGCGCCGTACTACACCAAGCTCGGCATGGCCGGCGCCGGGGGACGGGCGCCCGAGGTGGCGGTCCTGCACCTGGCGCGGCTGCCGGGCTTCGGTCCCGGAAAGCTGCTGGACGCCTTCGACCTCGACCTGCTCGCCGAGAACGGCGTACGCCCCGGGGACTTCCCGGCGGAGATCTGGGACCGCGGCACGATCGGCGGCAAGCAGTACGCCGTACCGCTCGACACCCACCCCCTCGTGCTCTACTACCAGACCGAGATCTGCGAGCAGGCGGGACTGCTGCGGGCGGACGGGCGGATCAAGACCCTGGAGGGCACCGGCGAGTTCGCCGACGCGCTGCGCGCGATCCGCCGGGTGACCGGCAAGCCGCCGCTGGTCATGGAGACCACCGGCGCGGACGCGGCGGGCCCGGCCCGGGTCTTCGCCACCTTCTACGCGCAGACCGGCGGCACCCTGCTGGACGACACCGGCACCCGCCTCACCCTCGACGAGGACAAGGCCCTGCGCGTGCTGGAGTTCATGCGCACGCTCACCCACGAAGGACTCGCCGTCCGCATCGCCGACTACCAGGGCAGCGTCGGGATCTTCAACGCGGGCGAGACGGGCCTGGCCCTCAACGGCGACTGGGAGGTCAGCACCTATCTGGAGACCGGGCTGCCGTTCTCCATGGCCCCGGTGCCGAACCTCTTCGGCCGCCCCGCCGCCCAGGCCGACTCCCACTCCTTCGTCCTGCCGCACCAGGAGGACCGCGGCGGCGAACCCAACCGCGCGGCCCACCGGTTCGTCGCCTGGATGCTCAACCACTCCGCCGACTGGGCCCGCGGCGGGCACATACCCGCGTTCACCCCCACGCTCAGCAAGCCCGCCTACCTGAAGCTGGAGCCGCAGTCCGAGTACCGCCACGTGATCGACCACGTCGCACTCGACCCGCCCGCCTGGTTCGCCGGCTCCGCCTCCCTCATGTGGCTGGAGCTGGGGCACACCTTCTCCGGAGTGTTCACGGGATCCCGTACGCCCCGGAGCGCCCTGGCCGAGGCGACCGCGGGCCTCAAGAAGCTGCTGGACACGCCCAGTCCGCTCGGCGACGTCCCGGCCCCGGGAGGTGAGCAGGCATGACCGCACCCACGCGGACCGGGCGGGACACCACCGCCGCGCACGACGCACCCGCCGCCCCCGCCCCCGCACCCGTACCCGGCGGCACCGCCATCCGGCACAGCCGCTTCGAGCACGGGCTGATGTTCGTCGCGCCCTTCCTCGCCCTCTACGCCCTCTTCCTCGTCTGGCCCGTGGTGCTCGGCATCAAGATGAGCCTGACCAGCGACAACATCACCGGCACCGGCGGGGAGTACGTCGGGTTCGACAACTACACCGAGGCGCTCTCCGACCCCGACATGTGGGAGGCGCTGTGGCAGACCGTCTGGTTCACCGTCCTGTCCACGGTGCCGCTGGTGCTGCTCGGCCTGGTGATGGCCCTGCTCGCGCACGGCCTGCGGTTCGTCGACTGGCTGTGGCGGCTGAGCTGGTTCGCGCCCTACCTGCTGCCTTCCGGCGTCGTCGGGCTCCTGTGGCTGTGGATCATCTATCCCGCCGACTTCGGTCTCGCCGACCAGGTGCTTGCCGAGTTCGGCCTGCACCCGGGCATCGGCTGGCTCACCGACCCGCAGTACGCGATGCTCTCCATCGTCATCACCACGATCTGGTGGACCGTGGGCTTCAACTTCCTGCTCTACCTCGCGGCGCTGCAGTCCATCCCGCAGCACCTCTACGAGGCGGCCGAGCTGGACGGCGCGAGCGCCTGGCAGCGCCTGTGGCACCTCACCCTGCCGATGCTGCGGCGCACCACGGGCGTGGTGGTGATCCTCCAGTTGCTGGCCTCGCTCAAGATCTTCGACCAGGTCTACATCATGACCCAGGGCGGTCCGGACGGCGCCACGAAGACCACCCTGCTGTACGTCTTCGAGGAGGGCTTCACCGGCTACCGGATCGGCTACGCCTCCGCCGCCTCGTACATCTTCTTCACCCTGATCGTCATCGTCTCCCTCATCCACCTGCACCTCGCCCGCAGGACACGGCAGGAGAGCACCTCATGAGCGCAGTGGCCGGCACCTCCCGCCCGGACCAGGTCTCCTCCGCCGCGCCCACCCCGGCCGGCGGCACCGGCACCGGCGGCGGCCGGCGGCCGCGCTGGACCCGGGGCCGCGTCGCCATGCTGCTGGCCGCGCTCGTCCTCGCCGCCGCCTGGGTGCTGCCGCTGGCCTACGCCCTGGCGACCTCGCTCAAGCCCATGGGCGAAGAGGTCGAGACCCCGCTCACCTGGATCGGCTCCAGCGTCACCTTCGACGCGTACGACAAGGTCTGGGCGGCCGGGGACATCCCCCGCTGGATGCTCAACACCCTTTACATCTCGGTGATGACCACCCTGCTGACCGTGCTCCTGTGCGCCATGGCGGCGTACGGGTTCGCACGCACCGAGTTCCGCGGCCGGAAGGTGCTCTACGCGGTCGTACTCGCCGGCATCATGGTGCCGCCGCAGGTGCTGATGGCACCGCTCTTCGCGGAGATGGCCGCGCTCGGCCTGGTGGACACCTACTGGGGCGTGATCCTGCCGCAGGTGGCCGTGCCCGCCATGGTGTTCATCCTGGTGAAGTTCTTCGAAGGAGTGCCGCGCGAACTGGAGGAGGCGGCCTTCTGCGACGGCGCCGGGCGCTGGCGGGTGTTCTTCACGATCGTGCTGCCGCTGTCCCGGCCCATCCTCGCCGCGGTCTCGATCTTCGTCTTCATCCACACGTGGAACAACTTCCTCTGGCCCTTCCTGGTCACCACCGACCCGAACGGCATGACGCTGCCGGTGGGCCTCGTCAACATCCAGTCCAGCTACGGCGTCCGCTACTCCCAGGTGATGGCCTCCCTGGTGATGGCCGGACTGCCGCTGCTGGTGGTCTTCGCCGTCTTCCAGCGCCAGATCGTCCGCGGCGTCGCGCACACCTGTCTCGCGGGCAAGTGACACCGGCCGTGCGGCGAAGTGAACCGGGCAGCCACAGAGAGGAACCCATGAGCGCCAGCGCACGCTTCACCCTCGATCCCGCCTTCACCGTGGGCGAGTCCGGCCCGCGGCTGTTCGGGTCCTTCGTCGAACACCTGGGCCGGTGCGTCTACACGGGCATCTACGAACCGGACCACCCCGCCGCCGACCCGGCCGGACTGCGCACCGACGTCCTGGACCTCATCCGCGAACTGGGAGTCACCGCCGTCCGCTACCCGGGCGGCAACTTCGTCTCCGGCTACAAGTGGGAGGACGGTGTCGGCCCCCGGCAGGACCGGCCGCGCCGGCTCGACCCGGCCTGGCAGACCACGGAGAGCAACCGGTTCGGGCTCCACGAGTACGCCGACTTCCTCCGCAAGACCGGCTGCGAACCGGTCCTGGCCCTCAACCTCGGCACCAGGGGCGTCGCCGAGGCCGTCGAGCTCCAGGAGTACGCCAACCACCCCCGGGGCACCGCGCTGGCGGACCTCCGCATCGCGCACGGGAGCAAGGAGCCGTACGGCATCCGGCTCTGGTGCCTGGGCAACGAGATGGACGGACCGTGGCAGACGGGCCACAAGACCGCGGCGGAGTACGGGCGGCTGGCCGCCGAGACCGCGCGGGCGATGCGCCAGATCGACCCGGCTCTGGAACTGGTCGCGTGCGGCAGCTCTAACCAGGCGATGCCGGCCTTCGCCGAGTGGGAGAGGACGGTCCTCACGGAGTGCTACGACCTGGTCGACTACATCTCCCTGCACGCCTACTACGAGGAAGTGGACGGCGACCGCGACTCCTTCCTGGCCTCGGCCGTGGACATGGAGTCCTTCATCGACAACGTCGTCGCCACCTGCGACCACGTACGGGCCCGGCTGAAGTCGAAGAAGCGGATCAACCTCTCCTTCGACGAGTGGAACGTGTGGTATCAGCGGCGTTTCCACGCCGAGTTCGACCGGAACCCGCCGGACTGGGCCGAGGCCCCCCGGCTGCTGGAGGACAACTACACGGTCACCGACGCCGTCGTCGTCGGCTCGCTGCTGATCGCGCTGCTGCGGCACGCGGACCGGGTGAAGCTGGCCTGCCTCGCGCAACTCGTCAACGTCATCGCACCGATCATGACGGAGCCGGGCGGCGCGGCCTGGCGGCAGACCACCTTCCACCCCTTCGCGCAGGCGGCGCGCCACGGTCGCGGCACGGTCCTCGAAGTGCGCGCCGAGTCGCCGGCGTACGACACCGCCCGCTACGGCGAGGTCCCGCTACTGCACGCGACGGCGGTGCGGGACGAGGAGAGCGGTGCCGTCACGGTCTTCGCGGTCAACCGCGCGCAGCAGGCCGAACTCCCGCTGGAGACCGCCGTGCACGGGATGGGCGTGACCGCCGTCGCCGAGCACAGCGTGCTGTCCGACAGCGACCCCGAGGCCCGCAACACCCTGTCCGATCCCGACCGCGTCACCCCGCACGGGGCGGAGGGCACGGCGCTGTCGGACGGGGTCCTGCGGGCCGTGCTGGAGCCCATGTCCTGGAACGTCATCCGCCTGACCTGAACGGGCCGCGCGCGGGCACGAAAGGGCGGAGAACGTCACCGGCTCGTGCGCCTACTCGCTCCAGAAAGCCTGACGCGCGACGGACCCGCTCACCGACCGGCGGTACTGGCCCGGTGATTTGCCGGTGTGCTTCTTGAACACGACGCTCATGTACTCGGAATGGCTGAAGCGGAGCCGTTGGGCGATCTGCTGGAGGGTCCAGTCCGTGGAGGACAGCAGTTCGGCGACGTGGGCCACCCGGACGCGCACGATCTCGCCGTGGACGGTCCGGCCCAGGCTCCGGAGGAAACGGTGGTCGAGTGCGCGCCGGGAGAGCCCGATGTGCCTGAGGACGGCGGTGACCGCGAGATTCTGGTCCGAGCGGTCGCGGATGAACCGCAGGGCCTCGGCGACGAGGGGGTCGTCCACGGCCAGGATGTCCGAGGACTGCCGGGTGACGAGCCGGGTCGGTTCGATCAGGCGCAGACCCGGTTCGAGGGCACGGCCCTGCATCATGAGGTCCAGGAGTTCGGCGGCGAGATAACCCGTCCGCGTGGTGTCGGGCTCGATGCTCGACAGCGGGGGCGTCGTGAGGCTGCCGATGAGCTCGTCGTTGTCGACACCGATGACGGCGACCGAGTCGGGCACCGCCAGGTCGGCGGTCTTGCAGGCTTCCAGCACTTCCTGGCCGGCGATGTCGTAGCAAGCAAAGACGCCGACGGGTTTGGGAAGGCCGCTGAGCCATTCGGCGAGGAGTTCGCGGTCCACGGCGCGCATGCCCGTGGACTTCATCCGGAACTCCCGTGGGACCGAGCCGCGTTCGCGCACATGCTCCGCGAACCTGGCGCCGCGCATGAGGGACCAGCCGAATCGTTCGTCGCCGCAGAAGGCGAAGTGCCGCAGTCCGCGTTCTTCGAAGTGCCGGAGGGCCCACTGCGCGATCGTGTCGTCGTCGGTCTCGACGCCCGGCAATTCCGGCACGAGCCGGGCGGCGCTGAGATCGACGGTGGGAAGGCCGAGCCGCCGGATGAAAGAAGCGGTCTCGGCACTCTCGATGCGGGCCAGTACACCGTGGCCCTGCCAGTCTTCGAGCCACGAGAAGTCGGTCTCGTGGCGGCTGTGCTCGGCGAGATACATGGACCAGCCCGGGTGGGCCTCGACGTACTTCTTCACGCCCACCAGCACACCCCGGGCGTACGCGTTCGAGGTTTCGACCAGCAGCGCGACGTGACGTGTCCGGGGGGCGGGCATGTAAAAATTCTAAGCCAGACTGCGAGATAACGCATGGCTTGGTCTCCGCCGCGGTTCGTAATCTACACGGCCATGGGAGGTCAACGATGACGCAGAAGGTACGCGTGGCGATTGCAGGACTCGGATTCGGGGCCGAGTTCATCCCCATCTATCAGGCCCACCCGGACGCCGAGTTGGTGGCCGTCTGCCAACGCACCGAGAAGGCGCTGACGCACGTCGCCGATCACTTCGGCGTCCCGGGCCGGTTCACCGGCTTCGACGCGATGCTGCGGGACCCCGGCATCGACGCCGTCCACATCAACACCCCGATTCCGCAGCATGCCGAGCACACCGTCTCGGCCCTCCGGGCCGGCAAGCACGTCGCGTGCACGGTGCCGATGGCCACGACGCTCGACGAATGCCGGGAGATCGTCGCCGCCGTCCGGGAATCGGGCAAGAAGTACATGATGATGGAAACGGTCGTCTACTCCCGTGAGTTTCTGCACGCCCGCGATCTCGTGGAGAACGGCACGATCGGCCGGATCCAGTTCCTGCGCGGCGCCCACCACCAGGAAATGGCGGGGTGGCCCGGGTACTGGGAGGGCCTGCCGCCCATGCATTACGCGACACACGCGGTGAGTCCGGTGCTGTGCCTCGCCGGTGCGCTGGCGGAGAGCGTCGTGTGTATCGGTTCCGGGCGCATCTCCCCGCATCTCACGGAGAAGTACGGTTCGCCATTCGCCGTCGAAAGCGCGCTGATCACCCTCCGCGGTACGCCCGTCGGCGCCGAAATCGCGCGTTCGCTTTTCGAGACGGCCCGCGAGTACGTCGAGAGCTTCACGGTGTTCGGGGACCTGGCGAGCTTCGAATGGGAACAGACTCAGGGGTCCGGGCATGTGCTGCACACCGGGGAGGACCCGAAGAGGATCGGGATCCCGGATTTCGCGCACCGATTGCCGCCGCAGATCGCCCAGTTCACGACACGTGGCGTCTACGACGACGAGAACGAGCACCTCTCCTTCGTCCAGGGCGGCGGCCACGGTGGCTCGCACCCGCATCTGGCGCACGAATTCATCCGGAGCATCGTCGAGGACCGGGCCGCCGCGATCGACGAGGTGACCGCGGCGAACTGGACGTCCGTGGGCATCTGCGCCCACGCGTCGGCCATGGACCGCGGAGCGCGGGTGGCGGTCCCCGACTACCGGGAGCTCCGCGAGCGGGGCCCCGCCGCGAACTGACCGGCGGCGGATGCATCGACCGGGCGCGTGAGGCGACGCGCGGTGTGCCCGCCCGGGCGAACCAGAACATGCGCCGCTTCACGGCACCGAGCAACGGGAGGAAGCGATGAAGCCTGCCCGGATCGATCCACCACCGACAGAACACGACGATGCCGAAGAGGGGAGCGCCCGTACCCGTGCGGACGGTATCCCCGTGAACGTGAGGCTGCGGCGCGGCCCGGCGGACTCCGCACGACGCCGGCGCGGCGTCCTGCGCAGGCTGCCGGTCTGGGCCGTCGGCCTGGCCGTCACCGCCGTCGCCGCGTGGGTGGCGTTCCTCGCCGACGGCACACCGGCCGGACCCGCGGCGGAGGACCCGGGCAAGTTCCTCGTCACGGTGCTCGACGCGGTCACGTTCGCGGGGCTCCTGTTCGTCGCGGCGTCCGGCTTCACCCTGATCTTCGGTCTGATGCGCACGGTGAACATGGCGCACGGCTCGCTGTTCCTGCTGGCCGGGTACCTCGCCATCCGCGTGCAGGAGGCGATGGTCGGCCAGTCGCGCAACATCGACCCGGCACAGGTGGGCATGCTCGACTGGCTGGTGCCGATGCTGGCCGGCGCCGCCGTCGCGGCCGTGGCCGGCCTGGCGATCCAGCAACTCTTCCTGCAGTGGAACGAGGGCCAGGAGCTGCGCCAGGCGCTGATGACGCTGGCCCTCACGGTCGTCCTGGCCGACCAGATGCTGCGTGAATTCGGCGGGCTGGCCCAGACGATGGTCTGGCCGGGCGCGATCACACACTTCTTCTCCGTCCAGGGCGAGCGCTACCCGGTCACCCGTCTGTTCATCCTCTGCGTGGCCGTGCTGGTCGGCATGCTGCTGTGGCTCTGGCTCACCAGGACGGGCATGGGGATGGTGATACGGGCCGGCGTGGACGACCGCGAGATGGTGCGCGGACTCGGCATCAACATCAAGCTGGTCTTCGCGATCACGTTCTTCGTCGGCTCGTTCCTGGCCGGGGTGGGCGGTGTGCTGGGTGCCTCCTTCGCCGGAGCCGCACCCGGCACGGACGGAAACTGGCTGCTCAACTCCCTCGTCGTCGTCATCATCGGCGGCCTCGGCTCACTCCGGGGCGCCGCGGCCGGCTCGCTGCTGTACGGCACCGTCGTCGCGTTCTCGCCCGCCTATCTGCCGAGTGAGTACTCCTACTACGCGATCATCATGACCTTCGTCCTGCTGGCGCTGGTCCTGGCGATCCGGCCCTACGGACTGTTCGGGAGACCGGCATGACCGTACGCGACCTGCTGACCCGGAGGAACGTCCTCGGAACCGCCCTGGTCGTCGTCCTGCTGCTCCTGCCGCATCTGGCGACGGCGTACTTCGTCAACTTCGTCATGACGCAGACGCTCATCCTGGGCCTGGCGGCGGCGACCCTCGTCTTCCTCGCCAGGTACGGGGGGATGACCTCACTCGCCCAGTTCCTGCTCTTCGGCATCGCCGGCTTCATGTTCGGCAACGCGGCCCAGGAGACCGGCGCCCGCGGCCTGAACCTCGGCTGGCATCCGTGGGCGGCGGTCGCGTTCGCCCTCGTGGTCACCACGGCGGCCGCGTTCGTCCTCGGCGCACTCGCCAGCCGCACCACGGGGCTCTACTTCCTGATGCTCACGATGGTCTACGCCGTCATCGGCTACTACGTCTTCGCCCAGATCGTCGAGATCTCCGGGCCCGGCGGCCTCACCAGCATCCGGCGGCCGGACCTCCTGGGGCCGCCGGTGCGGCTGTACTACACGGGACTCGGCCTCTCCGTGCTGGCCTACCTCGGCTTCCGGGCGGTCGGGCGGACCGGGTTCGGGCTGACGCTCCAGGGCGTCCGCGACGATCCGGTGCGGATGGCGTCGCTGGGGTTCAACGTGCCGTTGCACCGGACGCTGGCCTTCACCCTGGCCGGGTTCGTGGCCGGGGCGGGCGGCCTGCTCAACGTGTGGTGGAACGGCCAGATCGACCCCGCGTCGATCGCGATCGGACCCACCCTGATCCTGCTGATCATCGCGGTGATCGGCGGCATCTCGTCCTTCGAGGGCGCCTGGCTGGGCGCCTTCGTCTACGTACTGGTCTTCACCTATCTGCGCGATCTGCCGCTGATCGACCGGATCGGCATCACCGAGGCGCGGTTCAACACCGTGATCGGGCTGATCGTCCTGCTGATCATGATGCTCTCTCCCGAAGGGCTGACCGGAATCGCCCGGCGACTGCGCCCCGGCCCCCGGCCGCGTACCCGAACGGGGTCGGACCCCTCCACCAGAGAAGCGCCATCCACGCGCACGACCGAGAAGGAATGGGGAGTCACACGATCATGAGCGCACTCAGACGCCCGGCGGCACTGACACTCTCCCTGGTGGCGAGCCTGGCCCTGGTAGCCGCCGGATGCAGCGGCGACGGCGGCTCCTCCGGGCTGCCCGCCGACGAGCAGTCGTCCGCGTTCTCGCCCGCGGACGGCGACGGCGTCCGGCTGGGGATCCTGGGCCAGTGCGAGGGCCCGTTCGGCGGATTCCACGAGGACGTGGCCGCGGGCACGACGCTCGCCCTCGCCCGGTTCGCCGGCGCCGGCCCGAACTCGTCCACCAGCGCACTCAAGGGCTTCAGCGGCGCGGAGGTCGAGGGCACCCCGATCGAACTCGTCGGCATCGGCTGCGGCGACGACACCGCCGACCGCATCCTCCAGGAGGTACGCCGCCTGGTGGAGCAGCAGGGGGCCAACGTCATCATCGGCCCGCTCTCCGGCGACGAGGGCATCGCCGTCGCCGAGTACGCGAAGGGCAAGCCCGACCTCACCGTGTTCGCGGGCATCTCCGGCTCGCAGGAGCAGACCCTGCAGGTCCAGGCGCCGAACTACTTCCGGTTCTACGGAGACGGCGCGATCTGGAACGCCGGCCTCGGCGACCTGCTCTACCACGAGGAGGGCTGGCGCAAGGTCGCGGTCATCGCCGACGACTACAGCTTCGGCCACACCTCGGCGGCCGGCTTCATCGCCGACTTCTGCGGCGTCGGCGGCGAGGTCACCCACCGGGTGTTCCCGCCCCTGGGCACCACCGACTACTCCTCCTACATATCCCAGCTCCCGAGCCCGGACGAGGTCGACGGCTACTTCTGGGCCGTGGGCGGCACCGGTACGCAGGCCGCGCTCGAGGCGTTCGTCAACGCCAAGGGCGACCTGACCGGCGACGAGCACGCGGGCAACTTCTTCTTCAACCCGGACCTCGCCCAGGCGCTCGGCACCGGCATCGCCGGCGCGCACATCGGCGGCTTCGCCACCCTGCCGGGCGACATCCGGACCCCGGAGATCAAGGAGTACCTGGCCGCCGCCGACGAGACCTGGGAGTCCCTCCCGGGATCGCTGAGCGGCAACGAGCCCGCCCCGCCGTCCACGGCCGCGGCCTTCGGCTTCTTCTACGGGTACTACACGGCCGGCGTCGCGCTGGTCGAGGGGCTCAAGGCGGTCGACGGCGACATCTCCGACCCCGGGGCATTCCAGGAGGCCGTCGCCGGCCTCACCCTCGACCTGCCGCACGGCCCCATCAGCCTGGACGAGAACCGCAGCGGCATCGTCGACGTCGGGCTCTCGCGCCTCGCGGTCGACGACTCCGACGAGGTCGTGCAGGAGAGCGTGGCCATCGTGCCCGGGGTCGACCAGACCTTCGGCGGCACGTTCAGCCCGGAAACCCCGTCGCCGGGCCGGGACTTCCCGAAGTGCGAGAAGCGGGACCTGCCCTGGGAGGGCAAGGCCATCCCCGTCGTCGACGGCACCCCGCAGCGATAGGAGGTCCCGGTCATGGCCCACACCAGCACGGCGCCGCACGAGCCGGGCGGCGGGATGCCCGTCGTCCAGGTCCGCGCGCTCACGGTGGCGTTCGGCGGCCTGCTCGCCCTGCGCGGTATCGACCTCGCCATCGCGCGGGGCGAGCGGCTGGCGATCATCGGACCGAACGGAGCCGGAAAGACCACCCTGTTCAACGTGATCGCCGGCGATGTCACGCCGACCGGCGGCTCCGTCGTCATCAAGGGCGTCGAGTGCGTCCACCGGCCGTCGCGCTACCGCCCCCGCCTCGGCGTCGCACGGACGTACCAGAAGGCCCGGGCCCTGGCAGGTCTCACGGTGCGCGAGAACATCTACCTCGCGCTCGCCGGCCGGCACGGCCGGCACCGGGCGCTGTGGCGGTCGTCCGCCGATCGGCGGTTGAGCGACGAGGCCGCCGGCGTGGCGCACCGGGTGTGGCTGGCGGGACGGCTCGACGTCACCGCGGGGGAACTGGCCCACGGGCAGCGGCGCCAGCTCGAACTCGGCATGGCGATCGCCACGAAGCCGGACGTGATGCTGCTCGACGAACCGGCGTCCGGCCTGTCGCGCGGCGAGCGCGAACGCCTCGCCGAACTCCTGGAGTCGTTCGGCGAGGAGCTGACCCTGCTGCTCATCGAGCACGACATGGACGTGGCGTTCCGCATCGCCCAGCGGGTGGTGGTGATGGCCGACGGGGAGCAGGTCACGGCCGGCACCCCGGCCCAGGTACGCGCCGATCCCCACGTCCACCGGATCTACCTGGGCACGGAGGCGCCGGTATGAGCACGGAACCGCTCCTCGACGTTCGCCGGCTGCGCTCCGGCTACGGCGCCTCCGTGGTCCTGGAGGAACTCAGCTTCAGCATGGGCGTCGAGGCCGTCGGGATCGTCGGCCGCAACGGCATGGGGAAGACCACGCTCTGCGACACCCTGGTCGGATTCCTGCCGGCGTCGGGCGGGGAGGTCCGGCTGCGGGGCGAGCGGGTCGAAGGCCGGACGCCGGAGAGGATCGCGGGCGCCGGCATCGCCTACGTCCCGCAGGGTCGGCGGCTGTTCCCGTCGCTCACCGTCGACGAGCACCTGGCCATGCTGGCCAGGCGGGCCCGCGCCAAGCGATGGACCCCCGAGGCCGTCTACGAGCTGTTCCCCCGGCTGGCCGAGCGCAAGAAGCACGGCGGTGCCGCGCTCTCCGGCGGTGAGCAGCAGATGCTCGCCGTGGGACGGGCACTGCTGCTGAACGCGCACCTGATCGTGATGGACGAGCCGTCCGAAGGGCTGGCCCCGACCATCGTCGACGTCCTCGTCGACGTCGTGCACCACCTCGTCGACGAAGGGGTGGCCGTACTCGTCGTCGAGCAGAACCTGCGCGCCGCGGTCCGGATGGCCCGGCGGCAGCTCGTCATGGTCTCCGGCCGGCTGGAGGCCGAGTTCACCGGCGACGAACTGCTCGACCGGCCGGACCTGCAGAGCAGGTACCTCGGCGTCGGCGGTGCCGACCGGGCACTCCGGTGAGACGTCCGGCCCCGGCCGTGCGGCGGACCAAGGAAACGGCGATGGGAGAACCGATGACGGAGCCAAGGACGTTCGGGGTCAACACCTGGGTGTGGACCTCACCCCTGACCGACCGCCGGCTGGCCGAGCTGGCGCCCCGCATCCGGGAGTGGGGCTTCGACGTGATCGAACTCCCGGTGGAGAACGTCGGCGACTGGGACCCCGGGCGGGCGGCGAAGCTGCTCGACTCGCTCGGGCTGTCGGCCACCCTCGTCGTGGCGATGGGACCGGGGCGCGAACTGGTCGCGGCCGGCCGGGAGACGATCGCCGCCACGCGCGACCTCCTGCGGCGCGTGGTCGACGCGGCGGCCACCGTGTCCTCGCCGGTCGTCGCCGGCCCGCTCTACGCCTCGGTGGGGCGCACCTGGCGGATGGACGACGCGGAGCGGCGCGCCTGTTACGAGCAGTTGCGGGACGGCCTCGCCCCGGTGGTCGAGCATGCGCGTGCGGCCGGCGTCACGGTGGCGGTCGAGCCCCTCAACCGGTACGAGACGAGCGTGGTCAACACCGTCGGCCAGACGCTGGACGCGCTGGCGGGGCTGCCCGCAGAAGGCTGCGGGATCGCCCTGGACGTCTACCACATGAACATCGAGGAGCAGGACATCCCGGCGGCCGTCCGGAGGGCGGGCGACCGGATCGCGCACGTCCAGGTGTGCGCGAACGACCGGGGCGCCCCCGGCGCGGACCACCTCGACTGGCCGGGCATCCTCGCCGCGCTCGACGCGGCCGGCTACCGGGGGCCGCTCGTGATCGAGTCGTTCACCGGCGACAACGAGACGATCGCGACGGCCGCCTCCATCTGGCGGGCACTGGCACCGAGCCAGGACGCGATCGCCGTCGACGGGCTGTCCTTCCTCGCCGCGCTGTCCGCCGGGCGCCCGCGTACCCCTTGATTTCTTACGTCTGCACCCGCAACGAAGCGACGGAGAGGACTATGCGACAACGCCATAGATATGCCCTGTTCACGGTGGTGATGGCCGTCCTGGTCTCGTTCCTTCCCGGAATGGCCACCAGCGCGGCACAGGACACCGAGCAGGAATACGACGTGCTGTTCTTCCACAAGACGACCGGCTTCCGGCACGAATCGATCCCGTCCGCCCTCGCGGCCGTCGAACAGCTCGGCCAGGAGAACGGTTTCACCGTGACCGAGACCCGGGATGCCTCGGTCTTCACCGACGAAGGGCTGGCGCGGTACGAGGCCATCGCCTTCTTCACCGACGGCGAGGACACCCTCGACACCGGCCAGCGGCACGCGTTCGAGCGCTACATCCAGCGCGGCGGCGGATTCGTCGGGCTGCACTCGTCGTCGAACATGGACAAGAGGGACTGGCCCTGGTGGTCCGATCTCATGGGCGGCGCGTTCTTCAAGAGCCACCCCTCCGGCGCCGACCAGTTCCAGGAGGCGACCGTACGGATCGAGGACCCCGATCACCCGTCGACGGCGGGGCTGCCGGCCGCATGGGTCCGCGAGGACGAGTGGTACAACTTCACCGCCAACCCCCGTGAGAACGTCCACGTCCTCGCCACGCTGGACGAATCGACGTACAAGCCGGGGGCGGACGCCATGGGCGACGACCACCCGATCGCCTGGTGCTCCGCCTTCGACGGCGGCCGGACCTGGTACTCGGCGCTGGGCCACAGCCCGGAGGACTACGACGAGCCGCAGTTGCGCCGGCACATCCTCGGCGGCATCCAGTGGGCGGCGGGCGCCGCCGAGGGCGACTGCGGCGAGCCGCGCGAAGCGCTCCCCACGGAGTCCTCCTTCGAGAAGGTCGCGCTGGACGACAACACCGCCAACCCGATGGAGCTCGCCGTCGCCCCCGACGGGCGGGTCTTCTACGTCGAGCTGGGCGGCACGGTGAAGGTCTACGACCCCGGGACCGGCGCCGTGCAGACCGCCGCGCAGATCCCGGTCCACCGCGGCAACGAGAACGGGCTGCTGGGCATAGCCCTCGATCCCGGCTTCGAGACGAACGGGTGGGTCTATCTCTTCTACAGCGCACCCTCGCCCGAGGTGCAGCACGTCTCCAGATTCACCGCCGACGGCGACAGCCTGGACATGGAATCCGAGAAGGTCCTTCTGGAGATCCCGCACCAGCGGGAGGTGTGCTGCCACTCCGCCGGCTCGATGCGGTTCGGCCCCGAGGGGAACCTCTTCATCTCCACCGGCGACGACACCGCGCACTTCGCCTCGAACGGCTTCGCCCCGATCGACGGGCGCGTCCACGACGACCACGACAGCGAGGACGCCAAGCACTCCTACGACGCGCGACGCACCTCCGGCAACACCAACGACCTGCGCGGCAAGATCCTTCGGATCAGACCCGAGGACGACGGCACCTACTCGGTCCCGGAGGGCAACCTGTTCCCGCCGGGCACCGACAAGACACGGCCCGAGATCTACACGATGGGCCACCGCAACCCGTTCCGGATCGCCGTCGACGACGAGACCGGCTGGGTCTACGCCGGCGAGGTCGGTCCCGACGCGGGCAGCGACAACGCCGACCGCGGCCCGCGCGGCTACGACGAATGGAACCAGATCCGCGAGGCGGGCAACTACGGCTGGCCGTACTGCATCGCCGACAACCAGGCGTACCGCGAATGGGACTTCGGCGCCGGCACCCCGGGCGAGTCCTTCGACTGCGAGAACGGCCCGGCCAACACGTCCCCGTTCAACACCGGCCTGGAGACCGTCCCACCGGCCAAGGACGCCTTCGTCTGGTACCCGTACGGGCAGTCGCCGCAGTTCCCGGAGCTTCCCCAGGGCGGCGGGCGCTCCGCGTACGCCGGCGACGTGTACCACTACGACCCCGAACTGCTGGGAGACGGGCAGTTCCCGGAGTACTACGACGACGCGGTCTTCGTCATGGAGTGGTCGCGCAAGTGGATCGGCGCGCTCCGGCTGGACGAGAACGGCGACTACAAGAGCTTCGAGCAGTTCATGCCGAACACCCTCTTCCGCAGCCCGCACGACATGGAGTTCGGGCCGGACGGGGCGATGTACCTGATCGAGTGGGGCATGGACTTCAACTACGGCGGGGCGAACGTCAACCCGGACTCCGGCCTCTACAAGATCAACTACACCAAGGGTGCGCGCACCCCGGTCGCGAAGGCCGCGGTCGACAAGGACTCCGGACCCGCTCCGCTGGACGTCGCCTTCTCCAGCGAGGGCAGCCACGACCCGGACGGCGACGAACTGACGTACGCGTGGGACCTCGGTGACGGTACGACATCGGACGAACCCCACCCGACCCACACCTACACCGAGCCCGGCGAGTACACCGCGCAGCTCACGGTCAGCGACCCGTCGGGACGTTCCAGCAGCTCCAACATCACCATCACCGCGGGGAACACCCGACCCGAGGTGACCATCGAGCTGCCACACAACGGTCAGGTCTTCGACTGGGGCGACAAGATCCCCTTCAGAGCCTCGGTGTCGGACGCCGAGGACGGCTCGGGCGACGCGATCGACTGCGAGCGCCTGACCGTCCAGCAGGGCCTCTACCACGACGAGGGCGGCAACGCGCACGTGCATCCGGGCGAGGTGCAGAACGGCTGCGAAGGCGTGCTCGCCACCCAGACCGACGCGGACCACGGCGAAGCCGCGGACATCGCGCTGACGGTGACGGCCAGCTACACCGACCTCGGCGGCGAGACCGGCGCACCTGCGCTCACCGGCGGCGTGACGCACTTCCTGCAGCAGACGCGGAAGGAGGTCGAGCACTTCGGCGACTCGTCGGACGTCAGCGTCAGCGGTGCGAACGACGAGGAGACCGGCGGCGGTCAGGCGATCACCGCCGGGGGCGGCGCCTGGGCGTCGTACGACCCCTACAACCTCGACGGCGTCGGCGAGGTGACGTTCCGTGCGGCGGCGGCCGGGGACGCCACGGTCGAGGTACGGCGCGGTGCGCCCGACGGCGAACTGCTGGGCAGCGCGCAGATCGAGGGCAGCGTCGAGGTGCCGCGGGCCGGCGGTCCGGAGGGCTTCGGCAGCGCCGTCCGGCTCAACGGATCAGGGCAACTGGAGAAGGTGGAGCTGCCCACGGGCATCGTCGAGGGTGCCGAGGACTTCACCGCCTCCGCGTGGGTGAACTGGTCCGGTGACCAGACATGGGCCCGCATCTTCGACTTCGGCTCCGGCACCGACAACAACATGTTCCTGACACCGCGCGCCGGCAACAGCGGGAACCTGAGGTTCGCGATCACGACCGGCTCCGGCGAGCAGCAGATCGACGGCTCGCAGCCGCTGCCCGCCGACGGCTGGCAGCATGTCGCGGTCACGCTGTCGGGTACGAAGGGAACGCTGTACCTCAACGGAGAGCCGGTCGGAACCAACGACAACATCACGCTGAACCCGTCGGATCTGGGCCCCACGGCGCAGAACTGGATCGGCGACTCCCAGTGGACGGCGGATCCCCTGCTCGACGGCGCGGTCGACGACTTCAACATCTTCGACCGGGCCCTGACCCAGAACGAGATCCAGTCGCTGACCGCCGCCCCCGGCGGTGACGCCGGCGGCGGCAACGTCGCCTGGTACCGGTTCGACGAGGACGGCGGCACCGCGGCAGTGGACACGTCCGGACAGGGCAACGACGGACGCATCGTGCTCGCCGAGGACGCCGCAACCTGGCAGAACGTGACGCTGGACCTGAAGCCGACCGAGGGCACGTTCCCGCTGCACCTCGTCTTCCCGGACGGTCAGGTGCGGGTCAACTGGATGGAGTTCGGCAAGGCCGGCGAGCCGGGGGAGTGCACCACTCCCGATCAGCGGGCGACGGTCGTCGTCGGCGACGTCGACAGCGGTGTCACGAACTACGCCGTCGGCGGCGGGTGCACGATCAACGACCGCATCCTGGAAGAACAACCGTGGAACGATCCTGGCGAGTTCCACAGGCACGTACGGGAGGTGACCGCCACGCTCATGGACGACGGTGTGATCACCAAGCAGGAAGCCCGTGACATCAGGCGTGCCGCGGCCCGCAGCGAGGTCGGCCGCCCCGCGTAAGCCGCGGACCCGGCCGGACCTGCACACCAGGGCGGCCCGGCGAGAACCGCCGGGCCGCCCGACCGCCGGCCCCGAAAGGCCCGCGCGTCAGGTCCTCGCGCCCCCCGTCGGTACGCGTGTGGACGCGGGCGTCTTACCCGGCCGCAACGGCGTGCGTCATGCGGAGGGCGGCAGGGAGCCGCCGCCGACCCGGCACACGCTCGGATCGGGATGGAACCCGCTGATCACCGGGTTGTCGTACGTGCGCACGGGAGGTGTTCCCTTCGAGCCGGCGGGAGCCGTGGTGCGGAGCCGCTCGGCCGGGCTCACCGGCTGAATCCGGCGGTCAGACCGCTCAGCAACTGCCGGCGGCCGAAGGCGTACAGGACGATCAGGGGCAGGGTGGTGAGGACGACGGCCGCCAGGACCGCGGGGATGTTGACCCCGTACTCGCCCTGGAAGGTCCACAGCGCGAGCGGCAGAGTCCGCTGGGACGGGCTCTGGGTGAGGATCAGCGGCAGCAGGAATCCGTTCCAGATGGTCAGCGCGTTGAAGATGGTCACGGTGAGGATGGCCGGCCGGGTGAGCGGCGCCGCCAGGCGCCACAGCGTCCCCCACTCGGTGGCCCCGTCCACCCGCATCGAGTCGAACAGCTCCTTGGGTACGTCCCGGATGAAGTTGGCGAGGATCAGCACGGACAGCGGGATGGCGAAGGCGATCGACGGCAGGATCAGCGCCAGCAGGCTGTCGTAGAGCTGCAGCTTGATGATGATCAGGTAGACCGGGATCGCCGTCGCCTGCAGCGGGATGGCGAGGCCCATGAGGAACAGCCCGTTCACCACGCGCAGGAACCGCAGGCGCCAGCCGCGCACGATGGCGTAGGCCGCCATGAAGGAGACCGTCACCGCCGGGATGACGGCGCCGGCGGTGACCACGACGCTGTTCACGAAGTAGCTGACGAAGTCGGACTCCAGGACCAGCTCGTAGTTGTCCAGCGTGGGTTCGCTCGGCGGTGCCAGCGGGTTGCTCGCGTAGTAGTTGCTCTGGGCCTTGAGGCTGGTGACGAGGATCCAGTAGAGGGGCACGACGACGACGGCGAGCCAGAGCCATCCGGCCAGACCGCCGAGCCAGTTGCGCCGGGGGGAGCTCGGGCCGGGGCGTCGCCGCCGTTCGCGGGGGGTCGCCTTCCGCGGCTGCGGCTTGGTCGGTTTGGTCGGCGTGGTGGTCACGTCAGGCTCCCTCGAGCTGGCTCTCACCGGCGTCCCGGCCGCCGAGCCGGCGCAGCAGCAGGGCGATGGCGAGACCCATGAGGACGAGGACGACCGCGATGGCGCTGGCCGGTCCCATCAGGTTGGCCTGGAAGCCCCGTTTGTACATGTCCAGCGCGAGGACCCGGGTGGCGTCTCCGGGGCCGCCCTCGGTCAGGACGAAGATGAGGTCGAAGAAGGTGAGCGACCCGATCACCATCAGCGTCGACGAGGTGATGATGGTGTATTTGAGCTGAGGCAGAGTGATGCTGAAGAACTGGCGGATCCGTCCCGCGCCGTCCAGCGCCGCGGCCTCGTACAGCGACCGGGGGATCTGCTGGACGCCGCCCTGGTAGATCAGCGAGTGGAACGGGATGAACTGCCAGGAGACGATGAAGACGACGACGCCGAACGCGAGCCAGGGGCGCCCCAGCCAGTCCTTGCTGAGCCACTCGGTCCCCAGCCCGGCGCCCAGCCCGAAGTTGGGGTCAAGCAGCGCCTTGTACGCGACCGCGATCGCGGCGGAGCTGAGCAGGAGCGGGACGAAGTAGACGAGGCTCAGCACGGCGCGGTAGCGCTGCCGGCCGGCGAGGAACGTACCGAGCAGAATGCTCGCCGGCGTCTGGACCGCCCAGGACACGGCCATCACCAGGAACGTCACCCAGAGGGCGTGCGGCAGCCCGGGGTCGGTGAGCACCGCACGCCAACTGGTCAGCCCGGACGGGTGGATGTCGCCGATGCCGTCCCACGTCGTGAAGCTCAGCAGGAGGACGCCGACGAGCGGGACGACGGCGAAGCCGACGAAGAACAGCAGCGCCGGCACGGCCAGCCAGGGCAGGATGCCGCCCCGCTCCCTGCGCCCCGTGGAGCCGGTGAGGGTGCTCACTTGCCGATGACCTCGTTGAGGTTGTCGGTGAACTGCTGTGGCGAGACGGACAACTGGAACAGCCTGGCGATGTTGTCCAGCAGCGTCTCGGCGGCCGTCGGGCTGAGCGCCTGGTCCCAGGACTGGCCGAACGTCTTCGCGTTGCTGGCGATGCCGTAGACGAACTCCAGGAACTCGGCGCTCTCGGATGCGGCCAGCAGCTTCTCCGAGCCCTTCGCGATCGGCACCGCCCCGGTGTCGATCCACGCCTTCACCTCGTCGTCCGTCAGGACACCGGTGGCGAAGAAGTCCTTGGCGATCTTCTTCTGCTCGGCACTGGCCTTCGAGGAGATGGACAGGTATTGGGCGGGGTTGCCGACGGAGTTGCCCGGATCGCCCTTGCCGCCTTCCACGGGTGGGAAGTTCATGAAGCCGAGGCCGCCGCCGGAGACGAAGTCTCCACCCTCGGTCTGCTGGATGCCGTACGACCACGAGCCGTGCAGCATCATCGCGGCCTTGCCCGTGTACAGCAGCGCCTGGTCGGCGTTGGAGTCCGCGGTGATCGAGGAGAAGCCCTTGATGAATCCGTCCGCCTTGATCAGGTCCTGCACCCTGGTCAGCGCGTCGATGGCGGCCGGGTGGGACCAGGCGTCCTTCTCGCCGTCGAAGACGGCCTGGAACACCTCGGGGCCGCCGATGCGGTCGAACAGGAACTCCAGCCACATCATGTTCGTCCACCGGGACTGGCCGCCGAGGGAGAACGGCGCTATGCCCTCCGCGTTGAACCTGGGCACCAGGGCCATGATGTCGTCCCAGGACTGGGGCGGCTCCGCGCCGACGTCGTCGAAGACCCGCTTGTTGTAGAACAGGACGATCGGCTCGACGCTCTCGAACGGCATCGCGTAGATACGGCCGCCGACGGTCGCCGCGCCGAACGAGGACGGGAAGAGCCGGTTCTTGACCTCGGGGTTCTCGTCGAACCACGGGGTGAGGTCGTCGACCTGGCCGGCCTGCACGTAGCTGCGCAGCGTGCCACCGCCCCACCCCCAGATGATGGTGGGCGCCCTCCCGGCCCCGATGGCGGTCTTGATCTTCGTCTTGTACGCGTCGTTCTCGAAGGTGGTGACCTCGATCCGGCCTGTGGAGCCGGCCTCGTTGAACCGCTCCACCGCTCCGGTTCTGACGCCTTCCTGAGGCTGCCCGCTCAGGTGCCAGTACGTGGCCGTGCCGCCGTCGCCGCCCTTGCCGGGGCCGGACGAGCCGCAGGCGGCGAGCGCCGCGGAGGCCGGCATACCGGCCGCCAGGCCGAGGAGGGTACGACGAGACAGGTGGATCTCCATGTGTGTTCTCCGCACTAGCGGGCCGTCAGCTTTCGGCGGGCGATGGCTGAAAACTTTTCGAAACTTCTGAGTGCATTGCGCTTCGTGGGTGCAAGTTAGGTATCGGGTATACGGCTGTCAAGGCATGCGTAAGTCCGTTGTAGGGCAAGGTCTGTACGCGTACTCTCGGATGGAGGCGACCTCGACGGTCCCGGCAGGAGCCGAAAAAGTTTCGAGATCCGCGGATTGAGTGCAGAGGAGTGCGCGATGCCCACGGCTGACTCACCACCGGTGCCGGGCTGGGGCACGCACCGCTGGCGGGACCCGTCGCTGCCCGTACCGGAACGGGTCGACGCCCTGCTGGCCGAGATGACGCCGGCGGAGAAGGTCGCGCAGCTCGGCAGCCGCTGGATCGGCAACGGCACGGCGCGCGTACGGGAAGACGGCGACGAGCGGGCCGCGGAACACCGAGTGGCGCCGATCCAGGACGTGTTCGAGTCCGGGAACGTCCCCCTGGCCGAGGCGTGCCGGGACGGCCTCGGCCATCTCACCCGGGTGTACGGCAGCCGGCCCGTGACCCCGGTCGAAGGGGCCGCCGAGCTCGTCAGGTCGCAGCACACGGTCCTGCGGGGCTCCCGGTTGGGCATCCCCGCGCTGGTCCACGAGGAGTGCCTCACCGGGTTCACCACCTACGGCGCCACGGTCTATCCCGCGGCCCTCGCCTGGGCGGCGGCGTTCGATCCGGATCTGGTGCGACGACTGGGTGCCGCGATCGGGCGGGACATGCGGGCGGTCGGCGTGCACCAGGGGCTCGCCCCGGTCCTCGACGTGGTCCGTGACTACCGGTGGGGCCGCGTCGAGGAGACCATGGGGGAAGACCCCTACCTGGTCTCGATGCTCGGCGCCGCCTATGTCGCCGGCCTGGAGGGCGCCGGCGTCATCGCCACCCTGAAGCACTTCGCCGGGTACTCCGCGTCCCGCGCCGCCCGCAACCACGGGCCGGCGTCCCTCGGCCGCCGCGAGCTGACGGACGTCATGCTGCCGCCGTTCGAGACGGCCATCGCGGTGGGCGGGGCCCGCTCCGTGATGAACGCGTACTCCGAGGTGGACGGCGTCCCGGCGGGTATCGACTCCTGGCTGCTGACCGATCTGCTGCGCGGCGACTGGGGGTTCACCGGCACCGTCGTCTCCGACTACGGGGCGGTCGCGTTCCTCGCCGGCATGCACGGGGTGGCCGCGGACACCGAGGAGGCGGGCGTACTGGCGCTCGGCGCCGGCATCGACGTGGAACTGCCCGACACCGTCGGCTTCGGCCGGCACCTCGTGGAACGCATCGGCCGCGGCGAACTGCCCGAGTCGCTGGTGGACCGGGCGGTGCGCCGTCTGCTCACCCAGAAGGTCCAGCTCGGGCTGCTCGATCCGGGCTGGACCCCCGAGGGCTCGGTCGCCGGGGCCGCCGAGGTCGATCTGGACTCACCGGGGAACCGGGATCTGGCCCGCGAACTGGCCGAGCGGTCCGTCGTCCTGCTCGACGCGGGCAGCGCACTGCCGCTGCTCGGCGCCGGACGTACCGCGCCGGCCCGGCTCGCCGTGATCGGGCCGTGCGCCGACGACGCGCGTACCCTCATGGGCTGCTACGCCTTCCCCAACCACGTCCTGCCCCGTCATCCGGGCCTGGGCCTCGGCGTGGCGGCGCCGACGGTCCTCGACGCACTGCGCGGCGAACTCCCGGACACCGAGATCGTCCACGAGCCGGGGTGCGACGTGTCCGGCGGCAACCGCTCCGGCTTCGCCGCCGCGGCGGCCGCGGCCCGCGAAGCGGACCTGTGCGTGGCGGTGGTGGGTGACCGCGCGGGCATGTTCGGCAACGGCACGTCCGGCGAGGGCTGCGACGCCGAGGATCTGCGGCTGCCCGGCGTGCAGGCCGACCTGCTCGCTGACCTCTTCGCCACCGGGACGCCCGTGATCGTCGTGGTGGTCTCCGGCCGCCCGTACGCCCTGGGCGAGGTGCATCCCCGCACCGCCGGTCTGGTCCAGGCGTTCATGCCAGGCCAGGAAGGCGCGGCGGCGATCGCGGGGGTGCTGTCCGGCCGGGTCCAGCCCGCCGGCAGGCTGCCGGTGCAGATCCCCCGCCGGCCGGGCGGCCAGCCCGGCACGTACCTGCAGCCACCGCTCGGCGGCGACAGCCACGGCATCAGCAGCATCGACCCGACGCCCCTGTTCCCCTTCGGCTACGGCAGGTCGTACACCACGTTCGAGATCGACGACCCGCGGGTGAGCGCGGCCGAGATACCCACCGACGGTGAGTTCGCCGTATCGGTGCGGGTGCGCAACACCGGTGCCAGGACCGGCCACGAGGTCGTCCAGTTGTATCTGCGCGACCCCGTCGCCCAGGTGACCCGGCCGGCCCGGCAGTTGGCCGGCTTCGCCCAGGTCCGGCTGGAGCCGGGCGCGAGCGCGCGGGTCCGGTTCCACGTGCATGCCGACCGGACCGCGTTCACCGGCCGGGACCTGCGGCGGATCGTCGAACCCGGGAAGGTCGAGGTGCTCCTCGGCACCTCCGCGGCGGATCTCCCCTGCCGGGTTGCCGTACGGTTGACCGGCGCCACCCGTGTGGTCGGCCACGACCGGCGGCTCACGACGCCGGTGGACGGACAGCAGGGGGGAGCCGATGCCGACGGACGCTAGGCGCACGACGCTGGCGACCATCGCCCGGGCGGCGGGGGTCTCGGTCGCGACCGTGTCCAAGGTGGTCAACGACCGAAGCGACGTAGCGCCTCAGACGCGCGCCCGGGTCCTGGAACTGCTGCACCGGCACGACTACTTCGCGCCCGTGTTCCGCCACACCGAGGGCCCGCAGAGCCCGACCATCGAAGTGCAGTTCGCGGGCGGCCTGAGGCCGTACGTGGCCGAGGCGGTGGAAGGCATCGTCGACGCGGCCGCCGAGCTGGGGGCCTCGGTGGTGATCGGCACGTCGTCCCAAGCCCCGCACTGGGCCCGGGACCTGGTCACAGCCGGCCGCCGCGCCCTCATCGGGGTCACCAGCGTCTACACCGAAGCGCACCTGAAAGCGCTGGCCCGCGCAGGGCTCCCCGCGGTCGTGCTCGACCCGCTGCACCTGCCGCACCACCGGGTCAACAGCGTAGGAGCCACCAACTTCGCCGGCGGCCTGGCCGCGACCCAGCACCTGCTCTCCCTCGGCCACCGCCGCGTCGCCCACCTCGGCGGGCCGGCCACGGCCGCGTGCAACCAGGCCCGCGTGCACGGCTACCGCGCCGCCATGGAGGCGGCGGGAGCGCCCGTGCCCCCCGCCTACGTCAGGACCGGGGAATTCACCTTCCAGGCCGGCCTGGCCGGCGCCGCGGCACTGCTGGACCTCGAAGAGCAACCGACGGCGGTGTTCGCGGGGAACGACGAGATCGCCCTCGGCGTCATCGAGGCCGCCCGCACCCGTGGCCTGCGCATCCCGGAGGACCTGAGCGTGGTCGGCTTCGACGACACGCTCCTGGCCCGGACGGCGTCGCCGCCGCTGACGACCGTACGCCAGCCGCTGCGGGAGATGGGCGGCGTCGCCCTGCGCACCGCCCTCCGCCTGGCCAACGGCGAGAAGGTGGAGTCCCACCACATCGAACTCGCCACGGAACTGGTCGCACGCGCGTCGACGGCACCGCCGGGCCCGCGTGCCCCGGCCGATGGCTGATCCCGGACCGGAGGTCCGGAAGAGGAACCCCGGCCGACGTGCGGCCGGGGTTCCTCGCCATGGTGAGTCCAGGCCCGCCGGTGTCCGCGGCGCATCGTGATCACCGCGGACCGGGCGGGTCAGCGCTGCAGGGTGAGGACGCCCGGCCGCCAGGGAAGCTGGTCGTAGGGGCCGCCCGCGTTGGGGGACTTGCCCTGGTAGAGGAACTGCAGGTTGCAGGGGTCGATGGTCATGGTCTGGTCGGGGTTGTTGCGGACCAGGTCGCCGTGGCTGATGTCATTGGTCCAGGTGGCACCGCTGTTGGCCTTGCCCGCGAAGGGGTTGCTCTCGCTCGTGGCCTGCGGGGTCCACGAACCGCCGAGGCTGGAGGACGTGAACGAGCGGAAGTACCGCCCGTTCGCACCGATCGCCTCGACGATCATGAGGTACTGGTTCTGGCCCTGGACCTTGTAGACCTGCACGCCCTCGAACAGGTTGTTCGTCGAGTCGCTCATGATCGTCGTGTACGACGAGCCGAAGTTGCCCGGGAAGTTCCCGATCGGCATGCTCGCGCGGTAGATCTTGCCGTTGTCACCGGCGAAGAACAGGTACATGTTCTGGCCGTCGCCGATCAGCGTCTGGTCGATCGGGCCGGTGCCGGAGCCGGAGATGCTGCCGGTGAACAACGGCTGCGGCGAGGACCAGCCGTTGGGGTTGGTGGGGTCGCTCGACGTGCGGTAGATGAAGGGCCACGAGCCCCACTGGTACGCCAGCACCCAGACGTTCCTGGGCGCGAAGTAGAACAGGGTGGGTGCCACCGCGGCCTGGTTCATCCCGTTCTGGCCGGCCGAGGCCATGTCCGACCAGTTCGTGAAGGGACTGAACGCCATCGAGCCGTACGACCCTCCGGCGGTCGTCCCGTAGACCAGGTGCCTGCCGTTGTGCATCACGCTGGTGAAGTCCTTGAGCGCGGCCCATCCGTTCGCGGGCTGCGCCAGCACGCCCGTCGACGACCACCGGTACGTCGACGGAAGAGCGCACTCGCCACCGGGCGTCCCGGACAGGCCGGTCCACTTCTGGTTGTTGCCGCCGTTGCACGTCCAGAGCGCGACCGCCGTGCCGTTGGCCGTGGCACCGCCGGTGACGTCCAGGCACAGCCCGGACTCCACGCCGACGACGGTGCCGTCGGAGTTCACCCGCCACTGCTGGTTGGCACCGCCGCTGCAGGACCAGATCTGTACCCGCGTACCGGGCGTGGTGGCATGGCCGGGAACGTCCAGGCACTTGTTTCCGTACACGGTGAGCTGGTTGGCGTCCGTGTGCGTCCACTGCTGGTTGGTCCCGCCCGAGCAGTCCCAGATCTGCAGGTACGCGCCGTCGGTCTGGCTGGCGTTCGACACGTCGAGGCACCGGCTGGACGCAACGCTGCGCAAGGCGCCGCTGCTTGCCGCCTGAGCCGGGCCGGCGCCGATCGCCGGCGCCAGCGCGATCAGGACCGCGACCGCGGTGGCGAGTACCACCAACGGGTGTCTGCGGCTGGAACTTCGTCTGCGCATGGGGACCTCCTCATCCTTGAGCGAGCGGTTCCGGTCGGCCCCGTCCGAGGCTGTCCGGACGGGTCGTCCGGTGCGGTTCAAAGCGGCCCTGGCGCACCGGGCTGACCGGGGCTCGCCGGTCCGGTTCGACGGCGGCTGCCGTTGCGGTGCGGATGCGCGTCAGGGTCAGGTCGATCTGTTCGCAATCTCGAACAACGACCGAGATATTGAGCAACCTGGATGATAGGGAACCGGCGGGCGGCGTCAACCCTCCCCGCATGATTCGTCAGTTGAGCAGAAATTTTCGGCCGCGATGGCGGGTGGCTTGCCGCAGTTCAAGCCGGTCGAGCGGTTCCCGGTCGAGCGCCCGGTGCCGTCGTGGCCGGCTGCCGGGCCCGTGGGTTCGCGCACAGGATGTTCCGAATGATGTACGAAGGATCGAACATCGCTGGTGACGGGAGGCGGGACGGCGGAGATCCACGCCGTTGTCGAAACTTTCGGGTAGCTGGACGCGTGACGTCCGCCCATGTCTTCGTCCCAGCTCACCGGAGGTTCCCGGTCTGGGTCGCAAGTGAGCTGCTTGGATGGCGAGTTGAGGACCGAGCGAAATTTGCGCTGGACGGGCAGAAACTATTGACGGCGTGGCACACCCTGACGAAACTGTCATGGCATCGACAGGTGCTCGCCACCGTCGGTTCGCGTCGCCACCGGGACGAGGCCCACCGGTCCGGGGCCGTAGGACGACCAGCCGCATCCCGCCGACGTGTTCGTCGCGTCTCATCACGCTGCCTGCCCCTCTCCAGCCCTTGTCGAGGAGGAAGCATGGACAAGCACCACGATCCCGCCCGCTCGCTCAGCCGAAGACGATTCGTCGTCGGCGGCGCCGGCACACTGGCCGTGGCCGCATCGCCGCTGCTGCTGCCGGGCACGGCGCACGCGCAGACCGTCACCACCAACCAGACCGGAACGCACAACGGTTACTACTACTCGTTCTGGACGGACAGCCAGAACACGGTCTCCATGACCATGGGGTCCGGCGGCAACTACAGCACCTCGTGGCGCAACACCGGCAACTTCGTCTGCGGCAAGGGCTGGAGCAACGGCAGCCGCCGCAGCGTGAACTACTCCGGCAGCTTCAGCCCGTCCGGCAACGGCTACCTCTGCCTCTACGGCTGGACCTCGAACCCGCTCGTCGAGTACTACATCGTCGACAGCTACGGCACCTACCGGCCCACCGGCGAGAACCGGGGCTCGGTGACCAGCGACGGCGTCACCTACGACCTCTACCGGACGATGCGCTACAACGCCCCGTCCGTCGAGGGCAACCAGACCTTCCCGCAGTACTGGAGCGTCAACCGGGGCAGGCGCACGGGCGGCACCATCAACACCGGCAACCACTTCGACGCCTGGTCCCGCGCCGGGATGAACCTCGGCAGCTTCAACTACTACATGATCATGGCAACCGAGGGCTACCAGAGCAGCGGCAGCTCCAACATCACGCTGGACGGTACCGGCGGCGGCGATCCCGGCGAACCGGGCGCCTGCACCTCGACGCTGTCCGCGGGGGAGAGGTGGAGCGACCGGTACAACCTGAACGTCGCGACGTCCGGCGCCGGCAACTGGACCGTCAGGATGAACGTCCCGTCGCCCGCGAAGATCATCGCGACCTGGAACATCAGCGCCAGCTATCCCGACAGCCAGACACTCGTCGCCAGGCCCAACGGCAGCGGCAACAACTGGGGCGTGACCATCCAGGCCAACGGCAACTGGAACTGGCCCACCGTCTCCTGCAGCGCATGACCCCGCACCTCTGACGCGGGAACAGCCGCGGCGCGCGGCCCACCCACCTCGCGCCGCGGCCGTGCCGCCACCCTCGGAGCACCCCGGATCGTCGCTACGGCCGCGCCGTCGACCGACGCGCAGTGGGTACGTAGAGAGCTGCCGCTGCCGTCGGGAGGCTCATGCAGTTGACCGGAACCAGCCTCGCGTTTTCACCGGGTGGACGGCCCGCCCCGTGAAAACGCGAGACTAGGCTCTGGGCGATGCGCGGAGCGACGGGCACGCGGGCGGCCGGCGGTGCCCTGTTCGCGATCCTCGTACTCGGGCACCGGCCGTCGCGACGAGGCGTGCCTCGCCGCTCCGGAGTGATCGGACAGGCCCGCTCGTCGACGGCGTACGACGTATCCGGCGAGTGGTGAGTGGTGAGTGGTGAGTGGTGAGTGGTGAGGAGAGCATGACCGACGAGGGCGCCGATGACGGATGGGACCGCGAGCGCATCTGGCGCAGCATGCTGTACGCCCAGCGTTCCATGTGGCTGCGGCTGACGGCACGGCTCAAGAAGGACTTCGACCTGACGGCGGCCGAGTTCGAGGTCCTCGGCGTGCTCCGGGAGGCCCCGGACCACCGGATGCGGGCCACCCGGCTCGCCGCGCAGATGGCGTACAGCTCCGGCTCCGCCTCCAACCTCTTCAGCCGCCTCGTCGAGCGCGGGCTCGTCGCGCGCGCCCCCTATCCCGAGGACGCCCGCGTGGTTCTCATCGCGCTCACGCCGGACGGCCTGCGGCTGAGCCGGCGGGCCGGGGCGGCTCACCGGCAGGACCTCCTGGAGCAGTTCGCACCCCTGGTGCGCCCGGAGGAGGTCGCGCCCCTGCTGGAGTTCACGCGGCGTTTCGAGGAGGCCGAAGGTGTGGTCACGTCCGAGGAGGCCCTCCCGCGCAAGTGACGGCCCGACAGGTGACGGGTGTGGCAGGCGGTGGCACGGACCCCGGGAATGACCGGCAAGATATCTGTGTTTACAGATACATCGAGCCGGCGGAGATCCCGCCCCCGAGGAGAGGCCGGAGCCATGAGCTACACCGGACGTATCGCCGTCGCACGGTCCTTCGGTCCGCCGGAGGTCATCACCATCGAGGAGCACGACTACCCGGAGCCCGGGCCCGGCCAGGTGCTCGTGGCGGTCCGGACAGGCGGGCTGAACCCGGTCGACGCCCAGCGCCGGGCCGGCGTCTACGGGGGCCCCACCCCGTTGCTGCTCGGTGTGGAGTTCGCCGGGGTCGTCCTCGCCTCGGCGAGCCAGGACTACCGGCGCGGTGACGAGGTCATCGGCTGGCTGGTCTCCGGCGCGGACGCCGACCTGGTGCTCACCGACCCCGCGCGGCTCCGGCTCAAGCCCGCTGACATCGGCTGGGACCTCGCCGGCGGCCTGAGCGGCGTGGGCCAGACCGCGCTCACCGCCCTGAACGCGCTGGACCTTCCGGCCGGCGACACCGTGGTGGTCCACGGCGCCGCCGGCGGTGTGGGCACCGTGCTCGTGCAGCTCGCGGTCGCCCGCGGGCTGCACGTGATCGGCACGGCGAGTGCCGCCAACCAGGAGTACGTGCGCGGGTTGGGCGCCGTCCCGGTGGTCTACGGGCAGGCCCTGGACCGTGCGCTGGCCGCGGCGGCCGGCGAGCGCACGGTGACCGCGTCCATCGACCTCGCCGGTTCCCCTGAGGCCGGCCGGTACGCGGCCGCCGTGCGGAGCGCGGGCGGGCAGGCGATCACGCTGGTGCCGTCGACCGTCCCGTACGGCATCCCGCTCGTGCAGGCCCGTTACCTCACGGAGCAGATGGACGAACTGCTGGCGCGCGTCGCGGACGGCTCGCTGGTGCTCCCGGTGGAGGCCATCCCGTTCCCGCGGATCTCCGACGCCCACCGCCGCTTCGACGCGAAGCGCGCCCGCGGCAAGACCGTGCTGGACCTCGCGGACAACCCGCACCTGGCCCGGGCCCGTGCCTGATCCCACCGTTCGTCCCGTACACGCGGCCGGGCGCGGTTCAGCCCGGTACGCGGACGTCCCTGCCGCTGAACCGCTGCCAGTAACCCACGCAGGTGTCCCGCCAGTCGGCCGCGTCCGTCTCGTGGAGCGCCAGCTTGGCCCTGACCTCGGCGAACCGGCGCGCGTCGATCCAGGGTTCCAGGGAATCCCAGGTCCGGCGCATGCCGCTGACGTACCGGACGCCCGAGTAGTAGTGGTGGACGAGTTCGTCCCAGAAGATCCTGCCGCTGCTCATGGGGCGGTCCCAGGGCACGTGGTGGAACCACATCATGAGGTTCTCGGGGACGGTGCCGATGTCTCCGTAGGCCGCTTGAAGGGTGGGGGAGTACTGGGCGGTGAAGTCGCTTCCGGAGGGGGAGCGGTCGTAGCCGAGGCCGACGCTGTCCGCCTTGTTGTAATAGACGGGGTTCCAGTCCTCGCGCGGGAGATGTGCTTCCGAGGGGCCGGGGCCGTAGTGCACGTCGGCGGTGAATTGGTGTGCGATCCCGAGGGGGGTCTGGTAGCTCACCAGCGCTTCCCAGGAGCCCATCATCATGGAGACGATCGCGTCGACGACGTTCCGGCTGTTGCTCCAGGTCATCCGCACCCAGTCGACGGCGATGTCCGCGGAGTCCGCGGTCCAGTCCCAGGACTGGCGGCCGAAGGCGTACAGGTTCGCCTGGGAGAAGTGGTGTCCGGTCAGGTTGTCGGCGTTGCCCAGGTTGGCCACGCCGACGACGGCGGTGTCCGAGTGCCCCTGGGCCGTTCCGTCCACGACGTGGCCGACCAGGCGCCTGTCGAGGGGCCGGCCCCGCGCGTCCGTGGCGTGGGTGTCGGTCTTGAGGATCTCCTCCCACATGGGAGCCAGGAAGCAGAGCATCCGGTTCTGGCCGGTGTACTCCTGGGTGATCTGGAGCTCCAGGGCCTGGTTGGTGTTCTCCATCCGGCCGAACATCGGGTGGACGGGCTCCCTGGCCTGGAAGTCCAGGGGGCCGTTCTTGGTCTGGAGGAACACGTTGTCCAGGAATCGGCCGGTGGTTCCGTCGGGCTGGGCCTCGTCGTCGATGTGACCGAACTCCAGGTAGGCGCGCTTCAGCCGGTCGCTGTCGACGTCGGGGTTGTAGACGAAGGTCCGCCAGTAGATCTTCAGGCCGAGAGGTGCCACGGCGGTCGCCATGCCGTTGGCGCCGTCTCCGTGGTCGTAGCCGAAGTCCTGGGGGCCCGGCTGGCCCTCGGAGTTGGCCTTCACGGTGAACCCGAGGAAGTCGGGTATGGATTCCTGGATCCGCCGGGCCCTGCGGGTCCACCAGGCCCGGAAGCCGGGGTCCGTGGGCGCCATCTGCTCCTCGGTGAGCGTGTCCGGTGCGAAGCGGCCGTCCATGGGAGCCGCGTAGCGGATGGAGAGGGCGAGCCTGATTCCGTACGGCCGCAGCGCGTCGGCGAGCGCGGCCTCCTGGGCGATGTACGCGGGGGTGAGGTAGGAGTTGTCGGCGTTGACGTTGTTGATGGTGATCCCGTTGATCCCGACGGAAGCCATCGCCCGCGCCGCCACGAGGTAGCGGTCGAGGACGGCCGGCAGGTTCAGCGGGGCGCTGGCGCCGGTCGCGGCGAAGTTGAAGATCGCGCCGTTCTCGCCGTGCAGCCCGCCCGTTCCCTGCTCGTCGTTGCCGGCGTAGAGGCGCTCGGTGTCCCAGTAGTTCAGATGGCGGTTGGCGATCTTCGGGGTGTCGGTGAGCGCCAGTCCCGTGATCGGCTTGTGCGTCTGCACACGCCGCAGGAAGGCGAACGCGCCGTACAGTGCGCCCACTTCGGTCGTGGCCCCGATGAGGGTGAACGCCCGGCGCCCCTGGGAGACCGACTTGATGACGAAGCCGTCCCGGCCCACGCCCTCCAGTTCGCCGGCCGGCAGGAACCGGCGCACGGCTGGTGAACTCTCCGGGGTCCCCACGACGACGGCGCCGTCGGGCGGGACGGCCCCCGGCCGCGGCAGTGCCCGTACCGGCCGGTCCAGCAGCCCGCTCAGGCCCCGGACCAGCTCCTCCCTCGCCGCTTCCAGGGTGGATGCCATCAGCCGCTCGGTCGATCCCGGAGCCATGCTCAGGTCCGGTGTGTGGCGGTACGAAGCGTTCCGGTCGGCGTTCTCCACGACGACGGCGGTCACCTGCCGCCGGTACTGCCTGAGCAGGTGCGGATCGCGGACGGGCACGTAGCGGAGCCACATATCGGAGCCGTCGTCATCGTCGCCCCGCGGCCCGGCTGGACCGATGAGGGCGCCCTTCCGGTCCAGTGCCCCCGCGGCCGTGGCCGCGTTCGGTCCCAGGGCCGCGCCCGCCGCGACCGCGCCCATGAACGATCGTCGATTCATTGACATGAACCCGTCTTACCAAATCGTTCCCGGCTTGTCAGTCCAGAGAACTCCGATCACATCCGTGAACCCCCCTTGTGGCGTGCCTCCGTTGCCTTCGTTGCCTCCGTGCCCCGGGGTCACGGGGTTGCCAACTCGAATCGCGCCACCCGCACGCTCCCTCCGAGCGCTTTGGTGGCGTGGTTGAAGACGGCGTAGCGGTAGCCCATGAAGAACTGCCAGGCGTTGTCGAGCGTGAAGGCCGGCCCGAGCGGGCTGAAGCCGCTGCCGTCCGTGCTGTACGAGAACTGGGCCTGCCGCCCGCTCCCCGGCCGGATGTCGGCGCGGGCGCGCAGCCAGATCCGGCTACCCGAGAAGCCCGCGCCCGCCCGCTCGGTGCCCCTGCCCGTGGTGTTCGCCGTGCCCGTCCCGCGGGATCCCGCTGGCCGCGGGACAGGCGATGGGTTGCGGCTGTCCGGTGTTCGGCGGGTGGCGTCGGCCCGGGCGGGCGGACCCGTGCACAGCCCGGGAGTCCCGCCCGGCGCCGGGTGTCAGTAGCCGAAGATCATCTTGTAGGCGACCTCGGGCAGGAACTGCCCGGCGGTGGAGCCGGATCCGACACCGCAGTTGCCGTCGGACTCCCCGGGTGTCTTGATCCACAGGAGCATCTCGGCGCCGCCTCCCTGCTGGGTGGGGGTGCCGATCCTGCGTCCGCCGGGGTTGCACCACTCGCCGTTCGAGCCGTTGCCGTTTCGGCTGGTGTCCACGACGAACGGCTTGCTGTAGCCGTGCCGCTGGCTCAGTGCCTGGTTGACGCCGCCGGCGTAGGACACGTTCTCCGAGGTGGGGTAGTAGTTCGAGACGTTGAGGGAGAAGCCCCTGGCGAGGCTGACTCCGGAGGCGTGCAGACGCTCGGCCATGGTGGCGGCGTCGACCCAGCGGGGGTTGCCCGCGTCGAGATAGACCCAGGCGTTCGGTGCGGCGGACCGGAACCGCGAGAGGGCGTTGGTGAGCATGGTCTGCCGCTCGATGATCTGCGCCTGGGACATGCAGTTGTAGTCGCCGAGGGCGTCGGGTTCCAGGACGACGACGGCGGGGCGGCTGCCGATTGCGCGGGCGAAGGAATCGATCCACCTGGCGTACTCGGACGGGGACGCGGCGCCACCGCCGGAGTGCCCGCCGCACGCGTCACGGCCGTACATGTTGTACGCGACGAGGAGCGGCAGCTTGTCGGCCGCCTGGGCGGCCCCGGTGTAGGAGCCGACCGCGGAGCCGATGTCGCCGCTCCAGGAACCGAACCAGCGGGCCATGGGGGTGCCGGCGATGGAGTTGCGGATCGCGGCGGCCCGGCCGTCTCCGGGGTTGGCGGCCGACCAGGCCGCGGGGCTGGAGTTCGGGTCGACGTAGAAGCCGCTGGTCATGGCGAGCGGGGTGGGCGCCGCCTGCGCGGATGGTGACGACGCCAGGAAAAGCGGCAGCGCGAGGAGTGCTGCCACCGCCCCGCGTATGAGTTTGCGCATGGGTGAACCTCATTCATGAAGGGGAACGCCGCGAGGCTTTCGTCCGGGGCCCGCGGCATGACGGTGCGGCGATGTCGGGCTGCCGCACTCCGAGCACGAGTGGCGCACGGGAGCGGCGGTCTTGGGAGCGCTCCCATTTTGTGGCAGAGATTCGCAGGTGCTTCCGGTCAGAGTGTGGGCGCTGATGGGAACCTGTCAAGGGTTGGCGCGCCGCCACTCTTCACCAGAGGGCGGGGAGTCGTTAAGGTCCCAGGACTGGAAGCGCTCCCGGCCTGTGGGGGACATCCTGACGACCACGGCTCGGAGAGGGCCCGGGATCCATGACAGACGTGCCGCGCCGGCAGCCCACGCTCGACGAGGTGGCCGCGCGCGCCGGCGTCTCCCGCTCGGCGGCCTCCCGGGTGCTCAACAACGCGCCCCATGTCAGCCCCGCGAAGCGGGCGGCGGTCCTACGGGCCATCAGGGAACTCGACTACGTGCCGAACACGACGGCGCGGGCGCTGGCCACCCGCCAGAGAGGCGCGGTCGCGCTCGTCATCTCGGGCGAGGCGCCGTCGATCTTCGCGGACCCGTTCTTCGCCAGGGTGATCGTCGGCGCCTCCGCCGCCCTGGAGGAGGCGGACCTGCACCTGATGCTGTGCCTCGCGGCAAGTGATCGCAGCCGGCGGCGACTGGCCGAACTCCTGCGCGCCCGGGGCGTCGACGGCGCCATGCTCATGGCCGTCCGGGAGAACGACCCGGTGCTCGACATCGCCCGTGAGGCAGAGGTCCCCGTTGTCTTCGGGGGACGTCCGGCGGGTTTCGAGGCGCCGTGGTACGCGGACGTCGACAACGCCGGTGGCGCCCGCCAGGCGACAGAGCACCTGCTCGCCCGCGGGCGGAGGCGCGTGGGCATGATCTGCGGACTGCCGGACACCGAGGCGAGCCGTGCGCGCCATCGCGGCTACCGGGAGGCCCTGATCCTCGCCGGCCTGCGGCCTTTCCCCCCGGAACACGGGGACTTCACCGAACCCAGCGGCGCGGCCGCCATGGCGGCGCTCCTGAAGCGGCAGCCGGATGTGGACGGAGTGTTCGCCGCCAACGACAACATGGCGGCCGGCGCCCTGCGTACTCTGCGCCGCGCGGGGCGAGCGGTGCCCCGTGACGTCGCGGTCGTGGGCTTCGACGACCTCGGCATCGCGCAGATCGCCGAACCGCCGCTGAGCACGGTGCACCAGCCGATCCAGGCACTCGGCAACGAGATGGCGCGCATTCTGGTCGCGCGTATCGCCGGCGAGGAGCCCAGCTTCCTGATCCTCCCCACCCGCCTTGTCGCACGCTCCAGCACCTGAAACGCGGCCGCACCGACGCGGCCCGATTCCGCGCGCTGGGCCTCCGAGGGCTTCCGGATCGGTCCCAGCGGACCGTACGGCTCGCGCGGTTGGCGGACTCGGCCTTCGTGCCGCCGCTCCGGACGGCCGGCCCGGCACCGTACGACCGGATCGCCGGCCCGTGCACCGCGGCAGGGTGCGCACCGCAGGAGGTTCGGCACGCGGTGGAGTGGCAGACCGTGTGGTCCGCCCGCGCTTTCGGCCGGTCTGCGAGTTCGCCGTGCGCCGACCGTTGACAGCCGACGCGCACCTCCTTACTGTCTCGCCCGTATTTCGAACATGTGCCGAAATTTCGAACGGACGAAGGAGTCATCAGCCGTGCGCATCACGGGAATCAGCACGCATGTCGTCGGTACCCCCTGGCGGAACCTGACCTACGTCCAGGTGCACACCGACGCCGGCCTGACCGGGGTCGGCGAGACCCGGATGCTGGGCCGCACCGACGCCCTGGTCGGCTATCTCCGCGAAGCGGAGGTGAACCACGTCGCGGGCTCCGACCCGTTCGCGATCGAGGATCTCGTCCGCCGGATGAAGTACGGCGACTTCGGCCGGGCCGGCGAGATCGTGATGTCGGGGATCGCGTGCGTGGAGACGGCCTGCTGGGACATCAAGGGCAAGGCGCTTGGCGTGCCGGTGTGGCAGTTGCTCGGCGGGGCGGTGACCGACCGGGTCAAGGCGTACGCCAACGGCTGGTACACCACCGAGCGCACGCCCGAGGCGTACCACGAGGCCGCCCGGCGGGTGGTCGAGCGCGGCTACCGGGCGCTGAAGATCGACCCGTTCGGCGCGGGCCGCTTCGAGCTGGACCACGCCGAGTCCCGCTACGCGGTCTCCCTGATCGAGGCCGTGCGCGACGCCGTCGGCGACGAGACGGAGCTGATGCTGGAGATGCACGGCCGCTTCTCCCCGGCCACGGCGGTGCGGCTGGCGCGGGAGCTGGCGCCGTTCCGGCCGGCGTGGCTGGAGGAGCCGGTGCCGCCGGAGAACCTCAAGGCGCTGTCGAAGGTGGCCGGGCGGGTGGACATACCGGTGGCGACCGGGGAGCGGATCCACGACCGGATCGAGTTCCGGGAACTCTTCGAGAGCCAGGCCGCGGACATCGTGCAGCCGGACGTGGGGCACGTCGGCGGCATCCTGGAGACGCGCAAACTCGCCGCCACCGCCGAGACCCACTACGTCCTGCTCGCGCCGCACAACGTCGGGGGCCCGGTGCTGACCGCGGCCTCCCTCCAAGTCGGTTTCTCCACCCCGAACTTCAAGGTCCTGGAGCACTTCAACGACTTCGCCGACGCGGAGATCAAGAAAGTGGTCAAGGGCGCGCCCGAGGTGGTCGACGGCTACTTCACGCGCTCCGAGGCGCCGGGCCTGGGAGTAGAGCTGGACACCGACGCGGCGGCGGAGTTCCCCCAGCAGCGGGCGCACTTCGACCTGTGGGCGGAGGGCTGGGAGAAGAGGAACCCCGAGGGCTGAGTCCCAGCGCGCCGTCGCCGCTGCCGGGTCCTGGCGGGGCCGGGAGTGAAGGACAGGCAAGTCGCCTTCCCCGTCCTCGTCACCACGGGCGTGCTCGACGCGCGCCCGAACGCGGGGCCGGTGCTGCCGGCGCCGGTGGGCCGCGGCATCCGGAACGAGCGCGCAGCGGGGCGCGGGCCCCGACACGTACGACCCGATCCCGAACGTTCACCGACGAGGAGTTGACCGCATGACCCCGACCACGAGCAGACGCTCCATGCTGGCGGCCACGGCCGGCGGCCTGGCCGCCGCCGGGCTCGCCGCCCCGGCGGCCGCGCACACCCCGGGCCGGCCGGCCCGGCCCTTCCGCGAGCCGTTCGGCCGGCTGGCCGACGGCACCCGGGTGGACCGCTGGACGTTCGCCAACGGCGGCACCCGGATACGGGTGCTGTCCTACGGCGGCATCGTGCAGTCCCTGGAACTGCCCGACCGCCGCGGCGGGTACGCGAACGTGTCGCTCGGCTTCGGCGACCTCGACGACTACGTCGCCCTCAGCCCGTACTTCGGCGCGCTCATCGGCCGCTACGGCAACCGCATCGACGGCGGCCGCTTCACCCTCGACGGCCGGACGTACCAGTTACCGCTCAACGACGGGGACCACAGTCTGCACGGCGGCCACAAGGGCTTCGACAAACGGGTGTGGGACGTCGAGCCGTTCACCTCCGCGGCGGGCGTGGGCCTGACCCTGCGCTACGTCAGCGGCGACGGCGAGATGGGCTACCCCGGCGCGCTGGCCACCCGGGTCGACTACACCCTCACCGCAGAGGGCGACTGGCGGATCGACTACGCCGCCACCACCTCCGCGCCGACGGTCGTGAACCTCACCAGCCACGTGTACTTCAACCTCGCGGGCGAGGGCAGCGGCGACGTCTACGGCCACGAAATGAGGATCGCCGCAGCCCACTACACCCCCGTCGACCAGGGCCTCATCCCCACCGGCGAGCCGGCCCCGGTCGCGCACACCCCCTTCGACTTCCGCCGGCCGAAGGAGGTCGGCGCGGACCTGCGCGACGACCACGAGCAACTGCTGTACGGGAAGGGCATCGACCACAACTTCGTCCTGGACAAGGGCATCACCCGCGCCCCGGAGCAGGCCGTCACGGTCCGGGAGCCGTCCTCGGGCCGCACGATGACCATCAGGACCACCGAACCCGGCCTGCAGTTCTACAGCGGCAACTTCCTCGACGGGTCCTTCGCGGGCACCTCGGGCCGGGTCTACCGTCAGGGCGACGGCTTCTGCCTGGAGACCCAGCACTTCCCCGACTCGCCGAACCAGCCCTCGTTCCCCAGCACGGTCCTCCGCCCCGGCGACACCTACCGCTCCACCACGGTCCACTCCTTCGCGACGGACTGACCGGCCCCGGCCCCGCCCCGCGGCACTTCACGTCCCGCGGGGCGGGGCTTCGAAATTTTCGAATCAGGAGCGGAAACTTTTTCTGCCGGAAGTGTTGACGATGCGCCGTCGTCCCTCAATCATCCTCGTCTGAGGGGCTGACCATAGTTCGAGATGTCGAACGAGGCGGAGCTGAGCAACCTGCGCTGAACGGCAGATCTCCGCGTACCGCTGCACGACAGATCCGCGCACCAAAGCATCTGCGCCACCCCGTTTCGTACCGGTGAGGCCCGCCCAGTGCGTCCTGGCTCTCCGAGCAGTCGGAGAGGTACGCGACGCCGCGTGCCGGTCTCCCGGCTGAGCCGCTTCGGAGCACCCCCATGCCTCTGTCGAAACACCGCCGCCACCCGCCGCACGTCCCTTGCCGGCCGGGCGGATGCCGTCCCCGCCGGCGGCGAGGGTCACGGTCACCTGACGGCGGTGTCCGGTGATTCCGTGCCGTCCGATCGCGGCCGGCCCCGTCCGTCTGCCGAGTGGGCGACGACGGCGCATTCCCCCTTCGCTTCAGTCCTTCCGTGATCTCTACCTTGGAGGAACAGCCATGGGCTCGTACGCCCTACCCGGACTCGTCATCCGCCGAAAGGTCCGCGGCCTGCTGCTGGCGCTGATCGCCTGCGTCCTCGGTGCGGTCGCCACGCTGGCCGCGCCCCCGCCCGCCCACGCCGCCGAGAGCACGCTCGGCGCCGCGGCGGCACAGAGCGGCCGTTACTTCGGCACCGCCATCGCCTCGGGCAGGCTGGGCGACTCGGCGTACACGTCGATCGCCAACCGCGAGTTCAACTCGGTGACGGCCGAGAACGAGATGAAGATCGACGCCACCGAGCCGCAGCGGGGCCAGTTCAACTTCTCCGCCGGTGACCGCGTCTACAACTGGGCGGTGCAGAACGGAAAGGAGGTGCGCGGCCACACCCTGGCGTGGCACGCCCAGCAGCCCGGCTGGATGCAGAGCCTCAGCGGCAGCACGCTGCGCCAGGCGATGACCGACCACATCAACGGCGTGATGGGCCACTACAAGGGCAAGATCACTCAGTGGGACGTCGTGAACGAGGCGTTCGCAGACGGCAACTCGGGAGCGCGGCGCGACTCCAACCTGCAGCGCACCGGCAACGACTGGATCGAGGTCGCCTTCCGCACCGCGCGCGCCGCCGACCCCGCCGCCAAGCTCTGCTACAACGACTACAACATCGAGAACTGGACCTGGGCCAAGACCCAGGCCGTGTACTCGATGGTCCGGGACTTCAAGCAGCGCGGCGTACCGATCGACTGCGTCGGCTTCCAGTCGCACTTCAACAGCGGCAGCCCCTACAACAGCAACTTCCGCACCACCCTGCAGAGCTTCGCCGCCCTCGGCGTCGACGTGGCCATCACCGAACTCGACATCCAGGGCGCCTCGCCCACGACGTACGCCAACGTGACCAACGACTGCCTGGCCGTCCCGCGCTGCCTCGGCATCACCGTCTGGGGTGTGCGCGACACCGACTCCTGGCGGGCGCAGGACACGCCGCTGCTCTTCAACGGCGACGGCAGCAAGAAGCCCGCCTACACGGCCGTCCTCAACGCCCTCAACGGCGGCTCCACCACACCGCCCGGGGACTCCGGACAGATCAAGGGCGTCGCTTCGGGCCGCTGCCTGGACGTGCCGAACGCCAGTACCACCGACGGCATCCAGCTCCAGCTATGGGACTGCCACGGCGGCACCAACCAGCAGTGGGCCCCCACCGACGCCGGCGAGCTGAGGGTCTACGGCAACAAGTGCCTGGACGCCGCCGGCACCGGCAACGGCACCAAAGTCCAGATCTATAGCTGCTGGGGCGGCGACAACCAGAAATGGCGCCTCAACTCCGACGGATCCATCGTCGGCGTCCAGTCCGGCCTCTGCCTCGACGCCTCCGGAACCGCCAACGGCTCCCCGATCCAGCTCTACTCCTGCTCGAACGGCAGCAACCAGCGATGGACCCGCACCTGAGGGGACCTGCTCGAAGGAAGGGTGAACCGATGAAGACCTACGGTGCGGCGGCTTCCTCCGCCCCCTTACGCAGACACCGCTGGTGGTCCCGGATCGCCGCCCTGGTGGCGGCGGCCCTCGCGATCGGCACGCTCGCCGTGGCGAATCCGGCGCCCGCCGAGGCGGCGACGGTGGACACCGGTGCCTGGTACGCCCTGGTCAATCGCCACAGCGGCAAGGCGCTGGACGTCTCCGGCGTGTCCACCGCCGACGGCGCGCGGGTCAGCCAGTGGACGCGCCACGACGGAGCCAACCAGCAGTGGCAGTTCGTGGACTCCGGCGGCGGCTTCTACCGGCTCAAGGCCCGGCATTCGGGCAAGGTCCTCGACGTGTCCGGCACCTCCACCGCCGACGGTGCCGCGATCCAGCAGTGGGCCGACCACAACGGAGCCAATCAGCAGTTCCGCCTGGCGGACTCCGACGCGGGCCATGTCCGGCTGATCAACCGCAACAGCGGCAAGGCGGTGGAGGTGCAGGGCAGTTCCACCGCCGACGGAGCCAACGTCGTCCAGTACGCCGACTGGGGCGGCGCCAACCAGCAATGGCAGATGATCAAGCTGTCGTCCGGTGGCGGCGACGGTGGATGCGGCAGCACCCCGACCCTGACCAGCGGTACGCACACGATACAAAGCGGCGGCAAGAGCCGCAGCTTCATCCTCAGGGTCCCCGCCGGCTACGACAACAGCCATCCCTACCGGCTGATCTTCGCGTTCCACTGGCGGGGCGGAACCGCCGGCGACGTCGCCTCGGGCGGAACGAGCGGGACCGCCTGGTCCTACTACGGCCAGCAGGAACAGTCGGACGACAGCGCGATCCTCGTCGCCCCCCAGGGCCTCGGAAACGGCTGGGCCAACTCGGGCGGTGAGGACGTCGCTTTCGTCGACGACATGATCCGGCGAATCGAGGGCGACCTCTGCGTCGACACGGCGCAGCGCTTCGCCACCGGGTTCAGTTGGGGCGGCGGGATGAGCTATGCACTCGCGTGCAGCCGGGCGAACGTCTTCAGGGCCGTCGCGGTCATCTCCGGCGCCCAGATCAGCGGGTGCAGCGGCGGCACCCAGCCGATCGCCTACTTCGGAATCCACGGCATCGGCGACTCCGTCCTCAACATCTCGCAAGGACGGTCCCTGCGCGACACCTTCGTCGGCACCAACGGCTGCACCTCCCAGAGCCCGCGCGAGCCCGCACCGGGCAGCCGAACGCACATCACCACCACCTACGCGGGCTGCCGAGCCGGGTACCCCGTCCAATGGGCCGCGTTCGATGGCGGCCACATACCCGGTCCGGTCGACGGCTCCACCAACGAAAGCGGCGTCACCACCTGGACCAAGGCAGAGATCTGGAGGTTCTTCGCACAGTTCCAGTGACACCCCCGTCACGGAGTGGAGCCAGCACCGTACTGGCTCCACTCCGCACCTGCGAGCACGTCCCCCGCGTCGAGGGGGACGGGTGCGACCAGAGGTGTACTGCCCGCCCCGCGTACAGCCCGCGATGCATGCGGTGAACACGACCGTGACCTGACGAACCGGCACTCTCCCTATGCGTAGCCTGAGGGCGTGTCCGGCAACGCTCAAGCACGGCAGGTTCAGCGATTTCTGACGAGGCGACCGCACCCCCTGGTCCTCCTCGACTTCGCGCTCGCCGCCCTGCTGTGCGTCGCTCTGCTCTGGGCCGACGCCCGGACCGGCGCCCCCCATGGCGCCGGCGGCGAGTCCGCGCTGCGGACCGTCGGCGTCGTGTTCGCCGCTCTCCCCATCGCCGCCCGCCGGCTCTTTCCGCGCCTGTCGTTCGCCGTGGCGTCGCTCAGTGCCTTCATGGTCGCCGCGCTCGGCGGCGCGCCGCAGGTGTCGGTCTGCGTCGCCGTCACCGGCTACACCGTCGCGAAAACGGCGGAGTACGTGTGGTGGTGGGTCCCCCCGGGTGCCGCCGGCCTGCTGATGGCCGCCGGGGTCGGCATCGGGCGGGTCTCCCCGAGCTGGCAGGCCGTGCTCATCGCCAACGTCGCGATCGTCTGCGTCGGCTGGTTCGCCGGCCTTGCCGCCCGGGAGCGCCGGAACAGGATCACCGCCGCTGCCGAGCAAGAGGCCGAGCGCGAACGTCAGCACGCCGCCCGCATCCGCCGGGCCGCCATCGACGAACGCCTGGTCATCGCCCGCGAACTGCACGACATCGTCGCGCACTCGATGAGCCTCATCGCGGTCCGCGCCGGTGTCGCGCGCATGGTCATGAACAGTGATCCGGCCCAGGTGGCGGAGACCCTCGGCATCGTCGAGACCACCACCCGCCAGGCCCTCCACGAGATGCGGCTGCTCGTCGAGGTACTGCGCCACGAGGACGCCGTCGACCCCGCGCTCACTCCCACCCCCGGACTGGCCGACACGCCCGCGCTGGCCGAGCAGATCCGCAGTGCCGGCGTCGACCTGCGCCTCGATGTCCGCGGTACGGCCCGCCCGCTCCCCGCCGCAGTGGACCTGTCGGCGTATCGCATCGTTCAGGAGGCCCTCACCAACGTCGTACGCCATGCCGGGCGGACCCGGGCCACCCTCCGCATCGAATACCGCGCCGAGGATGTGGTCGTCGACGTCACCGACAGCGGCCCCTCCGAGCCGCACCGCCGGAAGGAGCCCGCACTCCGCTCCGCCGCCGGGTCCGCCACCGCGGCTGGTCACGGGCTGATCGGCATGCGTGAGCGAGCAGCCCTGTTCGACGGCTGTCTGCGCGCCGGCCCGCACGGCGACGGTTTCCGGGTCCAGGCGCTGCTGCGAACGGGCGAGTCCGGCCCCGTGACCGGCACCGGGACGCCACCTGAGTCCGCGCCGCCCGCGCCCTCGCAAACGCATCCTGACCTGAACTGACGTTACCGAAGCCCGCCGCGGCCCGGCGCCGGGCCGCGCTTCACCGTCGCCGGGCCTGCTCGACGAGGCCGGTCTCGTAGGCCATGACGACGAGCTGGGCGCGGTCGTGCGCTTGCAGCTTGCTGAACAGGCGGCTGACGTGGGTCTTGACGGTGGCCACGCTGATATGGAGCTGTGCGCTGATGTCGGCGTTCGAGTGTCCCGCGGCCACGTGGACGAGGACCTCTCGCTCGCGCTCCGTGAGCGGATCGAGAAGGGTGGGCGAGACGCCGGAGTCGAGGGCCGGGCGGCTGACGAAGTCACGAATGAGACGCCGGGTCACGCTCGGCGCGAGGAGAGCCTCGCCGGCGGCGACGGTGCGGATTCCCGCGAGGAGCTGCTCGGGCGGGGTGTCTTTGAGGAGGAAGCCGCTGGCGCCGGCCTTGAGGGCGGCGAACACGTACTCGTCGAGGTCGAAGGTGGTGAGGATGACGATCCGGATGGCCTCGGTGGCCGGGTCGCCGAGTAGCTGCCTGGTGGCCTCGATGCCGTCCATGTCGGGCATCCGGACGTCCATCAGGATGATGTCGGGCAGGTGCCGGCGGCCGGCCGCCACGGTGTCGCGGCCGGTGCTGGTCTCGGCGACGACCTCCATCCCCTCCGCGGCGTTGACGAGCACGCTGAAGCCGGCCCGTACGAGGATGTGGTCGTCGGCCACGACCACCCGAATCGTCATCGCCGGCCTCCGGATGCGGACGTCGGTAGGGGCACCGCAGGCAGCCACCGTACAAGGCCGCGCGCCCGGCCGGGCCCGCCGACCCGTACGGCAGCCGCACGGCGGTGAGCGGCTGTCGGCTCAGGGTCGCACCCGCGCGTACATCCAGGACTGTATGGCGGCGGCCGGTACCCCCCTGGCCGGACGCCGGCACCAGACCCCGGCCTGACGACGCCGGGGCGTCCGCGGAGGCAGGCTTCGAGCTGCAGAAAAGTCCGCGGGTCACGGATGAGCGGACCGTGCAGCGTGCAGCGCGGTGAGGCGCTGAGCCCGACCTTCGTCACGAAAGCAGAGTTGTGCTCCATTTCGACACCCATCAGACCCCGGGCGGAAGCCGATGAGCGGGATCGCGCGGTGGTGCTTCCGGCACCGGTTCATCGTCATCGGCGGCTGGTTGCTGCTCCTGGCGATCCTGGCAGGAGGCGTGCAGGCCGCGGGCGGCTCCTCCTTCACGGAGAAGTACACCCTTCCCGGCACCGAATCGACGAAGGCCCTGGAACTGCTGGAGTCGCAGTCCAAGCGCACCTCCGGCGACACGAGCACCATCGTGCTGCATGCGACCGGCGGCAAGCTGACCGACCCGGCCGTCAAGGCCGACGTGAACAGGATGCTGGCCGAGGTGGCCGACGTGCCCGAGGTCGGCGCGGTGGCCGGCCCTTTCGATCCGAGGGGGGCGGCGCAGATCAGCCGTGACGGCGAGACCGCCTACGCCACGGTCACCTTCACCGAGCAGAGCCAGAGCCTGGACACCGGGAACATCCAGCAGGTCATGGACCTGGGCTCGGAGCTGCGCAGCGACGCGCTGCAGGTGGAGTTCGGCGGGAAGGCGGTCGGGGAGCTGGACAAGCCCTCGACGTCGAGCAGCGAACTGATCGGCATCCTGGCCGCGGCGATCGTCATGCTGTTGGCGTTCGGGTCCCTGCTGGCGACGGCCATCCCCCTCATCGCCGCCGTCCTCGCGCTGGGCAGCGCGATCTTCGCGATCGACCTCCTCACCCAGGTGATGAGCGTCCCCGGCACCGCCCCGATCATCGCCGCGTTCATCGGTCTCGGCGTCGGCATCGACTACGCGCTGTTCATCGTCGCCCGCTACCGCAACGGCATCCGGGCCGGGCTCAGCCCGCAGGAAGCGACCGTGGCGGCCATGAACACCTCCGGCCGGGCGGTCGTCTTCGCCGGCGGTACGGTCGCGGTCGCGATGCTCGGCCTGCTCATCCTCGGGTTCGGCATCCTGTCCGGGATCGGGCTGTCGGCGGGGATCATGGTGGCGTTCGCCATCGCGGTCACCGTGACCCTGCTGCCGGCCCTCTTCGGGGTGTTCGGAATGCGGGTGCTCAGCCGCCGCCAGCGCGCCCGGCTCGAGCGTGAGGGGCCGAGCGAGGCCCAGGTCTCCAGCGGGTGGGCCCGGTGGGCCGGATTCGTGCAGAAGCGGCCGGTGCCGCTGACGATCATGGCGACCGTGGTCATGGTGGTGCTGGTGATCCCGTTCTTCTCGCTGCGGCTCGGGTCCTCCGACGCCGGCAACAACCCGTCCGACACCACCACGCGTCAGGCATACGACCTGCTCGCCGACGGCTTCGGCCCCGGACACAACGGCCCGCTGCAACTCGTCGCGAAGGTACCGTCCCCGCAGGCGGCGACCGACTTCACCCGGCTGGGACAGGAGATCGAGACCGTTCCGGGTGTGTCGTCGGTACGGACCTCTCCGGCCACACCCGCCGCGACGGTGCGGACCATGCAGGTCATCCCCACGGAATCCCCGCAGTCGAAACAGACGTCGGACCTCATCGACACGCTGCGCGACCGCGTGATCCCCGCGCACGAGAAGGACGGGCTCACCGTCTACGTCGGCGGGCAGACCGCCGTGCACAAGGACTTCGCGTCCGAACTGAGCGGCAGGATGCCGCTCTTCGTCACCATCGTCGTCGTCCTGGGATGCCTGCTGCTGATGCTCGCCTTCCGCAGCGTCGTCATCCCGCTCACCGCGGCGGTGATGAACCTGCTCTCGGCCGGCGCCGGGTTCGGCATCGTGGTCGCGGTCTTCCAGTGGGGCTGGGGCTCGTCCGCCCTGGGCGCGGGCCCGGCCGGGCCGGTGGAGTCGTTCCTGCCGCCGATGATGCTGGCCGTCCTGTTCGGGCTGTCGATGGACTACGAGGTGTTCCTGGTCAGCCGCATCCACGAGGAATGGCTGCACACCGGCGACAACAACCTCGCCGTCCGGCGCGGCCAGGCCGCCACCGGGCAGATCATCACGGCTGTCGCGATCATCATGATCTGCGTGTTCACGGCCTTCGTGTTCGTCGGCATGCGCATCATCGCCGAGTTCGGGCTCGGCGTGGCCGTGGCCATCCTGCTCGATGCCCTGGTGGTGCGCACGATCCTCGTACCGGCGGCCATGCAGTTGTTCGGGAAGTGGAACTGGTATCTGCCCAAGTCGATCGACCGAATCCTGCCGTACGTCTCCGTCGAGGGCCCCGCCGGTGCGCCGGCGGGCGGCCGGGCCCACGCGGCGGCCCCGGCCGGTGACAGGACGCCGGTCCTCACCGACAAGCGTGGTGCCTGACACCGATGCCCGACGAAGGGCGGCCGAAGCCGTCCCGGCCATCGGGGACGGGTGCGGGTCGCGGAGACACCTTCCGGCGGGTCCCGGTACGACACACATCGAAAGCCGTACGACTTCGGATACGCCGCCGGGGTGCGCAGGCGGCGGGTGGCCCGGGCGGCGAAGAGGGAACTGAGGGGTGATGAGGGCGTGGCGATCTCACTGTCCGTGGTGCTGATGACGGGGATCATCCTGATCGTGCTGATGCGCAGCGGCTCGGTCAAGACGGGGCCCGCGATCGTCGCGGTGCTCTTCGGTTTCCTGCTGGCGTCCACGGGCTCGGGACCGGAGTTACAGAACTTCCTCGACGAGATGGCCGAGAGCATCAGCACGCTCGGCACCTGACGGCCGAACCAAGCCGTTCGAACTCGAGGATCCGATCGCCCGTACCCGCGCTGCGCAGCGCCGCACCTGCACCGGACGCTGCGTTCCTCCGCACCTTCGCCGACCTGACGATCGACGCGCACATCCATGAGGCGCGGTACCGGCGGTGTGACGGCCCCCGGCGGACACCCGGCAGCGGGTGATCGATGGGGTGGGTCGTCGTCGGGGGTGTTCTCAGATCGGGTCTTCGCGGGGGGTGTTGAGTGGGGGAGGATCCGGGTGCGGCCGACGTGGTCGGTCGTTGGACCGGGGCCGGGGGGCGACTGGAGGGCCGCGGTGGGTTGCTGCTTGCGGGCGAGCCTGTCCTGCAGTGTCGCGTGCCGGAACTGGTAGTGCGGCTCCTCGGCGCGGAGCACGCGGCGCCCTTCGTACGCGTCGTGGAGGAACCTCATGCCGAGCAGGGGGAACGTGCCGCGCAGCCGCAGTTGGAGGAAGAGCAGCGTGGTCCGCCAGTGGTCGGAGATGGTCACGTTGGCGGCGGCGCTGAACGGCACGAAGCTGCCGAGCGCGACGAAGGGAATGGTCGACGCGCTGACGTCCTTGGTGCGGAAGTTGCCCGCGCCGAAGGCGACCGCCAGCCCCAGGCCGAAGACCGACCCGCTCGCGAACGCGTACCGGCGCTCCCGCACCCATGACGTGTGGGGGTCGGTGACCGCCTTCTTGACGGAAGAGGGGCGGGCGGCCCCGATCATGATGACGACGACGATCGAGAAACCGAACCCGCTCAGTGCGCCGTAGCCGGGGTCCAGATCGCCGGGGTTCTCCAGCCAGGCGTTCGTGCCGACGCAGATCCCGCCGACAGCGCCCGCGGCCAGCACCGGCCAGCGGTACACGCCTTTCCACCGGGCCCAGAACGTCCACCCCGGCGCGGCCTCGACCCGCCCGGCGGCGAGGGCGGCCGCGGTTCCGTGAGCAGGCCGGATCCGACGGCCCCCGCCGCCCCGAACCGGTTGTTCCCGACCGTCGTCCCGATCACGATGGCGACCAGCGCCCCCGCGCCCCAGTTGGCCCGCCACCGTGATCCCGCCGTAGCGGAGCGGCGGCGCAGGCGCCGGCGGGGCACGGGGTCGCGCAGCTCGGAGACGAGGCCCGCCGTGAGACCGACCGACGTGCCCACCACGAGCCCGAGCACCGCCCCGAACCCCACGCCCGTCCGGCCGTCGAAGGCGATGTAGTGGCCGGGGCCGAAGGCCAGCAGGCCGCCGGGCACCGAGACGAGCAGGCCCAGCAGGCCCGCTGCGGCGATGCGCGGCCACGGGGACACCCGGTCCCAGACGTGGTGGAGGCGCCTCCAGTCGAAGCTGTACGTTCCGCTGCCCGCCATCGCGCGGGCGGGGTTGGTCAGCCACCGTTCGGCGTCGGGCGGTGGGTACGCGGCCGTCTCGTCCTCCTGGTAGCGGATCGTCACCAGGCGGTCGAGCAGGTACGCCTCGACGTCGCGCGGGGAGGAGAAGTGCCGGGCGAGCATGTCGTCGAGGCCGGCGAGGTGCCGCGGCGGGAAGGCGTCGCGCACCATCGTCAGGGTCAGTGGCTTGGTGAGCGCCGCCGAGACGGTGCTGTCAGGTTCGTTCGTCAGATGGGCGATCAGCCGTTCCGGCGGCTGATCCAGGCCGCGCAGGAAGTCGACCGCGTCGGGCGCCGCCACCGGCACCAGTTCGAGGGCGACGGCCTGGCTCAGGAGCCCGTCGGCGACCGCGTCCGCGAACTGGCCGGGGCGGGAGAAGACCAGGACGGGGTAGCGGGCGCGGTTGAGCTGTCTGATGGCCTCTCTGCGCAGTCCTTCGTCCATCTCGTCGAAGCCGTCCACGAACAGCGCGATCCAGCCCCCGTCGACCAGCTTGCCGGCATCCTCGCGCCCGACGGCGTAGTCGGCGGCGATCCCTGCGGGCCAGCCAGTGGTTCAACGGCTCGCCGCTCTGCCAGCCGACGATGCTCAGCAGCACCGGCACGGGGCAGCGGGAGCGCGTTTCTTCGGGCAGCGTGTCCCGTTCGTCCAGGGCGCGGATCACGGTGAGGAGCGCCGCGTCGGACTTGCCGCTGCCCGGGCCGCCGAGGACGACGACCCGGCCGGAGGCCACCCCGACATAGGCGTCGAACAAGTCGTGGATGCTGCCTTCGCTCGCGGTGCCCTGGGCCGCGGCGGTGCGGGGAACGGGCCAGAGGCGTACCTGCGAGTGGCCGTGGCCCTCCGGCGTGCCGGCTGCGTGCCGGCTGGCGACGGGCCGCTGCGACCGCCGCCACCGCACCGCGATCGGCCGGTCCAGCGACCGGTTCCGCCCGGCCTCCTCCCAGGTGTCGCGGACACCCTGCGCCAGCTTCGGACGGCGCGAGGTGCCGGACGGGGCTAGCCCAGGGTGCGGTCGAGGTTGAAGGCGGCGCTGATCAGGGCGAGGTGGGTGAACGCCTGGGGGAAGTTGCCGAGTTGCTCCCCGGTGTGGCCGATCTCCTCGGCGTAGAGACCGAGGTGGTTGGCGTACGTCAGCATCTTCTCGAACGCGAGCCGGCCCTCTTCCACGCGGCCCGCCCGGGTCAGGGCCTCGACGTACCAGAACGAGCAGATCGAGAACGTGCCTTCCTCGCCCGGCAGCCCGTCCGCGCTGATCATCGGGTCGTAGCGGTAGACCAGCGAGTCGGACACCAGGTCCTCGGTCAGGGCGTCGAGGGTGGAGAGCCACTTCGGGTCGGTGGGGGAGACGAACTTCGCGAGCGGCATCATCAGCAGGGATGCGTCGAGGAGGTGGCTGTCCTCGTACTGGACGAAGGCGTTCCGCTCGGTGGACCAGCCGTGGTGCATGATCCGGCGGTAGATCGCGTCCCGGGAGCGTCCCCACCGCACCAGGTCTGCGGGCAGTCCGCGGTGCTGGGCCATGCGCATGGCCCGTTCGATCGCCACCCAGCACATCAGCCGTGAGTAGAGGAAGTTCCTCGGTCCGCCGCGGCTCTCCCAGATCCCCTGGTCGGGCTGGTCCCAGTTGTCGCACACCCAGTCGGTCAGCGCGCTGATCCCGTCCCAGTAGGCGCTGGAGACGGGCTGCCCCCACTTGTCGTAGAGGTAGAGGGAGTCGACGAGCGCCCCGTAGATGTCGAGTTGGAGCTGGTCGACGGCGCCGTTGCCGACGCGTACGGGGGCCGAGCCCCGGTAGCCCTCCAGGTGCGGAAGCTCGCGTTCGGACAGGGCATGGCGCCCGTCGATGCCGTACATGATCTGCAGGGGTCCCGGCCCCTGGGCCGATTCGAGGCGGACGTGCTCGGAGAGGAAGCCCATGAACGCCTTGGCCTCGTCGGTGAAGCCGAGCCTGAGCAGTGCGTACACGCAGAACGCCGCGTCACGGATCCACACGTACCGGTAGTCCCAGTTGCGCTCTCCGCCGATGTGCTCGGGCAGGCTGGTGGTCGGCGCGGCGATGATGGCGCCGGTCGGGGCGTAGGTCAGCAGCTTCAGGGTGAGGGCGGAGCGGTGCACCACCTCCCGCCAGCGGCCCCGGTAGCGGGACTGGGACAGCCACCGCCGCCAGTAGCGCACGGTGGCGTTGAACTGCTCCTCGGCCTCGGTCACAGGGCAGTGGCGGGGCAGGACGTCGCCGCCGACCTGGTCGAGCGCGAAGACGGCTGACTCGCCTTCGTGCAGCTTGAACACCGACCACGCATCCGGGCCGGAGACTTCGAGCGGGACACTCGACGTCAGCGCCAGGGTCAGTGAGGGCGATTCGAAGACCACCTGACGGCGCTGCGCGTGCACCGTGTGCGGCTCCGTCCCGTACGCGAAGCGGGGTGCCACCCGGGCACGAAAAGGCAGCGACCCGCGGACGCACACCACGCGGCGGATGAGCCGATGCCGGTCGGCCTCGCGCGAGTCGTCGACGATGGGCATGAAATCCTGGATCTCGCCGACACCGTCGTCCGCCGAGAAGCGGGTGATCAGCACATTCGTATCGGGGAAGTAGAACTGCTTCCTCCGGGTCGGGACATCCGCCGCGAGTTCGAAGGACCCGCCGCGCTCGGCGTCGAGAAGCGAGGCGAATACACTCGGCGCGTCGAAGCGCGGACAGCAGTACCAGTCGATCGTGCCGTTCGTGCCCACCAGCGCGGCGCTGCGCAGATCACCGATCAGACCATGCTCGGCGACGGGCAGATAGCGGGACCCGTCGGCGCCGGAATCTCCCCAGGGTGCTCCGGCTTGACTCGTCATTTTCGGACCTCCCAGCGCCTGTCACCCGGGGACCCTTGGCGTGAGTCGCCGAAGAAGGGCGAGATTCCTCGACCGGCGGAAGAACCGGATATGGCCGCAGCGCTTCGCGGTATCCACACACCGTCGTCTACACCACGCTAATACGGCGTGCAGCCGGCAGCAACAGGAGGTTCACCCGTCCCGGATCGAGCATCGAAAGCGGCGGTCCCGGGCAGTCGGCGAGCGGGGCTGCGTGGTGGACGGAGCCGCGCTGTGGCCGCGGCCCCGGTGCCGGAGCCGCCGCGCCGAGCACCGGATGCAAGCCGCGACCCTGTGCTTCCGTGACAGCCCGTGGCCGGTGCGCCCGCTGCGCCCGCGCATCCGCCGTACGACTGGTAGACGTGCCCTATGTGGCCCTGGCCTGCGCGTCTCTTCGCCGCGGTCACGGCAGGGCCGGAGAATGCGGGACCGCAGCGGCATTTCCGGAGACCAGACGAGCGAGGCGGTCATGGCGGGTTCCAGTACTCCGAAAGCGGCCACGGTCCTCCGGGGGGAGGCCGCGAGAGAGCTGTCGAAGGTGTTCAGGCTCGACGCCGCGGGGCTCAACTGGCCACGGGCGATCGTGTTCCTGGACGCCGCGCTGGTGCCGATGCTGGTCCTCTGGGCGATCGGCCACGAGCAGTACCTGCTCAGCGCGCTGTTCGGGCTGCTGTTCGCCGCGCTGGACGACCCCGGCGGCAGCTACCGGCACCGCGCCGTGCATGTCTCCGCTTTCTCGCTGGTCGGCGCGGGGGTGACCGCGTTGGGCTTCGGCATCGGCGGAGACGCCTGGGGCTGGCTGGTGCTCGCGGCCTTCGGGGTCACACTCGTGGCCGGCCTGGCGGTCGCGTTCGAGGTACGCAGCCTCGCCACCGCCCTGCTTCTCAACATCTGGTTCATCGTCGCCCTCGCGCTCGCGTTCCAGCTCCACCACCACCACGCTCGCCTCACCAACCACATCTGGGCCCAGGTGCTCGCCTGGGCGGGAGGAGCGGCGCTTTGGATGGCGGTGACGTTCGTCGAGTGGCTGGTCCGCGGCCGCGGGGACCGGCCCCAGCCGGTCCCGGAGCTGCCGGGTGACACCTCGCAGCAGCGCCCGACCTGGCCGGTGATCACGTTTGCGGCGATCCGCGCGGCGGCCGTGGCCGGGGCCTGCGCGCTCGCCTTCGGGCCGGACCTCTCGTACGGCTACTGGATCCCGGTCGCGACTGTCATCGCGATGAAGCCGAGTCTGGAGCAGCCCACGCTCGTCGCCGCGCAGCGCCTCGTCGGCGCTCTGGTCGGCGCCGCCGCGGCTTCGCTGCTGATCCTGCTGCCCGCCGGTGAGACCGGGACCAAGCTGTTCGCGGTGACCCGCGGGCTCGAAGTGGTCGCGATCGTCCTGCTGATGCACGCCGTGGCGGTCCGGCTCTGGAACTACGCGCTCTACTGCGGGGCCGTCGCCGCGGGAGTGCTCATCCTGGTCAGCCTTCCGCAGCGTGCCAACTACCATGTCGAGGGCTACCGGGTGCTGTGGACGGTATGCGGTGTGGCGATCGGCCTGGGCCTCATGCTGCTGGCGAGCAGGTTCGCCGGCGAGGAAGGCGAAGAAAAAGACACAGACGAAGACGAAGAAACCTGACCCCGCCCGCCGCGGCGGCGGGAAACTCGCACCAGCCGCCGACACGTCCGCGAGCGAGGCCCTCCGGGAACCAGCCGTGCACGCGGCCGCCGGCCCCGGTCCATCCCCACGGGATCGGAGACGCCAGCCCAGAGGCGCAGACATCCGATCTCACCCCGTCGCCGGGGTATTCCGTTCCCCGTCCGCTGACTACACTCCCGAAACACCTCCGATGTATCCAGGTGTGGGGAGTAGCCAGATGGGCAGACGCACCGTGACCGGACTGAGCATGCTCGCGCTGTGCGCGGCACTCACCGTCCCCTCAGCCGCAGTCGATCCCTCACCGTTAGCCGGTGCCCCGGCCGCGCACACCGAGGCGCGCGGGTCCGACCCCGGGTCCGTTCTCTGGTACGACGAGCCCGCGCCGGATTCGCACGACGGCTGGGAGCAGCGGTCGTTGCCGATCGGCAACGGCGCCATGGGCGCGGCGGTGTTCGGCGGCGTCGAGGCCGAGCGCCTCCAGTTCAACGAGAAGACCCTGTGGACCGGCGGCCCTGGCGTCTCCGGCTACAACTTCGGCAACTGGGACGAGCCCCGGCCCGGCGCGCTGGAAGAGGTCAGGCAGCGGATCCGGGACGAGGGCCAGGTGTCCCCGGAGTACGTGCGCGACAAGCTCGGCCACGTGTCCGACTCGCCCCGGCACCGCCGCTTCGGGGCGTACCAGAGCTTCGGCGACCTGCGGCTCGACTTCCCCGAACAGACGGCGCCCGTCACCGACTACCGCCGGGAGCTGGACATCGGCCGGGGCGTCGCCGGGGTCTCCTACCGGTCGGGCGACGTGAGGTACACCCGCGAGTACTTCGCCACCGCGGCGGACGGCGTCATCGTCGCCCGCATCAGCGCCGACCGGCCGGGGCAGGTGGACCTCACCTCCCGGATCGGCGTCCCGGCCAACCGCACGAGCGCGGCCGGGGCCCACGACGGGCGGATCACGGTCAGCGGCGCCCTCGACAGCAACGGCCTGGCGTACGAGGCCCAGCTCCAGGTGCTCAACGAGGGCGGCTCGCGCACCGACGGGGCGGACGGCACGGTGAGCGTGCGGGACGCCGACGAGGTGACGCTCGTCCTGGCGGCCGGGACCGACTACGCCGCCGACTACCCCCGCTACCGCGGCGAGGACCCGCACGCCCGGGTGACCGCGCTGGCCGACGGCGCGGCGGCCAAGGGCTTCGGACCGCTGCTGCGCGATCACGAGGCCGACCACGCCGAGCTGTTCGACCGGGTCGCGCTCGACCTCGGCGGCGAGATGCCCGACGTGCCGACCGACGAGCTGCTGAGCCGGTACGGCGAGGGGCCCGAGACTGCCGACCGCGCGCTGGAGGAGCTGTTCTTCCGGTACGGCCGCTATCTGCTGGCCGCCTCCTCCCGCGCGGGCTCGCTGCCGGCGAACCTCCAGGGGGTGTGGAACGACATGGAGGCACCGCCCTGGCAGGCGGACTACCACCTCAACATCAACCTGCAGATGAACTACTGGCCGGCCGACGTCGCCAACCTGGCCGAGACGGCGGAGCCGTTGTCCACGTACGTCGACGGCCTGCGGGAGCCCGGACGGGTGACGGCGAAGCAGATGTTCGGGGTCGGGCAGGGGTGGGTCGCCCACCACGCCTCCAACATCTACGGGCAGACCGGCGCCTGGGACCACCCGGCGTACTTCTTCCCCGAGTCCGGCGCCTGGCTCGCCGACCAGCTCTACGACCGCTACCGCTTCACCCTCGACGAGGACTACCTCGCCGAGGTCGCCTACCCGGTGATGAAGGAGGCGGCGCAGTTCTGGATCGGCAACCTGCGCACCGACCCGTCCGACGGCACCCTGGTCGCCACCCCCAGCCGCTCCCCGGAGATCGGTCCCGCGACCGCCGGCACGTCGATGTCCCAGCAGATCCTCTGGCACCTCTTCACGGACACCGCGGAAGCCGCCGCCAAGACCGGCGACAGGGCATTCGCCAAGCGGGCAAAAGCCGTCCTGGACAAGCTGGACCCGGGTCTGCGGATCGGATCCTGGGGGCAGTTGCAGGAGTGGAAGGCCGATCTGGACGACCCGGACGAGCACCACCGGCACGTCTCGCACCTCTTCTCCGTCCACCCCGGCCGGCAGATCTCTCCGGTCACCACGCCGAAGCTCGCCGAAGCCGCCGAGGTCTCGCTGAACGCCCGCGGAGACGACGGCACGGGGTGGAGCAAGGCGTGGAAGATCAACTTCTGGGCGCGGCTGCTCGACGGCGACCGCGCGCACAAGCTGCTCACCCAGCAGCTCGCGCAGAGCACTCTCCCCAACCTCTGGGATACACATCCGCCGTACCAGATCGACGGGAACTTCGGCGCCACCGCCGGGGTCGCCGAGATGCTGCTCCAGAGCCACCTCGGGACGATCGACGTCCTGCCCGCGCTGCCGAGTGCCTGGGCGGACGGGAGCGTCGACGGGCTGAAGGCCCGGGGTGCGTTCACCGTGGGTACGACGTGGCGGGCGGGCAGCCCCACGGAGATCCGGCTCGCCTCGGCCGAGGGCGGGAAAGCGGTGCTGCGGCATGACGCGTTCCGCGGAAAGGTCCGGGTCTACCGCGACAACGGCAGGCCCGCCGGCTTCTCCACCGACGGCGACACCCTCAGGCTGCAGACGAGGGCGGGGGCGACGTACCGCATCGTCCCGCAGGCCGAGGCGAGGCCCGACGGCACCGACGAGGCGCAGCGCCGCGGTGCCCCGTAACACCCCTGCCCCCGGCAAGCAGGCGACGCGGTAGCCGGGGGAGTGCCGCGGGACCTGCACCCGGCCCGACACCGGCCACCGCCGCCCGCTCCCGGCGGGCGGCGGTGGCCGGCCGTCTTCCTGTACGGGTTTCCCACGGCGGTGTTCCGCCGCAAAGTGGGCATGGTGAATGGGCGCATCCGTAGCCCGATCCCATTCCTGAGGCGACACGTATGCCGATTGCCCGATAAGGCGCGCTAGTTCAGACATGGTTGCCGTGCCCGACCCGGGACGATTCGGTTTGCTCACGGTGAACGCATTCTCACCTGGCGTGATCAAGTCCCGGATGCACCACCGCCGATGCGTTTCCACACGCAAGAAATTGCGCGGGAAGTTTGGAGAAGTTGTCAACCCAGGGCTTTGCGCTCATTCGACGATTTGCTCAAGGGCCTCGCCAGGAGGCCGAAGCCTTCGAAGGGCAGGGCAGAGCCATGAGCGCAGTCAAGGTCAAGGTCAAGGTCCGGGCCGGAGCGGGCAGTTCCACGGATGACGGCCCGGAGGCCAGGGCGGTCCACAGGCGGTCGGCGGTGCCCTTGCTGCTGCAAGCGCTGCTGGTGCCGACCGCCGCGGCCCGTGACCGGCCGGCCGTCGCCGAGCCGGAGCCTGACGCGCCGCCGGGCGAGCCTGCGGCGCCGCCCGGCGAGTCCGCCCCGCTGCCCGGCGAGTCCGCGGCGACGCTCGCCGAACGCAGGGCGCTCGCCCACAGCTATGCCCTCTGCTACGCCCGGGCCGACAAGCAGGAGAAGACCCTCATCCTCGACAAGGTGTGTGCGGCGACCGGCTGGCACCGCAGCCATGCCCGCAACGCACTTCTGAACGCCGCACGTCCCAGGCTGGGCACGGGGACCCCGCAGCGCCGGAAGTACGACGCGGAGGTCGTCGCCGCGCTGACGCTGTGCTGGACCATCCTCGACCGGCCTGCGGGCAAGCGGCTGGCGCCGATGCTTCCCGAGCTGGTGCCGGTGCTGCGCCGCCACCGCGAGCTGGCCATCGACGACGAGTCCGCCGAGCTGCTGATGTCCATGTCGGCGGCGACGATCTCCCGCCGTCTCGCCCCGCACCGGCAGTCCTCCGGGACCGCCCCGCGGCTGCGGCCCGGCTCCCGGCTGCGCGGTGAACTGCCGCTCGTCACCTGGACGGAGTGGGACCACGGCCACCCCGGCTTCTTCGAGATCGCGGTCGTACGCCACGACGGCGGTACGCCGAGCGGCAGTTGCCTGCTGACCGTGGCCGCCACCGACATCGCCACCGGCTGGACCGAGATCCGGACGGTCCGCGGTACCGGCCAGATACCCCTCGCCCTCGACGGGGTCGCCAGGAACCTGCCCTTCCCGGTGCTCGGGCTCGACTGCGGGAGCCACGGTGCCGAGATCGACGAGGCCCTGCTCCGCTGGTGCCGGCAGCGGCGGGTGACGTTCACCCACGCCCGCCCGGTCGGCCGGGGCAGCAACCACGTCGGCCAGCAGAGCTGGCGGATGCTGCACGAACTCGCGGGGGACTACCTCTACGTCTCCCCGGGTGAACAGGCACTGCTCAACGAGATCTGGGCCGCGCTCTCCCGGCTGACGAACTACTTCTACCCGCAGCAGCGCTCGCTCTCCGCCGGCGGCCAGGGCGGCGGCCGCAAGGAGTTCGAGACGGCGACCCCGTACCGCCGCACCGAGCGCCACCGCTGCGTGACCCGGGAGGACCAGGCGATCCTCGCCGACGTCTATCCGTCCCTCAACCCGGCCGCACTGCACCGGGACGTCGAGCGCCTGGTGAGCAGGCTGCATCTCATCGCCCAGAGCCGGGCGGCGCTGAGACGCTGCCGCACCTTCGACCCGGGCTTCGCCTTATAAGCCATCTCGGCGATGGCGGTGAAGGGTGGGAAGCGTTCGGGCTCGCGTTCGCGGGCGGCGGTGGCGATGTCGGCATCCTGAGAGCCAGGACATTCCCCGTTCTACGACCCGGTGGTGTCTGGTCGGCGAGAGGAGTCCGGGGCCTCAGTGTTCACGATGTCCTCACGGTGTGGCCATGTGTCTGCATGCACTTGTCGCTTGTCGTCTACAGCATGCTCGATAACCATCCCCCGGAAAGGCATCCATGTCTCTCGCACACAAGGCATTCCGCAGGCGCTGCCTGACGCTGTCGGCAGCCGCGGTCGTGACGGCCGTCGTGGCGGTGCCCGCTCATGCGAAGCCCGCGGTCGCCGAGGTCGGCGCCAAGGCCGAAACGCCCACCCTGTTCGATGACGCGGCGGGCGGCGAGGCCACCGCGGACGACCCGGCGATCTGGCGCAACCCCGACGACCCGGCAAAGAGTCTGGTGCTCGGCACCGCGAAGGTCGGCGGCCTGCGGGTGTACGACTTCTCGGCGCGCGAGGTCCAGTCGCTGCCCGCTCCGAAGGCGCCCAGCGCCGAGGACGAGCCGGGCCGCATCAACAACGTGGACGTCATCGACGGCGCCGACCTCGCCGTCGCCACCGACCGGGGCCGGGACAAGCTGGTCATCTACAGCATTGACCACGACCGCGCGGAGGGCCCCGTCAAGGACGTCACCGCCGACCAGGCCGCCCCGTACGTTTTCTCGGCCGACCAGGACGAGGTGAACGAGCAGGCCACCGCCTACGGACTGGCCTCCTGGAAGGACTCCAGGACCGGCCGGATCTACGCCGCCGTCACCCAGGAGCTGACCAACCAGGTAGCGCTGCTGGAGCTGACGAAGGAAGCGGGCGGCACCTACGGCTACCGCAAGATCCGCACCATCGGCTTCCCCACCAGCTTCAAGTTGCCTGACGGCAAGACCTGGACCCCGTGCGAGGAGCCGGGCGAGCAGCCCTACCTTGAAGGAATGCGCGTCGACTCCGCGAACGGCATGCTCTACGCGGGCCAGGAAGACGTGGGTGTCTGGCGCATGCGCGCCGATCTCACCGGCGAGCCCACGTTGATCGACAAGGTCAGGGACTACGGGGTCCCCTCCACCTGGGATCCCGACACCGAAGAGTGTGTCCCCGGCGAGGACCCCGGCTTCGGCGGGGACCACCTCACCGCGGACGTCGAGGGAATCACGCTGATCGGCCGGCCGGGTGGCCGTGGCTATGTCGTCGTCTCCAGCCAGGGCGACAGCACCTTCGCGCTGTACGACCGCGATCCGGCCAGGGACAACGCGTACGTCAAGAGCTTCCGGGTCGTCGCGGGCCAGGGCGAGGGCGCGATCGACGGCGCCGAGGGCACCGACAGCCTGGAGATCGTCAACCAGTCGTTCGGTTCGGCGTACCCGCACGGGCTCGCCGTGATCCAGGACGAGACGGACACCCCCACGGTGACCGGCGACGACGGTGAACCCCGCGAGGGCACCAACTACAAGTACGTAGACCTCCGGGATATCGCCACCGCCACCGGGCTCAAGTTCCGCTGACGCCGGGCGAAGCGACGGGCGCCGCCCCGCGGTCCGCAGCCTCGGACCGAGGGGCGCCCGTGGTCGCCGGACGACGATCGTGCCGTCCACCTCGGAAGCCCTTTCGCTGGTGTGATCTTGCGGCGGTCTTGAACGGTGACCACCTCGCTGTGACGGAACGGCGAACGGCTCGCCCCCCGCGGCGATGCCGTGGGGACGAGCCGTTCCGTCGAGCCGGCGGGGGCCGCAGGCGCCCGCCGCGTACGCGGTCAGTGCCGGGTGGCCGACGCGCGGTCGACGACATCCTGGTAGTCGGTCGTGATGGTCTCCAGACCCGCGGCCATCTCGTCGACGGAGCTTTCCGCCAGGGTGCGTTCGGAGTGGTCCATGCTGCGGTTGGCCTCGACGATCGCGTTGGCGGCCGGGAGCCGGACGCTCTCGTAGCGCTTGAGCGCGCCCGGCACGTCGTCGCCTGCGTCGGCGAGTTCGGCCGCCAGGGCGACGCCGTCGAGGATCGCCTGGGTGCCGCCGTTGGCCCCGATCGGGTACATCGGGTGGGCGGCGTCGCCGAGGAGGGTGACCCGGTTCTCGCCCCAGGAGGGCAGCGGGTCGCGGTCGGCCATCACGTGGTGCATGAGCTGCCCGCTCGACTCCAGCGCCGCGCGGACGTCGAGCCAGCCGAAGTCCCACTCGGCGAAGTGCGGCAGCAGGTCCTCGAACGAGCCCGGGCCGAGCTGCACTTCGCCCTGCCAGTCCGGGTCCGCGGCCAGGCACACCCAGTTCAGGAGCACCTTGCCGCGCTCGGCGTGCGGCCGCGAGCACGGGTACGCGACCATCCGGTTGGACCGGTCGTCGGAGGCGATGATCATCGTCCGGCCGTCGATGAACTCGGGTATCTCGGTCAGGCCGCGCCACATCCGTACGGCGGTCCGGCGCAGCGGGGACCCGCCGGGGTGCAGTTGCGCGCGGATGACCGAGTGCATGCCGTCCCCGGCGATCAGTACGTCGGCGTCGAGAGTGGACTCGCCCCCGGAGCGCGAACCGACGTGGACGCGTACGCCGTCCGCGTCCTGCTCGAAGCCCCGCACCCGGGTCGCCGTACGGATGGCGTCGACTCCGAGACGCGAGTGCACCGCGTCGAGCAGCATCATCTGCAACTCGCCGCGGTGGATCGAGTACTGCGGAAAGTCGTTGCCCGCGGCGATGCCGCGTGCCTCGGTCCACACGGTCGTGCCCTTGTGGTCGAGGTAGCGGTGCTCGCGGGTGGCGATGCCCGTGGCCGCCAGCTTCTCGCCCAGCCCGAGGGCGGTCAGTTCGCCGATCGCCGCGGGCTGGATGTTGATGCCGACGCCGAGCGGCCGGATCTCCCCGGCCTCCTCCACCAGGGTGACGCGCAGGCCGCGGGCGTGCAGAGCCAGCGCGGCGGCCAGTCCTCCGATCCCGGCCCCGGCGATGACGATGCCCGGAGAATCTGTACCGGTCATGACGGCTGCCACCTTTCTCTACGGATGAGCGTCTGTGCGTGGGTTTCTGTGGGGGAGGTCGGGGAGCGGTGAGGACCGGGACGGTGGCCTGGACGTCCGCAGGGCTGCGCCACTGCGGGTAGCTCACGACATGTGGGGGGTTGCCGGGTGGTCACCGCCCGATGAGGACGAAGACCGCCAGGAGCACCGTGACCCAGCCCATCAGCGCGGCGTGGTAGGGACCGATGAGCGACTTCTTGTGCAGCGCCTCGATCGCCGCCTCGTGCGTGTTGTCGCTGACGTCCCGGATGACGGTGTACAGGAGCCGCTGGCTCACCAGCCACGCGGCGATCCACGGCACGAACGCCCAGGTGAACCCGAAGGTCACCCACACCGAGCCGATGAGCAGCGGGGAGCCCACGAGCAGCATCGAGGACTGGATGTACATCGTCTTGGTGAGTCCCCAGGCGACGGTGTAGGTCCTGATCCCGAACTTCTCGTCCTCGATGTAGTCCTCGGCGTGGCTGGTGACGAAGAGGGACACCAGGAGCAGCGCGAAACCGGCCAGGGCCACGACGCTGCCCCATTCCACGGCGTACTCGGAGGAGCGCAGGACGAACAGGCCCGGCAGGAAGACGAGGCTGAGCTGCAGGGTGGGGAGCTGCCAGGCGCCGGCGCCCTTCAGCTTCAGCGGGGGAACCGAGTACTGGAAGCCGAGGAGCCCGACGAAGACGGCCAGCGGCAGCAGGTCCCAGTGCCCTGTCCTGACGGCGAGGAAGACCGCAAGCGCGCAGTTGATCGCCGTCGATACGCCGATGTGGGCGACGACCCGCGAGACCCCCAGCCCGTAGATCGCCTCGGACTGCCGGGACTTGTACAGCGCGTCCTGCTCGCGGTCCGCCAGGGCATTGGTCATGTTCCCGATCTGCATGCCGGAGACCGAGAAGAGCACGCCCAGCAGCGTGTTGAGCGAGTAGACGTCCGACCACTGGTGTGCGCCCAGCAGGGCCGGGGCGAAGGAGACGGTGAGGATGACCGGCAGGAACTCGAATCGCCGGATGACACATGCGTACCGCACGCGAGTGGCCAGCGGCAGGCGTTGGCCGGATGCGCCGTCGGAGTCGGTGAGCAGGGCGTCGAGTTGTGCCCTCAGCGGAGGAGCGTCGGCTTTCGGCATGGTCTGTTTCTCTCGTTCTCGGAGTGGGTCTTGCGGGTGTGTGCGGTGGGCGTGACCGGGGGGTGGGGCCGGGTGGGGCGCTCCGGCGAGCGGAGCGCCCGTTGACTCGCGTACGCCGCGCGGAGGCGGGTCAGCGCCGGGCGCCCACCCCGGAACCCGGTCGGCTGACGGGCGGCCCGCCCGTCAGGGCGCGGTCAGCGAGACTTCGCCGTCGAGCGTGAAGCCCTCGTAGTCCGCGGCGACGATCTCTCCCAGCTTCTCCCGGTACGCGGCGATGCCGCCGAAGTAGAAGAGCGTGCGCCGCTTCTTTCCGGGGATGTTGGAGCCGAAGATCCAGGAATCCGTCTGTGCGAACAGGCTGTGCTCCGCCATCTCCCGGCACATGGCGGTCCACTCCTTCTCCGCGGCGGCGGTGGCCTCGACCGTGCCGGCCCCGCGCCCCCGGGCGGCGTCGATGGTCTCCGCGATCCACTCGACCTGGGTCTGGAGGGCGGGCGGCAGGTTGGAGAAGACGCTGTTGGGGCCGAAGACCGTGAAGAGGTTGGGGAATCCGTTCACGGCCATGCCGAGGTAGCTGCTCGGCTCCTCGCCCCAGTACTCCTTGAGCGAGACGCCGTTGCGGCCCCGGATGTCGATCCGGTTGTAACTGCCCTGCATGGCCTCGTAACCCGTCGCGAAGACCAGCACGTCCAGCTCGTGCTCGGTGCCGTCCTCGGTCACCACGCCGGCCGGGGTGATGCGGACGATCGGGTTCTCCTTGGTGGAGACCAGCGTGACGTTGTCGCGGTTGTAGGTCTCGTAGTAGTCGGTGTTGCAGATCGGCCGCTTCGCGTAGAAGTCGGTCGGCATGAGCTTGCGCGCGGTCTCCGGGTCCCGCACGATCTCCTTGATCTTCGACCTGATGAACGAGGCCGCGGCGTCGTTGGACTCCGGGTTGAACGCGATGTCGGCGAAGGTGCCGAACATGAAATAGAACCCGTTGCCCGCATCCCAGCTCTCCTGGAACCTGCGCTCGCGCTCCTCGGCGGAGACGCTCATCGCGGAGATCTGGCTCTCCTGGAAACCGCAGGCGACACGGGAGTTGAAAGCCTTCTTCCAGAACTCCGCGTGGTTCTCCCGGTAGTCCTCGATGAACTCGTCGCTGAGCGGCCCGTCGGCGGCCGGGACGACGTACTGCGCGGAGCGCTGGAAGACCGTGAGGTGTTCGGCGATCTTGGCGGCGGCGCCGATGAACTGGGTTCCGGTCGAGCCGGTGCCGATGACGCCGACCTTCTTGCCGGTGATGTCCAGGTCCTCCGGCCAGGCGCCGGTGTGCACCTGGGTGCCCGTGAAGCGGTCCCGGCCCTCGATGTCGGGGAAGGCCGCGGTCGACAGCGGGCCGAGGGCGCCGACGACGTAGCGGGCGGTGAACTCCTCGCCGCCGTCGGTCCGTACGGTCCACAGCCCGGAGGTCTCGTCGTAGGCCAGCGACTGGACGGTGGTGTCGAGCTGGATGTCCCCGCGCAGGTCGTACCGGTCGACCACGTGCTCCAGATAGGCCAGGATCTCCGGCTGGGGCGCGTAGCGGGTCTTCCAGTTCCACTCCCGCAGCAGGTCGGAGTCGAAGGAATAGCGGTACGCGATGCTGTCGACGTCGGCGGCCGCGCCCGGATAGCGGTTCCAGTGCCAGGTGCCCCCGATACCGCTGCCCCGCTCGAAGGCCCGCACCTTCAGGCCGAGCGTGTTGCGGAGTTTGTGCAGCATGTAGATACCGGCGAATCCGGCGCCTATGACGATCGAGTCGAGGTGGGTCGGTTTCCTGGGCATGTTGGCCTTTCGGCTCGTGCTGGACAACGGGGACAAGGAGACAGGGGAACGGCGTGATTCACGGGTGGAGCTGGAAGGACTGCCGGCCGGCGGCGGTCGTCCCGTACCGCGCCCGGCGGTGTGGTCCCGTCCCGGCGGCGGACCGTGATGCGGCGGTCTCCGGTGTGCACCGGTGTCCGGCGAATCGCCGAGGGCGGGGTAAGGGAGCGCGCTCCGCCGGGACGCCGGGGTCGGGACCGGCCGGTCCTGGCAGGCTTTCGCGGATGCTGCTCATGGTGCTCCCTCAGACGTGGATGGTGCCTTCGGCGGCGACCGTGGCGTGCCCGCTCACCCGCACGCGGTCGATCTCGCCGCTGCCCGCGACGGTGGCCTCGGCGTACATGACCGAGTGGCGGCCGCCGGGCCTGCTGCCTTCGTGGATCTCCACCGTCTTCCCGTACGCCACGAGGCCGTAGCGCGCGAGGTGGACGGCGAGCGCGCCGGCGGCGGAACCCGTGGCCGTGTCCTCGGCGGCGCCGTGGGCGGGCGAGAACATCCGCGTGTGCCACCGCTCGCCCTCGGGGGCGAAGCACGTGGCGGCCACGCCGGGGAAGGCGGCGAGCGCCGGGTGGCTGGGGCGGAGCCCGGCCAGCGCCGCCGCGTCGGGCAGCCCGACGAACACGTGCCGGCCACCGCCGCGGTAGAGGTCCACCGGGAGGGTGGAGGCGGTGCCGCCGAGCGCCTTGAGCAGCGCCTCGGCGTGCTCGTACGGCTCCCAGACCGGGATCGGCTGCTCCATGGAGACGTACGCGACGCCCCCGCCGGACTGGGCCGCGGGGGTGCGGTCGACGGTGCACGGCACGACACCCGTCTGCGTCTGGCAGCGCAGCCGGTCCGTACGCAGGTCGAGCGCGAGGGCGGCTGCCGTGGCGAGCAGCGGGTGCCCGGCGAAGGGGATCTCGTCGGCGGGCGTGAAGATCCGTACCCGGACGTCCGCGTCCGGGGCGCTCGGCGGGAGCAGGAACACCACTGCGGACAGGTTCATCGCCTGGGCGATGCGCCGCATCTGCTCGTCCGTCAGGTCCGCGGCGTCGAAGAACACGGCGACCGGATTGCCGGAGAGCGGCCGGGTGGTGAAGGCGCCGACGACGACGTACCGGTGCGAGGAGTCACGGATACGGACGGGGCCCGCGCCCCGGGCCGTGGCCTGGACCTCGAAGCGGTCCCGGTGGGTGATCGGGGAGCCGACCAGGGAGGCGGCCAGGTTCTCGGGGAGCGAGGCGGGCTGCTCACCGTCCCACACCATGACCGCACCCCAGCGCTGGCCGTCCGGGTCGGCGATCCAGAACTTCTCCCGCAGCCCCTCGACGGCCTGCCAGTTGTGGACGACGCCGTCCTCGTTCAGATGCCGCCTGAGGCTTTCGACCGTGGCCGGGGAACCCTCGAGGTCCCACCACGCGATCTCCATCTTCATCGTGTCAGAACCCCTTCGCACGCGTCGGAGAGGGATGCGCGGCCCGAGACGATGTGCCCTGCCGGAGTGCGAGTACCTCTGCGGGGGGCTGTCAGGGAATGGGTGACCGAGGGGACATTGCGGACCCGGGCGGGTTGGCGGGGGTTATCCCATTTCGGCTGCCGGGCCGCCGGAAGCCGCAGGTCCGGAAAGCCTGAATCGTTCACGTAAAATCTCCCCCGTGGATTTACGAATGATGGACCGCTCAACTACCGGCCCGGCTCATGCCTCCCCACGGGTGTTCCTGTACCGCGTTGCGCTCATATCCGTTACCCCGACAGCTCTTGGAACAAGTTGCAATGTACGCACGTTCAGCCACGGATGGGTTGGGTGAGGTGCCGAGAATTTACCGACGGGGCCCGGCGGTTGCAAACGTCTGTTGCCTCATGAAGATCCGCGCGTTGCCGTCGCGGCGGAGTCTTCCGGATGGAATGATTCCGATTCTCGTCACGGGCTGCGACGGTGCAATTGCGCGCGGTGCAAGTGCGGTTGCGACTCGTCTCGGAGAATAAGCGAACGGCACAATGCGGCCGTGCCTATCCGCGCAGGGCCAGCACCGCCCAGGCCGCCGTCGCGACCGTCGCGGCACCGGGTTTGAGGAGGGAGAGGCGGGTCAGCAGCCGGTCGTCCCACTCCTCGCCGGTGCCGGAGGCGAACCGCAGCGTGGGGGTGGCCGCGCGGCCGAGCGCGAAGCCCAGGCCGGCCGCCAGCGCCACGCCCGCGTCGTTGGCCAGCAGCACTCCCAGCACGAGGGCGTACGGCAGGCTCGCCGACACGTAGGTCCGTACCCCGGTGCCCATCTCGAACCCGAACTGCAGTGCGCCGCGCGCCAGATGGCGTTGCAGCACGTCCTGCGGCACCTGCCGCGCGTTCTGCGGCAGCCGCAGGCGCAGCACCCCGGCGTCGCGTGCGACGGCGAGCAGCCCGAGGGCGGCCGTCGCCCCCGCGCGCCAGTCCGCCGGGAGAGGCGCGACCAGCCCGGAGGCAAGCCACAGCACGGTGGCGGAGAGCAGGGCGCCGAGCAGCAGCCCGGTGGAGAAGACCCCCAGCACGGTGGTCTGTCGGTGAACGGCCCGCCAACCTGGCGAGGCAAGCGCATGCGCGCTGTTCCGCGTTCAAACGGAGCCGGAGAGCGAGTAGCCGGCCAGGCCGCCGAGGATCGTCCAGGTGAGGAGGGGGGCGTACCAGCAGGCCGCCGCCGCACCGCCGCTGAGCACGAGCATCGGCACCGCCGGGTCGGTCAGCCGGCCGCGCCACGCCGGTCCGGCCGGTCCCGCGCCGACCCGTCCCACGTCACGCCCCCGGCCCAAGTCACGCCCCGCCGACGAGGGTGCGCCAGGTCTGCTGGCCGACGATCCCGTCGGCGGTCAGCCCGGCGCCGCGCTGGAACTCCCGGGTCGCGGTCGCCGTGAGCGCGCCGAACTTGCCGTCGACCGTCAGCGGATAGCCGTGCTTCACGAGCTGGCGCTGGGCGGCGCTGACGGCGGCGCCGGAGTCGCCCTGCCGGACGGTGACCACCAGGTGGGTCCAGGTGGTCGCGGTGACCGTGCCGGTCGCCCGCAGCCCCTTGGCCTCCTGGAAGCCGGAGACCGCGGTCGCGGTGTCGGGCCCGAAGATCCCGTCCGGCTCGGTGGCGAACTGGTGGAAGCCCAGGAGGTGCTGGGCCGTGTACACGTCCGGGCCGCGCGAACCGTCCCGCAGCGTGGGCCAGGCGAGGGCGCCCTCGCAGCCGCAGTCGGTGGTCCAGCGGCAGATGGAGCGCACCCAGCCGGAGCCGGAGTTGAAGTAGCCGTCGTGGCAGCGCCGTTCGATGCCGCAGCCGCAGGCGCCGCACGCGCCGCTGAACGCCCACAGCCAGCCGTCGTACGAGCCGGAGTAGCACTGGTTCGGCCGCAGGGTCCAGGTCACGCCGTCGTTGCGGTGGAAGCCCTCGTGCGGGCCGCTCGTCTCACAGGCCGCGGCGTGCACGGTGCTCGGGCCGCAGCCGGGGGAGCAGTCGTGCGTGGAGGCGTAGGAGGGGCACGCGCCCTCCCAGATGTCGTACCCGTCCGCGTACGCCTCCCTGGCCGCCCCGAAGACGCCGAGGGCGGCGAAGCCCACGACCGTCGCCGATTGGAGCACGGTGCGCCGCCGGGGTGCCAGGCTCGGCAGCGAGGCGGTGCTACGGCGCCGGGTGGGCCGGTCGGCGGCGCCGGAGCGGCGCAGTTGGGGAACCTCGTCGAGGGTGGTCATCACGCGCTCCTCGGCTGACTGGTGTGGTGGGGGGCTGCGGCGACCAGGTCGCCCAGCGCGTCGGCGGAGCCGAGCGGCTCGCTGCGCACGACGCGCCCGGAGGTGCCGACGAGCACGGCGAAGGGGGTCGCGATCGCGTCGTAGGCGGTGAAGAGGTCGGGCCGGTTCCCGGTGACCGGCACGCCGGCCGCCGCGGTGGAAGGTGCGTCGCCGGCGTAGACGGCGCGCACCGCCGCCGGCCCGTCGAGGCGGCCGGCCGCCGCCAGCACCTCGGCGCAGGTGCGGCAGTCGGCGCTGAGGAAGAGCAGCAGCGTCTCGCGGTCCGCGGCCAGCAGCTCGTCCGCGTGCGGCGCGGCGCTGCCCGGCGTGACGCCCAGCCGCCCGGGGGAGCGGACCACCGCGCCCCGGGAGAGCTGGTGGACCTGCCGTACCAGCCCGGACACCACGAGGGCGAGCAGGGCGATGGCGGCCCAGGACAGGATCAGGGCGCTGGTGGTGAAGTCCACGGTCAGTGGCCTCCTTCGACGGCGGGGGCGGTGCCGCTGCGGGCCGGTGTACGCGCGGTCGCGTCGGGTCGGTCCATGGCGGCCGGCAGCACCCAGAGCAGGGCCGCCAGGGTGACGGACGCGAGCGCCGCCGTGGTCCACTCGGCCGCGCCCCCGGGCGGGTCCCCGGTCCCGGCGGCCAGCGCGGCACCGGCGGCGGCCAGTCCCGCGAACGCCCAGGCCCGGCCGGCGACCCAGGAACTCAAGGGGACGTCCGAGCGGGAGCAGCCGCAGGGGCCGCCGCGCCCGGCCGCCAGGGCGTACCCGGTGTAGAGGGCGTAGCAGGCGAAGACCGGCGCGGCGGCGCCGAGCACGGCGGTGAGCGCGGCGCGGTGGCCGGCGAGCAGGGCGGTGACGCCGGCGACGGCGAGCAGGCTCTCGGCCGCCGTCGCCGCCCGCGCGGCCGGCACCACGGCGCGCCGCGGCAGCAGCCGGTGGGCGGTCAGCGCGCCGGGCAGCGCGGCCGGCCGGCTCAGGTGCGCGGCGGCGCCGGCGAGCAGGGCCAGCAGCACCACGCCCGTCGCCGTGGCGGCGATCAGGGACGTCACCCCACGGCCCGCAGATCGAGCGCTTCGACCAGGGTGGGAACGCGGTCGGCGGTGGTGTCGGCCAGCGGCACGATGGTCGCCCACACCTCCTCGCCGGAGAGGACGAAGAACGGGCGCCCGTCGGAGAGCGAGTCGCGGAACAGCTCGCCCGAGGTCACCGACGCGCCTTGCCAGGGCGGGAGTTGCACGGTGTGCTCGCGGGTGGGCCGGCTCATCTCGACCAGGCCGAGCGTCGGCACCTCCTTGAGCACCGTGGCCGGCCGGGCCAGGCGGGTGCCGGCGGAGGCGTCCGGGGTGAGCGTGATGCCGTCGGAGTGCTCGGCGATGCCGAGGGTGCGCAGGAGCAGCAGCACGTCGCTGAGCGCGGCCCGGTAGAGCCGGGTGATCAGGCTGAACCGCCGGCCCTGCCAGACCACCAGCGTCGGGTTCTCCACCTGCTGCGACTGCGCGTCGTACTCGCTGGTGGTGGCGGTACGCAGCGTGCCGCCCTGGAAGGAGAGCTCGCTGTCGAACTCGGTGATCCCCAGCGACGCGGCCACCGCCTCGGCCAAGTCGGCGGGGCCTGCGGTGAGTTCGTGGAGGCGGCCGTCGGCGATCACCTCGACCACCGAGGTCGCGGGCCGCGTCAGGTCGAGGTCGGCGGCGAGGCGGTACGCGGTACCGTCCAACGCGCGGTGCTCGACGGCAGTGGATGACGCCACGTGGTCCTCCCGTAGAACGGTGTCCCGAACCTGCTGCGCTGACCGGTGGTCGACTCTACCCGGGTAGAATGACGGTGTACATACAAGCCAGGCCGATCGCTTCCCGGGCCCGCGCCTTTCAGCCGCGTACCACCACAGGCGTCTCGCCGGCCGGCAGCACCTCGCCGATCACCGGGTGCCCCGGCACCTCGCCGGCCAGCAGCAGCCCTCCCGAGGTCTGCGCGTCGGCCAGCAACAGCCGTTCCACCTCGGGGAGTTCGCCGAAGTCCACCCGGGGCCCGACCCACGCCAGATTCCGCCGGGTGCCGCCGCTGACGAAGCCGTCCGCCGCCGCCGGCCCGGCCGCCGCGAGCAGCGGAACGGCCGCGGCGTCGATCGCCAGCGTCACACCGGAGGCCCGCGCCAGCTTGTACGCGTGGCCCAGCAGCCCGAACCCCGTGACATCCGTGCCCGCCCGGACGCCCGCGGCCACCGCCGCGGTCGCCGCGTCCCGGTTCAGCGCGGCCATCACGGCCACCGCCTCGGGAAAGACCTCGCCGGTCGCCTTGTGCCGGGCGTTGAGCACCCCGCTGCCCAGCGGCTTCGTGAGGGTCAGCGCCCGCCCCGGCTCGGCCGCGTCCAGCCGCAGCATCCGCCCGGGGTGGACCATTCCCACCACCGACATCCCGTACTTGGGCTCCGGATCGGTCACGCTGTGGCCGCCCGAGACCTGGCAGCCCGCCGCGTGCGCCACGTCGCGGCCGCCCCGCAGCACCTCGGCGGCCAGCTCCATCGGCAGCGTGTCCCTGGGCCAGGCGAGGAGGTTGACCGCCGCCCACGGGGTGCCGCCCATGGCGTAGACGTCGGAGAGCGCGTTGGCCGCCGCGATCCGGCCCCAGTCGTAGGCGTCGTCCACCACCGGCGTGAAGAAGTCGGCCGTGGTGACGATGGCCCGTTCACCGTCGAGGCGGACCACGGCGGCGTCGTCCCCGCCGCCCTCCAGGCCCACCAGCAGTTCGGCGGCCGGATCCTCCGGGCGGCTGCCCGTCCGGTTCAGGGAGGAGACGAGGGCGTCGAGTTCGCCGGGCGGAATCTTGCAGGCGCAGCCCCCGCCGCCCGCGTACTGGGTCAGTCGAACGGTCATCCGCCGGACGTTACGCCCCAACGCCCCTGCCCGGACAGGGGATCGGGGCGTACGGGACGTAGACTCCCTGCCGGAGGCGGGCGGGTGCCTGGTGGCCCTCACGGTCTTCAACACCGATGCGGCCGGGTACCCCGGCCGGGTGGGTTCGATTCCCATACGCCTCCGCCAGGAAGCTCCGACGCTGTCGGGACGCCACCGGGGAGGCCGGCGTTGACGGACACCAGACGCCGCGTGCCGCGTACCGACGCCCTGCTCGCCGACCCCCGGCTCGCCGGTGCCGTACGGCGGCTGGGGCGCACCCTGGTCCGCCGCGCGGTCGCGGAGGCCCAGCAGCGGGTGCGCAACGGCGCACTGGCCCCCGAAGAGGCCGCCGACGCGGCCTTCGCCGCCCTGCCCAGCAACGCCACCTCGCTGCGCCCGGTGGTGAACGCCACCGGCGTCGTCGTGCACACCAACCTCGGCCGCGCGCCGCTCTCCCCGGCCGCCACCGAGGCGCTACGGGCCGCGTCCGGCCCCACCGACGTCGAGTTCGACCTGGGCGACGGGCGCCGCGCCCGGCGGGGGAGGGGCGCGCTGGCCGCCCTCGCCGAGGCCGTCCCGAACGCGGAGGCCGTCCATCTGGTCAACAACAACGCTGCCGCACTGGTGCTGGCCGCCACCGCACTCGCCGCGGGCCGCGAGATCGTCATCAGCCGGGGTGAGCTGGTCGAGATCGGCGACGGCTTCCGCCTCCCCGAGCTGCTGGAGAGCACCGGCGCCCGGCTGGTCGAGGTCGGCACCACCAACCGCACCCACTTCGACGACTACGCGCGCGCCGTCGGCCCCGGCACCGGGCTCGTCCTCAAGGTGCACCCGTCCAACTTCCAGACCACCGGCTTCGTCTCCTCCGTTCCCGTCGCCCGGCTCGCCACGCTGGGCGTACCGCTGGTCCACGACATCGGCTCCGGGCTGCTGCGGCCCCACCCCGCGCTGCCGGACGAGCCCGACGCCGCGACCTCCCTCGACCAGGGCGCGGGGCTGGTCACCGCCAGCGCGGACAAGCTGCTCGGCGGTCCCCAGGCGGGCCTGCTGCTCGGCCGGCGCGACCTTGTCGAACGGCTCCGCACCCATCCGCTGGCCCGCGCGCTGCGCGTCGACAAACTGACCCTCGCCGCGCTGGAGGCCACCGTTCTCGGCCCCCGGCCCCCTGTCGTCCGGGCCCTGGCCGCCCGCGAGGCCGAACTCGGTGCCCGCGCCGCGACGTTGGCGGCCGGGCTCGCCGAACGGGGCGTCGCCGCCGAGGCGGTGCCCAGCAAGGCGCGGGTCGGCGGCGGTGGCGCGCCCGGCGTCACCCTGCCGAGCGCCGCCGTCGCGCTGCCCGCCGCCCTCGCCGTGCCGCTGCGCGCCGGCGACCCGGCCGTCGTCGGCCGCGTCCACGGCGACCGGCTGCTGCTCGACCTGCGGACCGTTCCCGAGGAGGACGACGCCCGCCTGCTCGCCGCCGTTCTCGCCGCGGCGGCCCCGCCGCCGGAGGCGGCGTGACCGCGGCCCCCGGCCTGGTGATCGCGACGGCCGGCCACGTCGACCACGGCAAGTCGGCGCTGGTACGCGCCCTCACCGGCACCGACCCCGACCGGCTCGCCGAGGAGCGGCGGCGCGGCCTCACCCTCGACCTCGGCTTCACCTGGGCCGCCGCACCCGGCGGGCGCGCCCTCGCCTTCGTCGACGTACCCGGCCACCACCGCTACCTGGCCACCACCTTCGCCGGGATCGCCACCGCGCCCGCCGCGCTGCTGGTGGTCTCGGCCGACGAGGGCTGGCGCCCGCAGACCGCGGAACACCTCGCCGCGCTCGACGCGTTCGGCGTACGCGCCGGGCTGCTGGCCGTCACCCGGGCCGACCTCGCCGACCCCGCGCCGGCCCTCGCGGAGGCGGCGGAACGGACCGCCGGCACCGGGCTCGCCGGCGCGCCCGCCGTCGCCGTCAGCGTCCGTACCGGCGACGGGCTCGACCGGCTTCTCCGCGAACTCGACGCGCTGGCCGCCGCCCTGCCGCCGCCCGATCCGGCGGCCCCCGTACGCCTGTGGCTGGACCGGGCGTTCACCATGGCGGGCGCCGGCACGGTCGTCACCGGCACCCTCGCCGCCGGCACCCTCGCCGAGGGCGACACCCTGCACCTCGCCCCCGCCGGCCGTGACGTGCAGGTACGCGGCCTGCACAGCCTCGGCCAGGCCGTTCCCCGCGTGACCGGCCCCGCCCGCGTTGCCGTCAACCTCCGCCGCATCGCCGCCGACCGGGTCCGCAGGGGCAACGCGCTGCTCACTCCCGGACGCTGGTGGACCACGGACCTCGTGGACATCCGTTACGAACCTGCGGCCGGTACGGACGGCGGCGGTCCACCTCCCCGGCTGCCCGCAGAACCCCTGGTCCACTGCGGCACCGCCGCGACCAGCGCGCGGCTGCGGCCGCTCGGCCCGCACGCCGCCCGCCTCGCCCTGCGCACTCCGCTGCCGCTCCACGTCGGCGACCGGCTGCTGCTACGCGACCCGGGCTCCCGGCTGCTCGTCGGCGCCACGGTGCTGGACCCGGAGCCGCCCCCGCTGACCGGCAGGGGAGCCGCCGCCACCCGCGCGCGCCTGCTGGCCGGCATCGCCGATCCCGCGGACCCCGCGGGCCGGCTGGCCGCCGTCGGCCTGGCCGCACGCGACCGGCTCGCCGCGCAGGGCTACGCCGTGGCCGCGAGCGGCGATCGCTGGCTGTTCGACCGCGGGCACGCGGAACGGCTGGCCGCCGCCCTGGCCGCGGCGGTGCGGGCACACGCCGAGGCCCATCCCGCCGACCCGGGACTGCCGGTCGCCCGGGCCCGCCGGCTCCTCGCGCTGCCGCCGGACACCGCATGGGACGGCCTGGCCGCCGTGTCCGGCGCCGGACTGACCCTGCGCGACGGCAGGCTGTACCGCGCGGACGAGGCGGACCGGCTGCCCGCGGCGGTCGCAGCCGGGCTGCGGGGGCTGCTCGACGAGCTGCGGTCCGCCCCGTTCCGGGCCCCCACCCGCCGGCGCCTGGACGAACTGGGCCTCGACGCCGAGGCGCTGGGCCTGCTGGTGCGCCGCGGCGAGCTGGAGCGCGTGGGCGCGGTCTACCTCCCCGCCGGGTCCGTGGGCCGTGCGGCCCGCGAACTCGCCGGACTGCCCCAGCCGTTCACCGCCGGGGAGGCCGCCCGCGCGCTCGCCGTCAGCCGCCGCGTGGCGATCCCCCTCCTGGAGACCCTCGACGAGACGGGCCGCACCCGCCGCCGCCCGGACGGCCGCCGGGTCCTCACCGACGGCGGCTGAGGGTCGCCGCCGCGCCGCTGCGCCGAAGCCCCCTCACCGAGCACAGGCCGACCATCCTGCCCGGCTAGGTCGCGGGGGCGGTCTCCTTGTCCAGCCGGGGGCCTTCCCCGACGAAGGACAGCTCCCGGCCGTCCCGGAGGCCGGACACCCCGATGAGCGAGAGCACGCACAGGAAGATCATCAGCGTGGACGGCGCCCAGGTGCCGCCCGTGACCGCGGTCAGTGCGGCCGCGATGAACGGCAGGGTGCCGCCCGCGATCGCGGCGGCGAACTCCCTGCTCGCCGCGACGCCCGTGTACCGGACGTGGCTGCCGAACTGCTCCGGGAGCATCGCCGCCTGGGCGCCGAGCATCAGGTCGTTGGCGAAGGTGAGCATCAGGGTCATCGCGCTCCACACCACCCAGGAGTGGCCGGTGTCGAGCAGCCAGAAGAAGAGGAACGCGAGGAGGGCGCACAGCACGGCCCCCGACGCGAACACCGGCTTCCGGCCCCATCTGTCCGAGAGCGCCCCGGACAGCGGAAGAGTGACCACCTTGAGGGAGTTGGCGATCAGGAGCCCGATGGTGCCGACGCCGGCTGCCATGCCCAGGTCGTCCTCGATGTAGGTGAGGGCGTAGACGGTGGGCACGTAGGCCGCGACGTTCGGACCGATGTCGGTGAGCAGACACCGCAGCAGCGTCCTCGGCTCGTTCCGGACCAGGTCCGGAGCCGGCGTCGACGTCCGCTCGCCCTGCTCCTGGTCTGGTCGAACGCGGGTGTCCACGGCGGCCCTGCCGGCTTGCGCACCGGTCACGACGGCGTCAGTCGGTGCCGGTCTTGTCCGGGGCCTGGACCGGGCCGTTGAAGAGGTAGGTTTCGCTCTGGATGACGTCGCCGGTCTCGTACCCGGGGAAGCACTCGTCGTCGACGCCCTCCGACGGCTTGCAGTCCTGCTGTCCCGGGAAGTCCTCCTTCGCGATTTCCGCCGTCTCGAGGATCCGGCCGCTGTCCTCGTCGACGATCCACTGGCTCTGCGCCGGCGGAAGGTTGGTGTACGTGGGGGTCTTGAAGACGATCTTCATGCCGGTGCGGCCCTCGCTGTCCTTCGCCGGGCCCGCCAGCTCCAGTCCGGGCGAGTCCGCCAGGACCTGGTAGAGCGCGGCGCGCAGTTCGGCGGGCGCGGGCGAGAACGTCAGCAGGTGGTCCACCTGGTCGCGGACCTGCCTCTCGGCCTTCGCGCCCTCGGCGCCCTCGGCGAGGGCGGCACGCAGCGCCTTCGGGTCCGTGGGCAGGTCGTCGAGGCCCGACCAGCCGACCTCCTCCTCTCCGACCAGCCAGGTCATCCGGTGGGGCTTCTCGCCCACGTGGGTGGGGCTGAGGACCACGGACTGCTCGCCGCGCGAGCCGTCCGAGCGGACGTACTTCGTGTCGATCTTCCAGTACTCGCCGGCGCCGGACCCGTCGGCCGCGGCCTGGTCGGCCACGCTGTTGAGGAACCCGGCGGCCGAGGCGTCCGCCGGAGGTGCGCCGCCGTCGAGCGCGACGACCGGGAGGACCACGGCCGCCGCGGTCGCGGCGGCGACGGCGCCGGCCGCGAGGAGGATCTTCCGGCGCCGGGGGGCGCGGGGCCTGCCGCCCGCGGGGGACGCCGCCGCCCGCGGGCCGGTGTCCTGCCGTACGGCCTCGCGGAGCGCCGCCCGCGCCGCGGCGACGACCTCGGCGCCGGGCGGGTCCACCCGGCCGGCGTCCGCCAGTTCGTCGGCGCCGGGGAAGTCGAGCTGTTCGTCGTGGGTGTTCATGTGAGGTCTCCTGTTCGTCGTCCCGTACCGGGTCCTGATCGCCGTCGGGTGCCGGGCGGGCCCGCGTACCGCGTGCCGGCCGCGGGCGTCACGGCGAGTTGCTGAGCGTGCCGCGCATCCGGGCCCGGGCGCGGTGCAGCCGGGAGCGGGCCGTGCCCGCGGGTATCCCGACGACGGCCGCGGCCTCCATCGGGGTGAGCTCCTCCCAGGCGACGAGGAGCAGCAACTCGCGCTCCACCGGCGGCAGGGCGGCCAGCCGGGCGCGCAGCGACCAGGCGACGGCGATGGCGTCGAGGCGCTGGTCCACCGCGTGCCAGGGGTCGATCGCGGTGTCCCCGGCCAGCGCCGCCTGGGCGGCCTGCGACCGGTGCGCCCCCGGCGCCCGCCAGTGGTGCGCCAGTACGTGCCTGGCGACCCCGAACAGCCACCCCCGGGCGCTGCCCCGGGCGGCGTCGAAGCCGGCCCGCGCGGAGTACGCCCGCAGCCACGTCTCGGCGAGCAGGTCGTCCGCGGCGTCGGACGCCCGCCGGGCGAAGTAGCCGTGCAGCGCCTTCGCGTGCCGGGCGACGAGCGGCTCGAAAGCCTCTGGGTCCTCCGCCGCCCGGCTCAGCAGCTCTTCATCGGATTCCACGTCGCCTCCCTGTTTGGCGTTCTCACCCGGTACTTGCGCCCGCCGGCGGGAAGCGTTCGTGGTGAGGCGCGGGGGAGTGCTCCGCAGGACGGTTACGGGTGACGCGATCCGGGTCGGCAGGGAGACGTGCGTAGCGGCCGGACGACCACCCACCGGCTGTCCCGCGTCATCGACGAGCGAGACGCCCGCAGGCGGGTCACCGCGCCTGTGCCGCCTTCTTGAAGACCTCGAACACGGCCAGGTAGCTGTTGTCTCCGTACCCCTCCGCCACCGCCCGTGCGGCGATCTCCCGCATCAGCCGCGGCTGTTCAGTGTGCACGCCCTGCTCTTCCGAGGTGCGGGTGATGTGCGTGAGCGCGTTCACGTTCATCTCCAGGGTGCCGAGATCGCCGGGGTACGCGCCCTCGTCCAGGCCGGCGGCGTCTTCGCCGATCATCGGGTTCAGCACCGTGGGTACGAACCACCCGGCGGCCAGTTCGGCGAACTCCACCGCCGTGACCCCCGCCGAGCCGACGAGGGCGGTGGCGTGGAGATAGCCGTTCATGGTGGCGTACATCATCTCCAGCAGCGCGGTGTTGTAGAGCACCGCCAGCTCGGGCCCGGCGCCGAGGTACCGGGGATCGCCCATGCTCGCCAGCGTCGCCCGGTGCTCGTCGAAGACATCCCGCGAACCGCTGTAGAGGAAGACGGCCCCGGGGTGCCCGACCAGTGGTGGCGGCACCATGATCGCGCCGTCCAGGTACGAGAGGCCGCGCCCGGCCGCCCAGGCGACGGCCGCGCGGGCCTCCTGCGGGGTGCCCGAGTTGAGGTTCACCAGCACGCGGTCCTTCAGGGCGTCCCCGGCGGGGTCGAAGACCTCGTACATGGTCGCGTAGTCCTTGAGGCACATGATCGTCACGGGGCTGGCGGCGACCGCTTCGGCGACCGTCTCCGCACGGTGGACGCCCTTGGCGACGAGGCTGCCGGCCTTTCCCGGGGTGCGGTTCCAGACGGTCGTGGCGTGGCCGCGGTCCGCCAGGGTCCCGGCGAGGGCGAGGCCCATGGGGCCGAGGCCGACGACGGTGACGGGCGCGTGCCGCATGGTCGTTGATCGGTTGTTCGTCATGCGGATTAGACTGCGGTCTCACATCGGTGTGAGAGTCAATCGAACGTGGTGGTCGTCACATGCGCATGGGAGAGTTCTCCCGGCGGACCGGGGTCAGCCAGCGACTGCTTCGCTATTACGAGGAGCAGGGGCTGCTCAGGCCGGCACGGCGGCCGAGCGGCTATCGCGACTTCACGGAAGAGGACGTGGCCACCGTCCGCGGCATCCGCATCCTGCTCGGCGCCGGCCTCAACACCGCCACGATCGCCGAACTGCTGCCGTGCATGGTCGACGACGGGCAGGTCCTCGCGCCGGGTTGTCCCGGTCTGCTGGCGGACCTGCACCGGGAGCGTGACCGCATCGACGAGGCCGTGGCGGGCCTGCTGGCCGCACGGGACACGCTGGACGCCGTCATCGCCGCCACCGTGCCGACCACGACCGAAGAGGATCCGGCCGCCTGCTACGCGGCCGGTTCCGCATGACCCGCCGCTGCGGCCGGCCTGATCGGAGACGCGGCGAGCAGTTCCCCGGCTGACGGGCCGCGATGCCCTCAGCCGGAGCCGGCCCCGGTTGCGGGCTTGGCCGTTGGCGCGGGGGTGGTCCTGGTGAGAGCCGTGTGCCGGTAGTCGCGGGGCGTCAGGCCGTAGGCGGCGCAGAACGCGCGGGTGAAGACCTCGTGGTGCCCGAACCCGCAGCGGCTCGCCACCCGGTGGACGGGGACGGACCGCTGCGCCGGATCGCCGAGTATCAGGCGGGCCCGTTCCAGGCGCTGCCGGCGGATCCAGCCGCCGACCGTGGCTCCGGGCATGTGCGTCCGGAAGAGGCGGTGCAGGTAGCTCAGCGAGATGTGGTGCGCGGCGGCGACGGTGCGCGGAGTCAGCCCGGGGTCGTGCAACTGCCGCCGGATGAAGGACTGGACCTCCAGGGCCAGGGTCCGGGAGCGGGTCTCCGGCGGAAGCCGGTCCTCGGCCTCGGTCTCGTGCGCCAGGAGCGCGGACAGCAGGTCGACGAGGACCGTTTCGAGCCGGGGGAGATCCGCTGCCGTGTACGAACCCGTCTCCTCGGTCAGGCTGGTGAGGAAACCGGCGAGTAAGGAGCCGATCCCCGCGTGCCCGGTCATCCTGCGGCCCAGCACCCGGTCGACCCGGTCGGGGGACAGCGCCAGCCGGGCGCTGGGCACGTCGACGCTGACGGCCCGCACCACCTCCCCGCGGATGCCGGTACGGACCTCGCAGGGGCGGGAGGAGTGGTTGGTGCGGAACTCGTACGGTCCGAACACCGAGTCCCCCCTGTCCATGAAGGAACCCACGGTCCCGTTGACGATCATGGAGAGGTGGAACACCTCCGGGTCGGACCGCCGGATGAGCCGCGGCGTCCGCCGGACTTCGACGGGAGCGAAGACCGACGGCCAGACGAACGCGTTCCCCAGCCTCAGCAGGCGCAGTTCGGCGTAGTAGTCGGCGACGGGACGGCCGCCCAGGTCGAGTGGCGCGTGCATCCGCGACAGGTGTTCGCGCAACGCCTCCCCCCGGTCCTCTGCCGGCAAGTCCTCGGTACGGAACAGCGTCTCGATCACCGCGTCACCCCCGTTGAGTGACGCAGATGCTAACGGCCCGCCCGGCACCCCCGGTTCGGCGCCCCGAGGCACCGACCCGCCGGCCCCCGGCGGTGCTCGGCGCCGGCTAGGGGATGGCCTCGATACGTTCCATGTGCTCCTCGCCCCACTCGCCGAGCGGTGCGAGCGCCGCGTTGAGCGAACTGCCGAACTCCGTCAGCGAGTACTCCACCTTGGGCGGAACCTGGTGATAAACCTCGCGGTGCACCAGGGAACTGGCTTCCATCTCCCGGAGCTGGAGTATCAGGATCCGCTCGCTTATGCCCGGCACCGATCGCCTCAGCTCGCCGAAGCGCAGCGGCCCGTCCTCGCCGAGGGCGAACAGGATCAGCCCTTTCCACTTCCCGCCCATGACCGCGATGGCGGCGTCGAGCCCACAGATATACGTCCGCTTGGCCATCGCTGCTCCCTGACAAAAGTGTGGGTACCCAACAGAATTGTAGGTACTTGATCAGATGTGCGTGGCCGCCCAGTATGGAAGGTGCCGCGCCGGAAACGGATTCGAGGCGCGATTCGGTGATTTCTCACCCACCCGACCACTGAGGGGAGTTACGCATGCCCGCGGAAAGCCGCACGCCCGTGACGATCGTAGGACTGGGGGCGATGGGCCGTGCGCTGGCCGAAGCGTTCGTCGACGCGGGAAACCCGACGACGGTGTGGAACCGCACCCCCGCCAAGGCGGCACCGCTGGTGGCCAGGGGCGCTGTCCACGCCCGGGAGGTGGCGAGCGCGGTCGAGGCGAGCCCGCTGGTCATCGCCTGCCTGACCACCTTCGAGGACACCCGCTCCGCCCTTGGGCCGGCCGCGGCGGCGCTCTCCGGACGCGCCCTCGTCACGCTGAACAGCGGCTCACCCGCCGGCGCCCGCGCCCTGCACTCCTGGACGACCGCCCGCGGCGCCAGGTTCCTGGCCGGGGCGGTCAAGAACGTGCCCGCCGCGGTAGGAGCGCCGGACACCTTGCTGTATTACAGCGGCGACAGGACGGTCTTCGACGAGTACGAGAAGACGCTGAAAGTGCTGGGCGGAGATACCGTCCACCTCGGGGACGAGACCGACCTCGCCGCGCTGTACGAGATGGCCGTGGGCGCCATGCTGCTGCCCGCGCTCACGGGCTTCTTCCAGGGCGCCGCCGCCGTCCAGGCCCGCGGGCTGGAGGCGGCGAGCATGGTGCGGTTCAGCGAGAAGTGGCTGGACATGATCAAGTCCCTGCTGCCCGTGTACGCCAGGGAAATCGACAGCGGTGACTACAGCGACGCCGCCTCCTCGGTCGGCCTCTTCGTCGCGGGCGCGGCCCACGACGAGGAACTGACCAAGGAGACAAACGTCGACACCTCCTGGGCCGCCCCGCTGCACGACCTGGTGGAGAGGGCGGCCGCGGCCGGCCACGCCGGGCACAGCATCTCGGCCCTGACCGAAGTGCTCAGGGGCCCGGTGCGGCAGGCGTAGCACGGCGGCCCGTTCCGCGGACGTCCGCGACCGCGCGGGCCAGGCCGGCGATGCCGCCCGCGATGGCGCGCTCGGAGAGCGTCGCGTAGCCGAAGATCAGGCCGCCGGGGCCGGCCGGGTCGAGGCGGTAGCGGGCGACGCCGCGCAGCGCGACGCCGCGGCGGGCGGCCGCGGCGACGACCGCCGCCTCGTCGAGGTCCGGCGGCAGCCACGCCACCACGTGCTGCCCCGCCGCGACCCCGGTGGGGGTCAGCTCCGGCAGACGGGCGTCGAGCGCAGCCAGCAGGGCGTCGCGGCGGCGGCGGTAGACGGGCCGCATACGGCGCAGATGGCGGTCGAACTCGCCGCGGCCGAGGAAGTCCGCGAACGTCAACTGGTCGATCACCGACGAGCCGCGGTCGGCGAGCAGCTTGGCCCGTGCCACGTCGTCCACGAGGTGCGGCGGCACCAGCATCCAGCCGAGGCGCAGCCCGGGTACGAGGGTCTTGCTGGCCGTGCCGCAGTAGACGACGTGGTCGGGCGCGAGGCCCTGGATGGCGCCGACGGGCGCGCGGTCGTAGCGGTACTCGGCGTCGTAGTCGTCCTCGATCACCAGCGCCCCGCGGCGCTGCGCCCAGCGGATCACCCGCGCGCGGGCCGCCGCCGACAGCACCCCGCCGGTCGGCCACTGGTGCGAGGGCGTCAGCACCACGGCGTCGGCGTCGGCCTTCTCCAGCTCCTCGACGCGGATGCCGTCGGGACCGACCGGGATGCCCACGACGTCCAGTCCGGCCGCGGCGGCGAGCGGGCGGGCGTCGTCGTCCGGCGACGGGTCCTCGACGGCCAGCCTGCGGGCGCCCCTGGCGGCGAGGACCTGGACGAGCAGCGAGACGCCCTGGCCGAACCCGCTGCAGATCACGGTGTGCCGGGGGTCGGCCGAGGTGCCGCGGACGCGGTTGAGGTAGTCGGCCAGGGCCTGGTGCAGCTCGGGGACGCCGCGGCCGTCGAGGTAGGCGAACCGCTCGTTGGGCGTGGCGGCGAAGACGGTACGGACCGAGCGCAGCCACGCGGCGCGGGGGAACGTGGAGACGTCGGTGTGCCCGTACCCGAAGTCGACGGCCGGCGCCGCGTCTTGCGCCCGCGCCGGGGCGGCGGGCGTCGCGGCGCGTCCCCCGCCCGCGGTCCCGCCCTGCTCCAGCGCGACCTGGGTGTAGCCGCCGGCGCGGCTGGTCAGATAGCCCTCGGCGACGAGCTGCTGGTACGCCTCGACCACCACCCCGCGCGACACCCCGAGGCCGGCGGCCAGCGTGCGGGTGGGCGGCAGCGACGCGCCGTGCCGCAGCCGGCCGGCCCGTACGCTCTCCCGGATCGACGCCGCGACCTGCCGGTGCAGCGGCTCGGCGCGGGTGCGGTCCCGGTCCAGCTCGATGAGCAGGTCCTCGGCGGTGCTGGAATTGGTCCGTATGCGGGGCATGGAATCGGACCTTACCGTGGGTACCGATCCGCGTCAGGCTCGGAGCATGACGACAGCGACACGCACCCTTGCCGGCACCGGACACTCCCTCTCCCGTCTCGCCGCCCGCCTCGACGGCCGGCTCCTCACCCCCGGCGACGCCGGGTACGACTCCGCCCGTACCGTCTGGAACGCCATGGTGGACCGCCGCCCCCGGATGATCGTCCAGGCCGCGAGCGCCGCCGACGTGCAGGCCGCGGTGCGCTTCGCCCGCGACCACGACCTGGAGATCGGCGTCCGCTGCGGCGGGCACAACGTGGCCGGCTTCGCCGTGCCCGGCGACGGCCTGATGATCGACCTGACCCCCATGGGCGGCGTGCGCGTCGACCCCGTGCGGCGGCGCGCCCGCGTCCAGGGCGGCGCGCTGCTCGGCGCGCTGGACCGGGCCACCCAGCCGTACGGCCTCGCCACCACCGCGGGGAACGTCTCGCACACGGGTGTCGGCGGGCTCACCCTCGGCGGCGGGATGGGGTGGCTGGCCAGGCAGTACGGGCTCGCGTGCGACAACGTCGAGTCGTACACCGTGGTCACCGCGGACGGCGGGATCGTGACGGCGAGCAGGACCGAGCATCCGGAGCTGTTCTGGGGGCTGCGCGGGGGCGGCGGCAACTTCGGCATCGTGACCGAGTTCGAGTTCCGGCTGCACCGGACGGGCACGCGGACGCTGGTCGCCGAGTTCGACTTCCCCGCAGCGGACGCCGTGCCGGTGCTGGCGGGCTGGCGGGACCTGAACGCCGTGGCGCCGCGCGAGGCGAGTTTCTCGGCCTCCGTCGCCGACGGCCCGGCGGGCGGTGGTCCGGTGGCCACGGTCGGGTTCGTGTGGGTCGGCGACCCGGAGCGGGGGCGGGCGCTGCTCCCGGCGCTGCGGGCGCTCGGCCGGCCGGTCGCGACGCGGATCACCACGCCTTCGTACCTGGAGTTGCAGACCAGCATGGACTCCAGCGGCGGCCACGCCTACCGCCGCTACTCCTCCGCCCACTACCTGCGCGACTTCCCCACCCCGGCCATCGAGCGGTTCCTGCTGCGCGGCGCGGCGGACCTGCGGGGCGCCGGCTCCGGTGCGGGGCTGCCCGGGGTCGGGCTGCAGGCGCACGGCGGGGCCATCGCCGACGTCCCCGACGCGGACGCGGCGTTCAGCCACCGGGGCACGATGTTCGAGTTCGGCGCCGGGTCGCGCTGGACGGACGAGGCCGAGGACGACGCCCGGATGGCCGCGGCCCGCGCCGCGGGCTCCGCGCTCGCTCCGTACGCGAACGGCGTCTACGTCAACTCCCTCACCGCCGACGACGGCCACCGCGGCATCCGGCGCGCCTTCCCGGCCGCCAAGCTGGCCCGGCTGACCGCGCTGAAGGCCGTCTGGGACCCGCAGAACGTCTTCCACCTCAACCAGAACATCCCGCCGGCCACCCCGTGAGCCGGCGCCGGGCCGCCTCGCGGGACGGCAAGGGCGGCGAGGACGGGGCAGGCCCCGGCGGGGAGCGCGGCGCGGGAGCGCGCGGCCGCGGCTCACCGCGCCGGGGCCTCCGCGTGCAGCACGACCACGGCGAGGTCGTCCTCGACCGGCTCGGGGCTGAAGTCGTGGGTGGCCTGGCGGACCCGTTCGGCCACCGCCATCGCGCCCATGCCGGCGCAGTCGCGCAGGATCGCGGCGAGGCCGTTGCCGTCGTCGAGGAGACGCTGGCCGTCGCGGCGCTCGGTGACCCCGTCCGTGACGCACAGCAGGGTCTCGCCGGGGGCGAGCCGGAAGGTGTCGGCGCTGAACTCGGCGTCCTCGTCGATGCCGAGCAGCAGTTGGGAGCGGACCACGGAGCCCACCTCCCCCTCGGCGGTCATCCGCAGCGGCAGCGGGTGCCCGGCGCTGGCGAGCCGGCACTGCGCGCCGCCCGCGCTGGGGTCGGGGGTCAGCTCCCCGTAGACCATGCTGAGGAAGCGGGGCCGGGCCGCCTCGCCCCTGGCGCTCACCGCCTCCGCGGCGTCCTCGGCCATCATCGCGTTCAGCCAGCGCAGCACGGACTCCACGCCGTGGCCCTCGCGGGCCAGCAGCCGCACCAGGTGGCGCGTCAGGCCGGTGACCGACATCGCCTCGACGTCCTTGCCCTGCACGTCGCCCAGGAGGAAGCACCAGCGGCCGTCGCCGGTGGGGAAGAGGTCGTAGAAGTCGCCGCCGACGGTCTGCCCGCTGGCGTGGGGCTCGTAGACGATCGCCGACTCCATGCCGGGCAGCCTGCCCAGCGTGGACGGGAGCTGGCGGCGCTGGAGCGCCCGGCTGATGCTCGTCTGGCGGGTGTACTGGCGGGCGGTGGCCAGAGCCTGGGCGACCTGGCGGGAGACGTCCTCCACGATGTGGGCCACGGAGTCGGTGATCTCGGGCGGTCCCGCCTGCCCGATCAGCAGGGTGCCGCGGTACGTCCCGCCGGAGACCAGGGAGAACGCCAGCGCCGACCCGCCGTCCTCCGTACCGGCGCTCTGCGGCCAGGGCCAGGGGGTGCCCGTGGTCCACAGTTTCGGCGGCGGCGCCTCCGGCTCCAGGTCGCCGCGGAGCGGGGCGATGCGCTGCTCGTCCGCGTGCCAGACGCTGGTGAGCCGCATCCCGCCGTCCTCCCCGAGCAGCCACACGGCGCACCAGTCGGCGAGCCGGGGCACCATGAGCTGGGTCGCCAGGGCGGCGACCATGTTCTCGTCGAGCTGCCCGGCCAGCAGTTCGCTGGCCTCGGCGAGCAGCGTCCCGCCGCGGCCGCCCCCGCCGCCCCCTGCCTGGCCGCGGTATTCGGTACGGGCGAGGGGGTGGGCCAGCTCCGTGGCCTGGAGCTGCTGGTAGAGCACCGGGCTGAGCGGGCCGACCGGCACCGTCGTCTCGCCCGCGGTGGGGAGGGCGAGCCGGCACCACACCGCCTTCCCGGTGTGCCGGTAGGTGACCCCCCACGCGTCCGAGAGGGTGGAAACGATCTGGAGTCCCAGGCCGCGGCCGCTGCCCGTGCCGTCGGTGGCGCCCGGCACGGTGGCGGTCGGCTGCCGGTCGTACACGTCGATCCGGGCGCCGGTCAGCGCGTCGTCCGACTCCGGGTCCGTCTCCACCCGGCAGCGCAGTTCCATCGGGGTGCCGGCGTGGATCAGCGCGTTGGTGACCAGCTCGCCGACGAGCAGCGCGGCGTCGTCCGCCAGCTCCTCGGTGCGCGGGCCGAGCGAGGAGGTCGCCAGCGCCCGCTCGGTGATCACGGCGCGCACGAATGCCCGGGCCCGGGCCGGCGACCGCCGGTCGGCCGGGAGTTCCGTACGTACGCCGGACCCGTCCTGCGCGCCGGGCCCGTCGCCAGAAGAGACGGCCTGCACGAATGGCTCCTGCCTGTGTGACTGCCGGTGCCGTGGGGGAGGCGGTCTGCTGTGCCTTCACCATCCCTATTCCGACAAAATCTAATATAGTAGACAAAAGCCTCTTGAGGTGAGGAGCGGATCCGGAGCGTCCGCCCGGCCGCAGGCCACGCAGGGAGCGCGCAGGGATGGGCGTGATGGAGGATCGAGAGAAGCAGTCGGCGCCCACCGCCGACCTGCGCCCGCTGCTGGTCGCGCTCAGATCGCTGCGCGACGGCGACTTCTCGGCGCGGGTGCCGGAGGACGGCGAGGGCGTGCTGGGCGAGGTGGCCGAGGCGTTCAACCGGGTGGCCGCCCGCAACGAGCATCTGGCGTCCGAGGTACGCCGGGTGCGGGGGGTGGTGGCCCGGAAGGGCGTGCTCGACGAGCGGATCTCCGCCAGCACCGGGCAGGGCGACTGGGCCCAGATCGTGCACGACGCGAACGACCTGCTCGACGCGCTGGCCATGCCGATGACGAACGCCACCCGGGTGCTGGAGGCGGTGGCCGAGGGGGACCTGAACCAGCACATGGAGCTACGGGTCGGTACCCGCCAGCTCCACGGCGACCTGCGCAGCCTGGGGATGGGGCTCAACCGGGTGGTGGACCACCTGTCCACCTTCACCGGCGAAGTGATGCGCGTCGCGCACGAGGTGGGCACCGAGGGCCGGCTCGGCGGCCGCGCCAGCGTGCGCGGGCTGTCCGGCTCGTGGCGCGCGGTGACCGAGGCGGTCAACACCATGGCCTCCCGGCTGACCCAGCAGGTGCGCGACATCGCCGCCGTGACCACCGCGGTGGCCAGCGGCGACCTGACCCGCAAGGTGACGGTGGAGACCGCGGGTGAGCTGCTGGAGCTGAAGCTCACGGTGAACACCATGGTGGACCAGTTGTCGGCGTTCGCCGACGAGGTGACCCGCGTGGCCCGCGAGGTCGGCACCGACGGCATGCTCGGCGGTCAGGCGCACGTCAGGGACGTGTCGGGGGTGTGGAAGGACCTGACGAACAACGTCAACCTGATGGCGTCCAACCTGACCTCCCAGGTCCGCAACATCGCGCAGGTGACCACGGCGGTGGTGCGCGGCGACCTCAGCCAGAAGATCACCGCGGACGCCCGCGGCGAGATCCGCCAGCTCATGAGCACGGTGAACGCGATGGTGGACCAGTTGTCGGCGTTCGCCGACGAGGTCACGCGCGTGGCCCGCGAGGTCGGCACCGACGGCCAGCTCGGCGGTCAGGCGCAGGTGAAGGACGTGTCGGGGGTGTGGAAGGACCTGACGGACAACGTCAACTTCATGGCGTCGAACCTGACGTCGCAGGTGCGGAACATCGCCCAGGTCGCCACGGCGGTCGCGAACGGTGACCTGTCGAAGAAGATCGACGTGGACGCCCGCGGCGAGATCCTCGAACTCAAGACGACCCTCAACACCATGGTCGACCAGTTGTCGGCCTTCTCATCCGAGGTCACGCGCGTGGCCCGCGAGGTCGGCACCGACGGGAACCTCGGTGGCCAGGCGCAGGTCAGGGACGTGTCGGGGGTGTGGAAGGACCTGACGGACAACGTCAACTTCATGGCGTCGAACCTGACGTCGCAGGTGCGGAACATCGCCCTGGTGACCACGGCGGTCGCGAACGGTGACCTGTCGAAGAAGATCGACGTGGACGCCCGCGGCGAGATCCTCGAACTCAAGACCACCGTGAACAGCATGGTGCAGCAGTTGCGCGACTTCGCGGACGAGGTCACCCGGGTGGCCCGCGAGGTCGGCACCGAGGGAAAGCTCGGCGGACGGGCCCAGGTGCACGGGGTGTCGGGGGTGTGGAAGGACCTGACGGACAACGTCAACTTCATGGCGTCGAACCTGACGTCGCAGGTGCGGAACATCGCCCAGGTCGCCACGGCGGTCGCGAACGGTGACCTGTCGAAGAAGATCGACGTGGACGCCCGCGGCGAGATCCTCGAACTCAAGACGACCCTCAACACCATGGTGGACACGCTGTCGTCGTTCTCCTCCGAGGTGACCCGCGTGGCGCGTGAGGTCGGCAGCGAGGGCCGCCTCGGCGGTCAGGCGCGCGTCGAGGGCGTGTCCGGCAACTGGAAGCGGCTCACGAGGAGCGTCAACGAACTGGCCCTGAACCTCACCACGCAGGTGCGCGCCATCGGCGAGGTGGCCAGTTCGGTCGCCAAGGGCGACATGTCGCGCTCCATCACCGTGGAGGCGCAGGGCGAGGTCGCCGACCTGAAGAACAACGTCAACCGCATGGTGTCCAACCTGCGCGAGACCACCCGTACCAAGGACTGGCTGGAGTCCAACCTGACCCGCATCGCGGGACTGATGCAGGGCCACCGCGACATGGTGGAGGTCGCCGACCTGATCCTGCGCGAGCTGGCGCCGCTGGTGAACGCGCACTCCGAGCTGTTCTTCCGGGTCGACACCGCGGCCGCGGACGGCGAGGGCCTGGAGCTCATCGCGGACTACGGGGTCGGCGGCCGCGGCCGGGAGGACCTCCAGTCGGAGTCCCCGATCCGCGGGCTGATCGCCCAGGCCGTACAGCAGAAGAAGCGGATCCTGATCGAGGACGCCCCGAAGCAGTACGTGACCGTCGAGTCCGGCCTGGGCTCGGCCCCGGCCTCCAGCATCCTCATCCTGCCGATCCTCTTCGAGGACCGGCTGCTGGGCGTCATCGAGCTGGCGTCGTTCAGCAAGTTCAACGAGATCCAACTGACGTTCGTCGACCAGTTCGCGCACACCATCGGCGTCTCGTTCAACACCATCCTCGCCAACGCCCGCACCGAGGCGCTGCTGTCGCAGTCGCAGCGGCTGACCTCCGAGCTGCGCACCCGCTCCGAGGAACTGCAGCGGTCCAACGCGGAGCTGGAGGAGAAGGCGTCGCTGCTGGCCACGTCGTCCCAGTACAAGTCGGACTTCCTGGCGAACATGTCGCACGAGCTGCGCACCCCGCTGAACTCCCTGCTGATCCTGGCCCAGTTGCTCGCCGACAACGCCGACGGGCGGCTGTCCGACCAGGAGGTGGAGTTCGCGGGCACCATCTACCAGGCGGGCTCCGACCTGCTCCAGCTCATCAACGACATCCTGGACCTGTCCAAGGTGGAGGCGGGCCGGATCGACGTACGGCCGCAGCGCATCCCGCTGGCCAAACTGCTCGACTACGTACGCGCCACGTTCCGGCCGCTGACGGTCGACCGCGGGCTGGGCTTCGAGGTGACCGTCGGCGACGACGTGCCGGCCGAGCTCCACACCGACCAGCAGCGCATCCAGCAGGTGCTGCGCAACCTCCTGTCCAACGCGGTGAAGTTCACCAGCAGGGGCGGGGTCGAACTGCGGGTGGAGCGGGTCCCGTCGGAGGAGTTCACGGAGGACACGCTGCGCGACGCGGAGACGGTGCTCGCCTTCTCCGTGAAGGACACCGGCATCGGCATCCCGGCGGAGAAGCTGGACGTGGTCTTCGAGGCGTTCCAGCAGTCCGACGGCACCACCAACCGCAAGTACGGCGGCACCGGGCTCGGCCTGTCCATCAGCCGGGAGATCGCCGGCCTCCTCGGCGGGCGGATCGACGCGGAGAGCGAGGAGGGCGTGGGCTCGCGCTTCACCCTGTACGTACCGGCGCACCTGCCAGGCAAGGCACTTGCGGCGGCCTCGGGGAGCGCGACGCCGGCCCTCGAACCGGCGGAGCCGCGCCGCCCGGGGAAGCGGCAGGAAGGCGAGGACCGCCGCGAACCGCGGGGCGGCCGGGGCGAGAGGCCGCGCGGGGGCGAGCCGCGGCCCGCGACGCCCGCCCGCCGCGCCCCCGCCGCGGAGGGCGAGGCGGCCCGTACCGCGAAGCGGACCCCCGGCGCCGAAGCCGCTGGTGCCGAGGCGGTGGCTCCCGAAGTGGCGGGTACGGAGGCCCCCGCGGACCGGGAACGGGCCGACACCTGGCCGGAGACGACGCGGCTGCGGCAGTGGCTCAGCGGCCGCCCCGGGCGGGTGCTGACCGGACGGCACGTGCTCATCGTCGACGACGACATCCGCAACGTGTTCGCCCTGACGCACATGCTGGGCCGGGTCGGGATCTCCGTGAAGTACGCCGAGAACGGCCGCGAGGGCTTCGACGTCCTGGACCGCTCCCCGGAGATCTCGCTGGTGCTGATGGACATCATGATGCCGGAGGTCGACGGCTACGAGGTGATCAGGACCATCCGCGCCACGCCGCGCCTCGCCGGTCTGCCGATCATCGCCCTCACCGCCAAGGCCATGCCCGGCGACCGGGAGAAGGCCATCGAGTCCGGTGCGGACGGCTACGTCCCCAAGCCGGTCAACGTCGACCGGCTGCTGACGGAGATCTACGAACAACTGGAGTCGCACGACCAGCGGGCGGGCGGCCGGGCCGAGGACGGCGGCCCGGCCGGCGACTCGACCGGCGATGCGGCCGGTGACTCGGCCGGAGACTCGCGGGGTGACGACCCGGCGGCACCGGGACGGGCCGCATGACGACCGCCGCCACCCCTCCCACCCCGCCGCCCGCCCCGGACCCGGCGAGCATCCTCGTCGTCGACGACATGGAGGAGAACCTGGTCGCGCTGGCCGCCGTGCTCGGTCCGCTCGGCCAGCGCGTGGTGTTCGCCCACTCCGGCGAGGAGGCCCTGAAGGCGATGCTGCGCCAGCAGTTCGCCGTCGTCCTGCTCGACATACTGATGCCGGGGATGGACGGCTTCGAGACCGCCGCGAACATCAAGCGCCTCGACCAGACCAAGGACGTCCCGATCATCCTGCTCACCGGCCAGGGCATCGACCCCGACTACGCCTACCGCGGCTACGCGGTGGGCGCCGCCGACTTCCTGGCCAAGCCCATCGAGCCCTGGATCCTGCGCACCAAGGTCAACGTCTTCCTGGAACTGCACCGCAAGAATCGGCAGCTCGCCGTGCAGGCGGACCAGTTGCAGCGGCTGCTGCTCGCCGAGAAGGGCGGCGACGCGGGGTTCGGGGAACGGCTCAGCGATGTCACCTGGCGACTGGTGCAGGTCGAGTCGCTGCTGCGGGAGAGGACGAGCCCCGCCGGGCCCGCCCTCGCCGACCAGGTACGGAGCCTGGAGACGTCGGTACGCAACCTCACGAGGCACGACGGCACGGACCCCCGCGAAGGCGCCGCACCGGACCCGGGCGGACGGCCCCCGGATGCCGCGCCGCCACCGGACCCCGACGGCGCCCGCGACCGCACGGAAGAGGACGGCGGCACCGCCCGGCAGGACCGGTCATAACGGCCGGCCCGGGGAGGGATGCCATGTACGCCGGCCCTGCTGCCCTGCGGCGTCGGGCCGCCGGGCGCTAGGCCGCGGGGCGGTAGCGGGAGAAGAACGGCACCGCCTTGGCCACCTGGACGCGGGTGTTCTCCCGCACGTCCGCGAAGCCCCGCACCTCGTTCTCCCCGTCCACGTACGCCCACGGAAACTCCCGTACGTCCGTCCCGATCAGCTCGAACTGCCGCAGCCGCCTCCTCCCAGCGCCCGCAGCGGGTCAGCGCCAGGGCCAGGTGGTTGCGGACGCCGGCGGCCGCCGGGTCGCCCGGCTCGTAGCCGGCGCAGACCTCCAGCGCCCGGTCCACGGCCGCGTGCACCCGCTGCCGGGGCAACGGGCCGCGGCCGAGCGGGTGTTCGGTGAGGTACTCGGTCACCGCTTCCACCGGCAGCGCGGCCAGCAGCCGGCCCGGCCGGGCCCGGGCCGCCGCGGTCTCGGCGAAGTCGAACATCTCCTCGTGCGAGCCGTACCACTTGGCGCAGAGGAACTGCAGGGCGTTGGCGTGGCAGCGGTAGTTGTCGGGGTCGGTGTCCATGACGTTCAGCAGCAGCCGGTCGAAGACCGCGCGGGGGGCCTGCGCGCCGCGGGCGTGCTGGAGGGCGACGCGCCAGGGCACCGGATCACCGGGGTTGAGCTCCGCCGCCCTGTCGATGACCGGGCTGGCCTCGTTCAGGATCCGGAAGAACTCGGCGAACCGCTCGCGGGAGACGTGCTTGGCCCGCGCGCCGGTCCGCGCCTCCCAGGCGCGGCAGATCTGCAGGTCCGCCGAGACCAGGGCGGCGTCCGGGTCGTCGCCCTCCTTCTCCAGCCAGATCTCCAGCCACCGGGGCCGCGCCAGGGCGACGTCGGCGAGTTTGCCCACGCACATGTCCCGCCGCTCCCACGCCCGGCGCCGACGGGTGTCGGCCAGCAGTTCGCGCGCCGGGCCGTGGTCGCCCTCCCACGCGGCGGCCAGTACCGGCCGCAGTACGGGATCGGGGCGACCCAGGCTCAGTCGGGTCACCGGCGGCAGCGAGGCGCCGACGGAGCGCAGGTGGCGGAGCACACGGGGAAAGGCAAGCACCATGGGGAGACGCGACATGCACATATGACCGCGCGAATACGGTCAGGGTTGTCCGTAACAGATCACGGCTGTACAACGCCTGCCCCCGGACCGGTCACGAGCGGTCGTGGCCCCGGTCACGCGTCCGGGGCCAGTGCCTCGCGGATGAGCTGAACCGGGTGCCAGGTGGTGCGCCCGGTGCCGTGGACGATCTGCTGGCGGCACGAGGTGCCCGTGGCGACGACGACGGTGTCCTCCGGCTCCGCGGCGACGGCGGGGAAGAGCCGGTCGTCGCCGACCGTCATGGACAGCTCGTAGTGCTCGGACTCGTAGCCGAACGAGCCCGCCATCCCGCAGCAGCCGGCGTCGAGTTCCGCCACCCGGACACCGGGGATACGGCTCAGCAGTTCCACCGTCGCGGCCGTGCCCACCTCGGCCTTCTGGTGGCAGTGCCCGTGGTAGAGCAGTCTGCGCCCGGCGAGCCAGGAGTTCCCCGCGAGCGTCAGCCGGCCCTCGTCGACCGCTTCCAGCAGCAGCTCTTCCACCTGGCGCACGCGGTCCGCGACATCCCGCACCCGGGCGTCGTCGGGCAGCATCGCGCGGTGTTCGTCGCGCAGGGTCATCAGGCACGACGGCTCGCAGCCGACGATCGGCGAACCGGGCCCGGCCGTCTCGCCGATCGCGTCGAGCAGCGCCCGCGCCTGGCTCTTGGCCTGGTCCAGCAGGCCCTTGGACAGGCTCGACCTGCCGCAGCAGCCGCCGCTCGCCAGCTCGACCCGCCAGCCGGCGCGCTCCAGCAGCTCGATGGCCGCCCGGCCGATGTCCGGTTCCGTGTACGTGGTGAAGGAGTCGGCGAGGAAGGTGAGGCGCCCCCGGGTGCCCGGCGGGACCGCCGCCCTCCGGCGGCGGAACCACCGGACGAGGTTCTGCCGCCGGAACGCGGGCACAGGCCGCTGCGGCGCGATGCCCAGCAGGCGGCCGGCGAGCAGGCGCAGCGGACGCAGCCTGCCCGGCAGGTTGGACAGCGGCGCGGTCGCGGAACCCAGCTTGTTCAGCAGCCTGATGGAGCCGAAGATCCGGGAGCGCAGCGGCACTCCGTGGAGATCGTGGTGGTGGGCGAGGGCTTCGCTCTTGAGGGTGGCCATGTCCACCCCGAGGGGGCACTCGCTCTTGCACGCCTTGCACATCAGGCACAGGTCGAGCACCTCGTGGAGCCGTTCGTCGCCGAGCGCACGGCGCGGGTCCGGCTCGGAGAGGGCCTTGACGAGAGCGTTGGCCCGGCCGCGGGTGGAGTGCTCCTCCTCCCGTGTCGCCATGTAGGACGGGCACATGGCCCCGGTGTCGCTCTTGCGGCACAGGCCGATGTTCATGCAGCGGTCGGCCGCGCCGCGCATGCCGCCGACGACCTCGAAGTCCAGGTGCGTGCGCAGGGGCGGCGCGGGGGGCAGGGCGGCGTCGCGCAGGTTCTCGGTCATCGGCGGGGCGTCCACGATCTTGCCGGGATTGAGCACGTTGCCGGGGTCGAAGAGCTGTTTGACCTCGCGCATGGCCTCGTACAGCTCGTCGCCGAACAGCGACCGGTTGAACTCGCTACGGGCCAGCCCGTCGCCGTGCTCGCTGGAGTTGACGCCGCCGTACTCCGTCACCAGGTCCTTGATCTCCTCCGCGACGGCCCGCATCTTCGTCACCTCGGCGGGATCGGCGACGTCCACGAAGGGGCGGATGTGCAGGCAGCCGACCGAACAGTGCCCGTAGAAACCGGCGTTGAGCCCGTGCCGGTCCAGCACGTCCTTGAACCGGCGGGTGTAGTCGGCGAGCTGCGCCGGGTGGACGGCGGTGTCCTCGACGAACGCCAGCGGGCGCCGCGTGCCCTCGCTCGCGGCCATCAGCAGGCCCAGGCTCGACTTGCGCACCTTGAGCAGCGCGTGCTGCTGCTCAGGCGTGACGGCTTGCAGGACGTGGTAGCCGTGGCCGTGCTCCGCCCACAGCGTGACGAGCTCGTCGAGCCGGGCGTGCAGTTCGGCCTCGTCGTCCCCGGAGAAGTTCACGAAGAGCAGCGCGCCGGGGTCGCCGGCCAGCAGGGTGCCGAGGGCGGCGTACTCGATCTTCCGGCGCGAGAGGTCGAGGATGGTGCGGTCCATCAGCTCGACCGCGGCCGGGTCGCAGGCCAGGGCGTCCTCGGTGGCGGCGATCGCCGCGGGTGTCGAGGTGAAGTGCCCCACGGCGATGACCGTGCGGCGCGGCTTGGGCACGAGGTCGACCAGGGCGCGGGTGGTCACCACCAGCGTGCCCTCGGAGCCGACGACGAACTTCGCCAGGTCGGGCCGCTCCTGCCCGGCGGCGCGGTCCAGCCGGTAGCCGCAGGCCCGGCGCCAGAACGGGGGAAAGCCGTCCGCGACGGCGCCGGCGTGGGCCCGTACGATCTCCGGGAGGCGCCGGTGGATCTCGCCCGCCAGCGTGGGCAGGGCCGCGCGGCGGGACCACTCCGCCGGGTCGAGCGGCCCCAGCCGGGTCCCGGTGCCGTCGGAGAGCACCACGTCCAGCTCCCGGACGTGGTCGATCGTCATTCCGTAGCGGAGCGAGCCGCTGCCGGCCGAGTTGTTGCCGATCATCCCGCCGATCGTGGCGCGGTTGCTGGTCGAGGTGTCGGGCCCGAAGACGAGGCCGTGCGCGGCCGCCGCACGGTTCAACTGGTCCTGGACGACACCGGGTTCGACCAGGGCGGTGCGCCGCTCGGCGTCGATCGCCACGATGCGGTTCAGGTGCCGGGACAGGTCCAGCACCAGCCCGGGCCCCACCGTCTGCCCGGCCAGGCTCGTTCCGGCGCCGCGCGGGACCAGCGGCACGCCGTGGCCGGCCGCGACCCGTACCGCCGCCGCCACGTCCTCGGCGTGCCGCGGGAAGACGACGCCGACCGGGGTGATGGCGTACATGCTGGCGTCCCGCGAGAACACGTGCCGCGTGTAGTCGTCGAACCTGACCTCGCCTTCGAGGCCGGCCCGCAGGTCCCGCTCCAGCTCGCGGTGCGAGGTGCTCGCCCCCTGGGCCGGGGCGGCCCGGGGCCCGCTGTCCTGGGCGGTCATCGCAGCACGTCCAGCGCGGCGGTGAGACCGGCGGGATCGACGGGGACGCCGGCCAGTTCGAGCCCCATCTGCACGCCGGCGAGGGTGCCGGCCAGGGTCAGGTCGTTGAAGTGGCCCAGGTGCCCGATCCGGAAGACCCGGCCGCCGAGCCTGCCGAGGCCGGTGCCCAGCGACATGTCGAAGCGCTCCAGGATGATCTTCCGTACGGCGTCGGCGTCGCGGTCCTCCGGCATGAGCACCGCGGTGAGGGAACCGGAGTGCTCGCGTTCGTCCGCGCAGAGCACCTCGAGGCCCCAGCCGCGCACGGCGGCCCGGGTCGCGGCGGCGTGCCGGGCGTGGCGGGCGAAGACCTGCGGCAGCCCTTCCGTCCGGAGCATGTCCAGCGCTTCCGCCAGCCCGTAGAGGAGGTTGGTGGCCGGTGTGTACGGGAAGAACCCCCGCTCGTTCGCCGCGATCACCGGCTGCCAGTCCCAGAAGGACCTGGGCAGGGCGGCCGTCCGCGCGGCCTGGAGTGCCTTGGCGCTGACGGCGTTGAAGCCCAGCCCGGGCGGCAGCATCAGGCCCTTCTGCGATCCGGCGACGGTGACGTCCACCCCCCACTCGTCGTGCCGGTAGTCGATCGAGCCGAGCGAGGAGACGGTGTCGACGAGCAGCAGCGCCGGATGGCCCGCCGCGTCGATCGCCCGCCGCACGTCGGCCACGCGGCTGGTGACGCCGGTCGACGTCTCGTTGTGGACGACGCAGACGGCTTTGACGGAGTGGGAGGTATCGGCGGACAGCCGGCTCTCGACGGTCGCCGGATCCACTCCGTGCCGCCAGTCGCCGGGGACGAAGTCGACGTCGAGGCCCAGACCGCGGGCCATGTCCCGCCAGAGCACGGCGAAGTGGCCGGTCTCGAAGCCGAGCACGCGGTCACCGGGGCCGAGTGTGTTCACCAGCGCGGCCTCCCACGCCCCGGTGCCCGACGAGGGATAGATCACCACGGGGCCCGAGGTGCCGAACACCGGGCCGAGCGCCTTGAGCAGCCGCCGCGTCAGGGCGGCGAACTCGGGGCCGCGGTGGTCGATCGTGGGCGCGGCCATCGCGCGAAGCACCCGGTCGGGGACGTTCGTCGGCCCCGGGATCTGGAGGAAGTGGCGGCCGGTGCGCAGGGTCACGGTCGGGCTCCCGTCGGATTGCCGTCCTCGGTTGTGCCGCATCGTGGCACGCTGTACCGTCATGCGACACGGGGAGCATAGGAGCGGCCGGGAGGGGCGTCAACGGATGCAGAGCGTGCTCAATGCGCTGCGGGTGCTGGAGGAGGTCGCCGTCCGGCAGCCGGCCGGTGTCGCCGACCTGGCCAGGGCGCTGGGGATGCCCAAGAGTTCGGTGCAGCGCGCGCTCGTCACACTGCACACCGCGGGCTGGATCCGGCAGGTCGGGGAGGCGTCCACGCGCTGGGCGGTCACCACCAAGGCGCTGCACGTCGGGCGGCGCGCCACCAGCGAGTTGAGCCTCCGGGACACGGCCGTGCCGATCATGGAGGAACTGCGCCGCCGCACCGACGAGACGGTCCATCTCACGATCCCGGAGGGCGGCGACAAGGTGGTGCTGCTCGAACGGCTCCAGACGTCCAAGCCGGTGCGCATCGTCATGCCGCTGGGGATGAACCTCTCGCTCCACGCCTCGGCCAACGGCAAGGCCGTACTCGCCGCCAGCCCCGCGGACGTGATCGAAAGCTACGTCGGCAAGGGGCTGACCCGCTACACGGACGCGACGATCGTCGATCCGGCCCGCCTGCTGGCGGAGTTGCGCGACATCCGCGAGCGGGGTTACGCGGTCAACGGCGGCGAGTGGCGCGCCGACGTGTCCGCCGTCGCGGCGGCCGTCACCGGCGACTCCGGGCTGCCCGTCGCGAGCATCAGCGTCAACGTGCCGACCAGCAGGATGACCGGCGAACTGCGGGCCGGGTACGGCGCGCTCGTGCGTGACGCCGCACGGCAGGTGGCTGCGGAACTGGGCTCTCCCGGGCGCCCGGAGGCGGCGGGCGGGCCGGGCACCGACGGGGTGTGACGTCTTTCGGCGGCCGGGCGGCCTCACGTCCGGCGTCAAAAGCCCTGGCGGGAGCGGTGGTCGGCGTCCGGCGCGACGGCGGGAGCCCGTAACGGCGCGTGACGCGGACCTTGACCCCCGGCTGTGATGCAGCTCATACTCACCGCCAGCCGGAGGGCAGTAATGAAACCTTGATCTCGCATGGCGGAAACCTCGACCTGATCCGTGCGAGCCGTGGGTGGCGCGTTGGGCCCGGCGCACAGCCGTCCGGTGGAACGGAACAGACCCCTGCCATCCCCGTATCGGGAGGTTTCCTTGTCTGTTGAACTCGTCTCCATCCTGGTCCTCGCGGGCATCTTCCTCGTCGCCACCGTGCGGCCGGTGAACCTCGGGGTCCTCGCCATCGTCGCCGCCTTCGTCCTGGGCCTGTCCGTCCTCGACGGGGCGGATGCGGAAGAGAAGACCGACGCGGTCTTCGCCGGCTTCCCCGGCGACCTGTTCGTCATCCTGACCGGTGTCACCTTCCTGTTCGCGATTGCCAAGAACAACGGCACGGTCGACTGGCTCGTGCACGGCGCGATCCGGGCGGTTGGCGGGCGCATCGGCCTGATCCCCTGGGTGATGTTCCTGGTCACCGCCTGCCTCACGGCCATCGGCGCCGTGGTGCCGGCGGCGGTTGCGATCATCGCCCCGATCGGCATGGGCTTTGCCGTTCGCTATCGCATCAACCCACTGCTGATGGGCCTGCTCATCATCAACGGGGCCAGCGCCGGGGGCTTCTCACCCATGAGCATCTTCGGCGGCATCACCAACGGCGTCGTCGAGAAGGCCGATCTGCCCGGGAACCCCACGCTGCTGTTCCTGGCCTCCTTCGCGTTCAACCTCGTCATCAGCCTGGTCGCCTTCGCCCTGTGGGGCGGCCGGGAGTTGCTCGGCCGCCGCGCGGGAGACGGCGAGGACCCCGGTACGGAGCCCGGGGCGAACCCCGGGGGCACAGCCGCCGCCGGTCCCCGCGCCCCCGGCGCCACTGCCTCCGCCGGGCCGGACGGCACCGGCACGGCGACCGTCACCGCACCCGCGCCCGCCACGCCGGGTGTCGCACCGGATCCGGTCCTGACTCTGGACCGCGACCGGATCCTCACCCTGACCGGGCTGCTGTGCCTGGCGGTCGGCGCCCTGTTCTTCGACCTCAACGTCGGCATGGTCGCCATCACCGTGGCCGCGGTCCTGACCCTGCTGTCGCCTGCCTCGGCCAAGGGCTGCGTGAACGAGATCGCCTGGCCGACGGTCCTGCTGGTCTGCGGCATCGTGCTGTACGTCAGCCTGATGGAGAACATCGGCACGATCGAATGGCTCGGCAACGAGGTCACCGGGATCGGCGCACCCCTCGTGGCCGCCCTCGTCATCTGCCTCATCGGCGGCGCGGTGTCCGCCTTCGCCTCCACCACCGGCATCCTCGGCGCGCTCATCCCGCTCGCCGTGCCCTTCCTCACCGGTGTCGACGCCGTCGGCGCGGTCGGGCTCATCACCGCCCTCGCCATCTCGTCCTCGGTCGTCGACTCCAGTCCCTTCTCCACCAGCGGGGCGCTCACCGTCGCCAACGCGACGGAGGAGACGCGGGACGCGGTCTACAAGGGGCTCATGCGCTGGGGGTTCAGCATGGTGCTCGTAGCACCGGCCGCCACGTGGCTCATCCTCGTGGTCCCCGGCTGGCTCTGATCACCGTGCCGGGACGCCTGCTCCGTGCGCAGGGCTCACGGGGCAGGCGTCCAGCGGCACGGGCCCCTTCACCAGGGCTTCCGGAGTCGCGACAGGTACTCGGCCTGCTTCTCCGGCGGCATCCGCCGGATGATCTGCTGGATGGACGGGGGGAGGCTGCTCAGCCGGTGGTCCGTGTACCTGTGGAGGGACGCGGCGCGGTTCCTCATGATGAGCGCGCGCGTCTTCCGCTTCCTGGCCACCCGGTGCGCCACGGACAGGAGCCGCCTGCTCTCCTCCGGGGACGTTCTGACCGGGTCGAGCGCCAGGGCGCAGTTGTTGAGCAGGATCGCCGTCTGGTCGACGAGCCTGGCGGAGGGGCGCCGGAGCTTGCGGGCACGGTAGCCGGCCAGCTTGTCGATGTGCGGCACCACGTGGCTCTCGATCTCCGCGGCGGCGCGGGCCGGCTTGTTGTCGCGCAGCAGCCGCTGCGCGCGCTCCACGCCGGACACGGCGAGCCTGAACGCGTCGGAGTACGGGGCGATGCGTGCCTGCTTGGCGGCCTGGCGGCGGTGTTTCCTGACGAGCTTGAGGGTCCCGCGGGTCTCCGCCAGCTCCCATGCCTCGTCGAGGAACTCGGCACGCGTACGCACGGCGGCGGACGAGCTGTCGCCGGCGAGCGCCAGGGCGCAGTGGTCGAGCAGGATCGCGACCACGTCGGTGAACTTGGCCGCGTTGTCCCGCGTCTCCTTGTCGTCGCTCATCCGCAGCTCCATGAGCAGCGGCAGGACCTCCTTCCGCAGCGCTTCCGCGGCCTTCCAGCTCTCGGCCTCCTCCAGGAGCGAGTACACCCTGTCGATGGCCGGCAGGAGCGCCAGGTACTCCACATGCTCCCGGTTGTCCGCGACGAGTGCGCGCGTCTCCTCGGTCTCGGTCAGCCCGAGTGCCAGGTCGAGCAGCCGGGCCGCCTCCGCCGCGGGCAGCGGCGTGCCGCCGTCGGTGGAGATGGCGCAGTTGTTGAGCGTCAGGGCCGTCCGCTCCCGCAGCTTGGCGACGGAGCGGCGGACGCCCTCGCCGTCGAAGTCGCGCAGGCTGTCCAGCCGCGGCAGCACGTCTTTCTCGACGATCGCGGCGGCGGCCGCGGGGTCCTCGGTGTGCAGCGCGCGGGCGCGGTCCAGCGCGGTCCGCACGGACTCCATGACCGGCTCCACCCGGCCCTCGACCGCCTGCCCGAGCAGGTTGCCGCCGGCCCAGGACCAGGCGCCGAAGAGCGCCGTCACCCGCTGCGGCGCGCTTCCCCCGGTGGCGAGTTCCGCCATGGGGGCGACCAGGGTGCGGCGGACCTCGCCTTCGAGGACGGGCACGGCCGCGAGGCCGACCCTGACGTCGTCGAGCGCGGTGATGCGGTGCTTCACGTGACCCCAGAAGCCCGGGTGTGCGAGCGCCCGCCGCCAGCCCGCGGCGGCGGCCCCCCAGCTCGGCTCGCCCGTGGGGGGCGCCGCCCGGCCGTCCAGCTCCTCGTCCAGGGCCCAGGCGTGGGCCCGTACCGCGGAGTCGTGCGCCTCGTGCAGCGCGGGGTCGCAGCCGCAGCCGCCGTCCGGGGCGTCCCAGATCCAGAACAGCTCGTCGACTATCCGGCGCTGCGGATGGTCGATGACGTCGAACACCGCACCGTACCGCTCCGCGCTCCGGCGGCCGGGCACGGGAAGCTCGCCCGCGGCGGGGATGTCCACCCCGGCGCGTACGGCCGTGTTGATCCGCTGCCGGCACCGGCGGATCGCCTGGCGCGTGGCGGTGGTCGGGAGACCGGTCAGCCTGAACGCGTTGCGCCGGTAGAGCTCCAGGCCGGTGAGCTCGTGAAGGCGCTCGATGGCCACCGGTGCGGTGCCGCTCTGCAAGGCAACCTCCTCGGGCTGCTGGGTGGACGGCGCGGGCGCCGTGTCACGGGGCGGTGCGGGGGGTGAGGACGACCGTGACCGTGCGGTTCCGCGCGTCGGTCGCGTACGGGGCGTCCCGCTGCTCGGCGCTGGCGATTGTGAAGGCCGTCAGCGGCCGGCCGCTGGCGTCGCTGAGCGCGCGGGCGGCGACCATGGCCCGCCACACGGAGGTGTCGGAACCGCCGCTCGGGGGCGCCTCGCTGACGTCGGCGATGTGCCCGAACACCTCGATGCGCGTGTCCTCGTCCCGGCCGAGTACCGTGCCGAGCCGGGCCAGGTCCGCGGCGCCGGCGTCGGTCAGCTCCGCCGCCCGGGAGAACAGGCCCTGCTCGAAGACCACTTCCACCGAGTCCTCGTGCCGCACGGGCCGGATCCCGGGCGTACGGACCGCGTCGGCGAGGGCGTCGAGCGCTTCCTCCCGGCGGGCTTCCGCGGCGGCCGCGGTGCGCTCCCGCTCCGCGGCCAGCTCCTGCCGTGCGTCCTTCTCCGCACGCTGCTCCGCCCCGGCCACCGACGCCGAGACGTCGGCCGGCCGGTCGCCGGAGCCGTCGGCGGAGTCGCCGGGGAGCACCCAGGCCGCCGCCGTGACGGCTCCGGCGCACAGGACGACGGCCGCGGCGGGCAGGAGCCGGTGGCGCCTGCGGTCGAACGCGGCCATCGGGCCCGTCCGGCGGAACCGCCGGATCCGCTCCAGCCCGGCCGTGGCCGACGAGTCGTCCGGATGGTCGTCGAGCAGGCGCCGCCAGCAGCGTTCCGCTTCGTCCAGCTCGCCGCGCTGGGCGTGGATACGGGCCCGCAGGTCCGCCACCTCCCGGTGGCCGGTGACCGCCGGGTCGTCGTTCCCGGCCAGCTCCCGCAGCGCCGCGTCCAGATCGCCGGCCCTGGCCGCCGCGGTGGCGCGGGCCACGGTCAGCTCGACCCGCAGCGCGGTGTCGCCGGCCGGCTCCCGCCGGGGCCCGGGCAGCGGCTGCCGGGCGGGTTCCGTGGTGGTCACCGGAGCCCACCGCCCCGGGGGTCCAGCCCCTTGTGGGCCTGCGCTTCTCTGGCCTCCGCGGGCAGCATCGCGATGAGCCGGCGGTTCACGTCCGACAGGGCGGACTGGTCCCGCCCGGCATAGGCGCGCTCGCCCTCGGCGAGCAGGGCCTTCGCCTTGGCGCGCGGCTGCATCAGGTCGCTGGCGGCCGACAGATCCTCGAAGAGCGTGTACTCGAACTGGCCGGTGGTGTGGAGGATCTCCATGTACAGCTCCTTCGCCCGCTGCAGCAGCCGCTCCAACTCGGCGACGCGGTGGCTGTCGCCGCCCTGCATGGCCCGGTTCACCAGGCCGCGCAGCCGCTCCAGTTCCTGCCGCTCGGCCGCGCCGCCGCCGCGCCTGAGCCGCCCTTCGCACTCCTTGAGCACGTCTCCCAGCTCCAGCATCAGCCGCGGGACCTCGATGGACTCGCGCTCGATGTCGTCGAGCTGCGCGTGCAGGTTCCGCAGCCACTGGTCGCACTCCAGTGCCGTGCCCGGGTCGGTGCGCGCGTTGTCGACCTGCTTACGGAGCCGCCCCATGTCCTCGGCGATCTCCCGGAGGACTTCCCCGGCACCCGGGGACCCGGACTCCCGGGCCCGTACCCCGAGATCGGGCACCCGCTGCTCCAGCCGGTCCAGGCCGGCCACCAGTTCCCCGTGCTCCGGCCGGCCGCCCTGGAGCCGCACGTCGGCCTCGAACTCCGTGTCCATCGTCTCCACGATGGCCTTGGCCTGCCCGATGGTGCGGACCTCGTAGGTCACCTCGACCTCGCTGCCCTCCGGGAGGTCGTAGCGCAGGTCGCCGCGGCGGAACGAGACCTCGCCGACCTCCTTGTTGTTCTTGGCGTCGGGGTCCTCGCCCTCCAGGAGGGGGATGCGGATGACCGCGTCCGGGTCGGACCGGGTCAGGGCGATGGTCGTGCGGTACTTGTTGCTGCCGTTGACCGGCAGGGTCGCCCCCTTCCGCACGATCGGGCCGTAGGTGCCGTCGTACTTGCCGATGCCGAGCGAGTGCGTGAGGACGGGACCCGCCGGCAGGGTGCGGGTGTGGGTCAGGGACAGCGTGTCCGGCGTGAGCTGCTGGCGGACTCCGGCGGCGTCGGTCAGCTCCAGTGTGAAGCGGGTCGTGGTCTCCGACTCGATGGCGACGGTGGTGAAGAAGCCGCCGTTCGCGTCGAGGGAGACCTGCGCGCCCTCGAAGCCGCCTCCCGGGCTGCGCAAGGTGACGCTGTACCGCGTCCAGTCCACCGGGTCGGCGCTGCGCAGCTTGCCGGCGACGGGGACCCCGGTGGTGTCCAGCGACTGCGGTTCGTAGATCAGCTCGGCGGTGAACGCGCCGGCGGTGGGGCGCTGCGGCCGGGCCGGCAGGCGTACGCTGCCCGCGAAGATCGCGGCGCCGCGGGCGACCACGGTGGTGGGGTCCTGGCTGTGGTCGATGCCGATGCCGAGGCCCTCGCGCGGGTCGGCCAGCAGCTCGCGCAGCCCGGGCGCGAGGGTGGCGCCGCCGACCAGCAGCAGTTGGTCGATGTGGTCGGGACGCAGCGAACCTTGGGTCAGCGCCTCCCGGCAGAGTTTGACGGCCTGGGTGTAGAAGGGGAGGGCGAGGTCGTCCAGGGCGCCGCGGGTCAGGGTGTACGAGAACGTCTCCTCGTCGCCGTCGACCTTGAGGTCGACGAACAGCTCCGCCTCGCCGGCCCGCGACAGCTCGATCTTGGCCGCTTCGGCGGCGGCCTTGAGCTTGGCGAAGTTCGTGCGCCAGCGCGCGTTGCCGCGGGTGAAGTCCCGTAGCCCCAGCTCGCGTACGACGGCGGGGGCGAGCAGGTCGTCGACGATGGCCCAGTCGATGTTCTTGCCGCCCAGGTGCGGGTCGCCGGCGTGCTGGAGCAGTTGCAGCTCCCCGTCCCGCTTGCTCATCACCGCCGCGTCGAAGGTGCCCCCGCCCAGGTCGAAGACCATCCAGTACGCGGACTCCGCGGCGTTGTCCACGCCGTAGGCGAGCGCGGCGGCGTTCGGCTCGTGGATCAGCGGGCACTCCTCGCCGAGCCCGGCCAGCGCGGCCGCCTTGCCGGTGGCGTTGGACTGGTTCAGCGCGAACGACGCGGGGACGGTGATCACGGCCGCCGTCGGCGGCTCCCCCAAGTCGTGGGCGGCGTCCCGGCGCAGCGACTTCAGCACCTCGGCCGAGAGCTGCTCGGGCGCCAGGGAGACGCCCGCCCGGCGGAAGGCGAAGGCGGCGTCCGCGAGGCCCATCTGGAGCTTGAACTCGGCGTGCGCGTCGTCCGGGTCGGCCTCCACCCGCTCGCGGGCCCGCCGGCCGACGTGGATCATCCCCGGCTTGGGCATCCACACCGCGGACGGCGTGTAGTCCCAGTTCTCGTTGTTCTTGATGATCCGGGATCTGCCGTTCTCGAAGACCGCGATCTCACTGTTCGTGGTCCCGAGGTCGATCCCGAAGTCGATGGTTTCACGCATCTGTTCTCCCTGCCGGTCCGGCGGCCGGCGGCGCATGCGAGTCAGTGACGAGGCGGCCTGCCGACGACGACCTCGCCCATCTGGATGCGGTCGCCGCGGAAGTGGATCGTGGGCTTGAAGGTTTCGAGGACGACCTCGCGGGTGAGCGACGGGTCCTCCTCGAAGGAGAGGACCTTCAGCGGAAGACCGGGGTCGTAGTCCTCCCCGTCGTGGTCCTTGATCTTGAGCTCGATGCCGTCCTGCAGCGCCTCGCGCGCCGTGCGCACGCTCTTGCTGATCTGCCTGGAGGACTTCTGCGGCGCGGCGTCCTGCTGGTCCAGCTTGCGCTGCGCCTTCCACACCCCGGTGGCAGCCTCCGCGAGCCGGCCGGTGTCGAACTGCGCCGCGGGGTCCGGCGCGGCGACGGCGGCCTCGCGGGCGGCGGTTCTGGCGGCGGCGAGATCCGCGAGCGCGGCGTCGAGCGACGTGAGGTGGGCGGCGACCTGCTCGCGCTGGTCGGCGTCGAGCCGCTCCGGGGCGACGCGGAACTCCCGCGGGTGCTTCCACTGCCGCCACCAGTCGGCCACGCGGTCCCGCGGGTAGCGCTGTTGCACGATCCTCACCCACTCGTGTCTGCTGAAGGGGCCCCGTCGGTCGGGCGGGGCATGACTATGGCAGGACCGGTCCGGGACCGGTCCCAAGGGGTCCCGGTCTCCCGCTCTTACCGCAGGCGTCCCCGGTCAGCGCGTCGTGGAGTTCAGCCAGCCGGTCCCGTAGCCGGCGCAGCAGCGCGAGGGCACGGGTGCGGGAGGCGGGGGCGGTGTGCCACTCGGCGGCGGCACCGCGGCGGAGGTCGTCGTCGAGCCGGCCGACCGTCTCCCGCAACAGGGCCACCGCGGCCCGGAGTCGGTCCGGCAGGCCGGGACCGGCGTGGTCGAGCAGGCCCGTGCAGCGGCCGAGCGCGTCCCGGGTCTCGCGCAGCAGACCGGCGACCTCGTCCCGGGCGGGCGCCGGCGAAGCCGCGGGCAGGGGTACGGTGCCGGCGTGCAGGGCGGCGCCGCGGGCGACCACGGTGGTGGGGTCCTGGCTGTGGTCGACCCGGATGCCGAGGCCGTCGCGCGGATCGGCCAGCAGCTCGCGCAGCCCCGGGGCGAGGGTGGCGCCACCGGCCAGCAGCAGCCGGTCGACGTCCTCGGGGCGCAGCGAGTGCTCGGCCAGCAGGTGCCGGCAGAGCCTGACGGCCTGGGCGTAGAAGGGGCGGGCGAGGTCGTCCAGGGCCCCGCGGGTCAGGGTGTACGAGAACGTCTCCTCGCCGCCGTCGGTCCTGAGGTCGACGAACAGCGCCGTCTCCCCGGCCCGCGACAGCTCGGTCCTGGCCGCCTCCACGGCTGCCCTGAGCTTGGCGAAGTTCGTCCGCCACCGCACGTTGCCGCGGGCGAAGTCCGGGAGCGCGAAATCGCATGCGACGGCTGGCGCGAGCAGTTCGTCGACGATGGCCCAGCCGATGTTCCTGTCGCCCAGGTGCGGGTCACCGGTGTGTCCCACGAGCCGGAGTTCCCCGTCCCGCTCTCCGACGAGCGAGGCGGTGAAGCCGCTGCTGCCCAGGCTGAAGACCATCCGGTGGCCGCGGGGAGCGGTGCCGTCCGTACCGTACGCGAGCGCGACCGCGACCGGCTCGGGGAGCAGGGGGCAGTCCTCGCTCAGCCCGGCGAGCACCGCCGCCGCGCGGGTGGCGTCGTGCTGCTCCGGCGTGAACGACGGGGGCACGGTGATCACGGCCGCGGCCGGCGGCTCGCCCAGCTCGTGGAAGGCGTCCCGGCACAGCGACTTCAGCACTTCGGCGGTCAGTTGCCCGGCGGTACGGGTGACGCCCGCCCGGTGGAAACGGTACTCGCCGCCCGCCGTGCCCAGCGTGTCCACGAACCCGGCGTAGGCGTCATCCGGAGACGCCGCCAGCCGCTCGCGGGCCACGCGGCCGACGACGGTCCTTCCCGGGCGCGGCATGAACACCGCGGACGGCGTCCGTTCCCGGTTCTCGTTGTTCCTCAGGACCCGGACACCGCCGTCCTCGGCCACGGCGATGGCGCCGGCCGTGTTGCCCAACTCGATCCCGATGTCGATGGTTCCGCGCATCCCACCCGCCCTGACTCGATTGGTGCTCCGACCGGACTACCGGGTCCGCTCCGGGAAGGGTCCCGAGATGGCGCAGGTATAACTGGGTGTCACTAGATATAACACTGTCGGGAGCCCGACCGGGCCGTATGGACGAGGCGCTTCACTCGGGTAAGTGCTCTGGGAAGGCGTGGCGTTGGAGAACCTGGGGATCGACCGGCTGGACCCGGCGCTGCTGGCGGCGGCCGACGGCCTCGCCGGTGCCGTCGCCGCGGCCGTCGAGACCGGTGCCGCCCGGGTCGAGCCGTCCCACCTGGTGATCGCGCTCGCCCGGATGCCGGGCAGCGAGGCGGCGCGGCTCTTCGACCGGAGCGGGATCCCCGTGGAGGCGTTCGTCGAGGCGCTGCGCGCGAAGAGCCCGCCGCGCACCGGGCTGCCGCCGATGGCGCTGACCGCGGCGACGGCCGCCCCTGCGACCCGGGAACTCCTCGCCGCGCTGCCGGCCGGGGCGGGCGAGCGGCAACTGCTGGCCGCCGCCCTCTCCGGCTTGGAGCCCGCCGCCGCCGAACTGCTCGTCGAGTACGGCCGGGTGGACCTCGACCGGGCGATCGCCGGGCTGCGCGCCGAACCGGCCGCGCCGCGCGAGGTGTTCGGCGACGACGGCCGCCTGCTGCCCGATCGCTTCAGCCCGGGAGCACGGCGGGTGCTGGCCGTGCTGGCAGAACTGGCGGCGCAGGGCAGCGGCGCGGAGGCCGCCCCGCTGCCCACCACGCTCCTGTTGCAGGCCATGGCCGCCGTGCCCAACGGCCTGGTCGAGCAGGGGTGCGCCTTCCTGGGCCACGACGTGCGCGCGCTGCGCACGCAGCTCGTGTCCCTCACCGGCAACGGCGCCGGTCCCTCCGGCGTACCCGGCCCGGCCGGCGCCCGGCCGGCGCTGTCCCGCGACGGCGTCCACGAACCGCTCGCGCGCACGCTGGAGAAGGCGGCCGCGGTCGCCGCGCAGCGCCGCGGCGAACCGGTCGCCGAACGCGACCTGCTCGCCGCGCTGCTCGACACCCCCGTCGGCCTGGCCGCCGGGTTCCTGCGCGGCACCCGTATCGACCTCACCCGGCTGCGCCGCTTCGCCGACACCCTCTACCAGGAGCACGTGCCGCAGGAATCGGAAGGGGACTCCCGGGCGGACATGCCGCCCCTGCACGAGTCGCTCGCCTGGATGCACGAGCGCCTCGTCGGGCGCGAGTCGGTCATCGAGCGCCTCACCCCGTCCCTCGAAATGATCACCAGGTCGCTCAGACGCGGCCTGCGGCTCCAGGACCGGCCCCTGGCCAGGTTCCTGTTCTGCGGCCGGAGCGGCACCGGCAAGACCCTGGCCGCCCGCGTGCTCGCCAAGGTCGTGTACGGGTCGGAGGACGACGTGCTCTTCTTCGAGATGGGCCAGTTCAACACCAAGGAGTCGATGAACAACTTCATCGGCGCCGCGCCCGGCTACGTCGGCTTCGGCGAGGGCAAGCTCACCAACGGGCTCCGCGACAACCCCCGCCGGGTGCTGCTCTTCGACGAGGTCGAGAAGGCGGACGGCAGGGTGCTCGACGCGCTCCTGCGGCTGCTGGACGAGGGGCAGATCAGCGACCCGGCGGGACCCGTGCGCGACGCCCGGGACTCGGTGATCGTGCTCACCTCGAACCTCGGCACCACCGGCCCCGCGGGCGGCCCGGGGCCGTACGGTGCCGGCGAAGACCCGGACGACGCCGCCCACATGCGGCGGATCATGGAGGGGTTCTTCCGGCCCGAGTTCCTCAACCGGATCGACGAGGTGATCCTCTTCGAGGCGTTCCGGCAGGACCAGCTCGAAGCCATCGCGCTCGGCGGGCTGCGCCGCCAGGCCGCCCAGGTGGGCACCCAGCTCGGCGTGGAGCTGTACTGGCAGCAGGACGTGCCGGCGCGGATCGCGGAACTGGCGGTCACCCGCCGCGGCCAGGAGGCCGCCCGCGGCGTGAACCGTTACATCGACGGCGTCTTTCCCCCGCTGCTGCGGCTGCTGGACGAGGCCGACGCCCGCGGCGAGTCCGTCGAGCGGGCGCGGATCGTGGTGGACGGCGAGCGGCTGTCGGTGGTGAACGCCGGTGGCTGAGCTGCTCGACGGTCGCTACCTGCTGCACGAGAAGCTCGGCCGGGGCATGTTCGGCACGGTCCACCGGGCCGAACTCCGCGTCCTCGGGCACACGCTCCGGCAGGTGGGCGTCAAGCTCTTCCATGCCGAGCGTGCGGTCCCGGTGCCCGAACTGCTGGGCGAGGCACTGCGGTTGATCGAGGTGGTGGAGAAGTGCCCGGATCCGGTGGTCCGCGACCGCTTCCTCACCTGCCTCGACGCCGGCGTCGAGGGCGGCGCGACCGGACGCCCGTACATGGTGACGGAGCTGGCCAGGGGCGACCTGGGCTGGCGGCTGCGCGGCGGCCAGCTCCCCGTCGAGACCGTGCGCGACTACGCCCGCCAGCTCTGCCAGGGCCTCGCTTTCCTGCACGGGCGGGGCGTCGTCCACCTGGACCTGAAGCCGGGAAACATCCTCGTCTCCGCGGCGGGATCGCTGAAGATCGGCGACTTCGGGCTCGCCCGCCGTGTGAGCGCGCTGCTGCGCCGCGCCCCCGCCACCGGCGGCACGGTGTGGTACGTACCGGCCGAGGTGCTGCAGTTGCAGGAGGCGGGCCCCGAGGCCGACGTCTACGCGCTCGGCCTCATCTGCTACCAGATGCTCACCGGCCGCCTCCCGCACCAGGACCAGCTCCGCGCCGCCGCGCCGGACGAGGTCACCGCCCCCGACACCGACACGCTCGTACGGCTGAAGCTGCGCGAGGCGGAGCCGCCGGGCACCCGCAACCCGGAGGTGCGGGACCACCCCTTCGAGGCGGTCGTCATGCGGGCGCTCAGCCCGCTGGCCACCGACCGGTACCCGGACGCCGGCGCCCTCCTGCGTGCGCTGGACGCCCCGGCGGGGGCGCCCCAGCCCCGTACCCCGACGCCGAGGCAGCGGCTGGAGACGCTGACGGACCACCTCCGCGGGGCGCTGCGGCGCGGCGACCTCGATCTCGCGGACGAACTGCGCCGGGAGGCGCTCGACCTCAACCGGGCGCTGCCGGACACCGCGATGGTCCCCGAGGTCTACGCCCTCGCGACCGAGGCGGCGCTGCGCCGCGACGACGACGGCGGCGAGGCCCGCGCGCTGGCGATGGAGGGTCTGGGCAGGCGCCGCTGCCCGGCGACCTTCCGGGCGATGGCGGCGGCCTTCGCCGGCACCGAGCTGGGACGCGGCTTCGCCCGCCGGAGCGGGGAGGGGGCCGGCGGATGACGGCGGAGCCCGAGCTGGAGCGGCTGGCCGGCGAACTGGAGCGGTTGCAGGAGGAGTTGTCCGGGCTGGTCGCCGCCGCGGCGCCCACGTCCGCGGCCGCGTACGAGGCGCTGCGGCGGGACGGGGAGCTGCAGCCCTGGACGAGCACGGCCGTCCGGCTCTGGGAGGAGGCGCTGGCGGCCGGCGCGGACACCGGGGTCGTCCACCACCTCGCCATCGCCCACCACGCCCGCGCGTACGACCTGGAGGCGGCCGGCGACGACGCCGCTTTCGGCCATTTCGAGGAGGCCCTGCGGCACTGGGCCTCGCTGTACGCGGACCCGGACTTCTGGCGGCGGGCGCACGAGCGGCTCAACGGTGGGATGGGAGTCGCGGTGCCCGGCGAGGTCGTCGAGGAGGCGCGTGCCCGGCTGCCGCGCAACCTGCTGGAGCCCCATCTGACCCTCGCCGCCCGGTTCCGGCTCACCGACCCGCGCCGCGCACGCGCGCACGTGCGGCTCGTGACCGGCTCCGCGTTCCCCGCCGCGATCGTCGCGGAGGCCCGCGTGGACCTGGTGCGCGACGTGCTCGGCGGCGTCCCGCGGGCCGTCGCCGAGGGCAGGTTCGCGGAGACGCTCGACATCCTGGAGACCTGGCTGCTCCTGGACCCGGCCGGCCACGACCTCCTGCGTGCCGTGCTCTTCACCGGCAGGAGCTGGATGGAGCGGCTGCGGGAGGAGCGGTACGCGACGCGGCGGATGGACGACCTGCTCGTCCGTGTGGACCGGCTCGTCGGGCCCGGACTCGCCTCCGCCGGGACGCCCTCGGGAGAGCTGGCGAAGGAGCTGGCGCGGCACGAATTCCTGCTCGCGCTCCGGTCGTTCGGAGCACTCGGTACGGCCCCGCCGTCGCCGGACGCGCTGGGCTCGCGGGCGGAGGTGGAAGAGGCCCTGCGTGCTGCCTGGTCGGCGAGCCGGCACGTGGAGAGGGCACTCGAGCTGTATCCGGAGATGGCCGACGACCCCCGCTACGCGGAGGTCGGGGAGCTGCGGAACACCGTGCTGCCGCGGTACCGGGCGTGGCTGGGCGCGCTGTCGGCGCAGTTCCTGCTCACCGCCTTCGGCATCGGCGACCGGGAGCTGGCCCGGGCCCGTCAGCTCCTCGACGAGGCGGGGGAGTACACGGCGGCCGATCCGGAGCTGGAGAGTTTCGTCCGGTCCCTCGAGAACCTGCTCTCGATCCGGGAACCTCAGCCGACCAGGGGAGATGAGGTATGACCGACAATCCGTGGGCATGGCGCGACGGGCACAACCCCTATCGCGCCACCCCCTTCCAGGTACTCGCGCTCGGCCCGGAGGTGAGTGGGCGGGCGCAGATCCGCAACCACATCAGGAAGCGGCGGCAGCGCATCGAGCGCCGCGCCGACCGCTACCCGCTCTTCGGCCGCACCCTGCGGGTCGCCGAGGTGAACGCCGCGGAGGAACGCATCAAGGACCCGGCCGCGCGCCTCCTCGCCGAGTTGTGCACCCACCGGCCCGAGCAGCCGGCGGAGCGGGAGCGGTCCGATGACGCAGCCCGCTGACCCCATGCGCATCGACGAGCAGGAGCGCCTCCTCGCAGCCCGGCCCGAGCCCCCGCAGGGCGTCGTGTGGCGGCTGCTGCGGGAGCGGGCGCAGGCCGCCGACGCGGCGGTGGCGGAGACCCACCGTCGGGTCGGGGAGCACAAGAGCGTGTTCGAGCACTTCGCACGGGACGTCGCCAACGCGCTGCACGGGCTGCACGGCGTCACCCCGGCCACCGCGGCCGACGCCTTGCCGTCTCTCACCGCCAAGCTGGCGAAGGCCCTGGAGGGTGCGGGCGCGCGCTTCCTCGACCCGGCGGGCGAGCCCTACGAGGACGTCGAGATGTGGGCCGACGTGGTGGGTTCCGAGCAGCGGCCGGGCCTGGAGCGGGCGGTGGTGGCCGAGACGCTCCAGCCGGGACTGCTGATGGCCGACGGGAAGCTGGCCCAGCGGGCGCGGGTGTACCTGGCCGTCCCCGAACGGCAGGACGGGCAGGGCGAGCGGAAAGAACCGAGAGAACCGAAGGAACCGGAAGAACCGGAAGAGCAGGAGAGGAAGGGGGAGCAGGAGTGAGCCTCACCATCGGAATCGACCTCGGCACCACGAACAGCCTCGTCGCCGTGCCCGCCGACGCGGACATCCCGGGCAAGCAGGAGCTGATCAGGACCGGGCGGCTGAAGCCGGTCGGCGGCGCCCTGATCATCACCGACGCGTACCAGGCGCCCCTCACCCCTTCGGTGGTGTGGCTGGAGGAGGACGGCACGCCGGTCGTCGGCAGCCTGGCCAAGAGCAAGGTCAAGTACGACGGGCAGCCGCCGCCCGCGATGTTCTTCAAACGCACCATGGGCACCGACCAGCGGGTCACCGCGGGACACGCCTCCCTGACGCCGCAGCAGGCGTCCACGCACGTGCTGCGCCGGCTCAGGGAACTCGCCGAGGAAGTCCTTCAGGTCCCGGTGGGCCGGGCGGTCGTCACCGTGCCCGCGTACTTCGAGATGCGGGCGAAGAACGAGACGGTGCAGGCCGGCCTCGACGCCGGCCTGGCGAAGGTGGAGACCCTCATCGAGCCCTTCGCCGCCGCCCTGATGTCCACCCACGAGCAGCAGCCGGACGGGCCGCGGACCTTCCTCGTGTACGACCTGGGCGGCGGGACGTTCGACGTGTCCGTCGTGACCTGGAGCCCGGAGGCCGGTTTCGAGCACCTCGCCTTCGAGGGCGACCGCTATCTGGGCGGCTACGAGTTCGACAAGGCCGTCGTGCGCTGGATGGCCGAGCAGCGGCCCGCGTACGACCTCCGGCTCGACCCGGAGGAACCGGAGGAGGCCAGGCTGCTCGCCCGGCTGCTGGTCCGGGTGGAGTCCGAGAAGCACTTCCTCTCCCGGGAGACGCAGACCGAGATCTACGTGGAGGGGGAGGCGGACCGCGCCGGCATCCCCATGACCATCAAGCTGCCCTTCTCCCGCGCCGAGTTCGAGGACCTGATCCGGCAGGACGTGCAGCGCACCTTCGACCACTGCGACGCCGCGCTGCAGCGGGCGGGCCTCGGCCCCGCGGACCTCGACGAGATCGTCCTGGTCGGCGGCTCGTCGCGGGTGCCGATGATCAGCCGGCTGCTGCGGGAGAGGTTCGGCCGCGAGCCGCGGCTGATCGACCCCGACCTGTGCGTCGCGGTCGGCGCCGGTATCAAGGCGGGCGCCGCCGGGGTCCGGCAGGGCGTCCTCGAAATCGACCAGGTGACGGCCACCCTGCCCGCGACCGACGTCACCGGCCGGGTCCACCCGGGCGAGCACACCCCCGCGCCGGGGGACGTGCACGTCCTGCTGCGCTCCGCAGACGGCGTCCAGAGCCACCGGCAGGAGACCGACGCCGAGGGCAGGTTCGTCTTCGACGACGTCGCGCTGCACGACGGGGAGAACGAGCTGACGGTCACGGTCGTCGCGGGCGGGAAGGAGGTCGAGAGCCGGCAGATCACCGTCTCGCCCGGCCACGAGCCGCCGCCCACCGACGAGGGCGACGTGCTGGCGCACGACTTCTTCGTGGAGCTGGCCGAAGGCCCGTACCGGATCGCCGAGGCGGGGACCAAGCTGCCCCACCACACCGACTTCCTGCTGGAGACCGCGGGGCAGGGGGTGCTGCTGCGGGTCCGGCTGCACGAAGGGCTCATCCCCATCGGCCAGGTGGACGTCGACGGCCTGCCCAGCACGCTGCCCGCCGGGACACCGCTGGAACTGGAGCTGGAGTTCCGGCCCGACTGGTCGATCGAGGCGGAGGTACGGATCCCCTCGGTCGGCGCGCAGGGCCGCGCGGTGATCTCCGTACCGCGAGAACACGTGCCCTCCTGGGACGAACTGCAGCAGCAGTTCCTGGAGGTCAGGTCCGGCTGGCAGGAGCGGCGGGCGGTCGCCAGGCCGGAGGACGCCATGCGGTACGGACCGCGCCTGGACGCGCTCCTCCAGGAGTGCACGGCCCTGCTCAACCAGCGCCAGGACCGGGCCAAGAGCCACCACAAGCTGCGCGAGGCCGAGACCCTGCTCGGCAACATCCGGCTCCCGGGCGCGGACCCGATGCACCCGCCGATGCCGGAGTTCGAGAACAAGCTGGTCGAGCTGGCCGCCCTCTGCGACGACCTGGCGCGCGTCGACGCCAGGGAGGCGCAGCAGCACCGGGAGAGCATCCCCGGGCTGCGCGCCGCGGGGCTCGCGGCGTACCAGTCGGGCAACAGCATGGACTGGCACAGCATCAACCAGGCGGTCGAGGACCGGTGCGCGGCCGTACGTGCCAGGTTCCAGGCCGACCAGCCGCCCCCGAGCCCGGCGAACATCCAGCTCATGCTCTACCGGGAGCTGGAGGAGCTGGACCGCGCGCTCCAGGACATCGACCAGCTCACCGAGGGGCGCTACCGGGGCCGCACCGAGGAGTTCCGCGGCGAGGTGGCGGGGGTCGTCGCGGCGGTGGGCAGCGTCGCCACGGAGGACCCGCAGGCCGCCGGCCGCTTCGCGGGGATCTACCGCAGCCAACTGCAGCCGCTGGCCGCCCGGATCGAGCGCTGGATGGAAGAGATCAGGGTCGGCGAACCCGGAGTGATCTGGCCCCGGCTGCCCCAGGCCGGCGGGAGGTAGCCGGTGGCCGTCATCGACTGCCCGCTCTGCGGCCGGGCACTGGCCGCGCCGGCGCCCGAGTGCCCGGCGTGCCGCGGCGACCTGCGTCCGCTGGCGCAGGTCGCCGCCCTCGCCGACGAGTACTTCAACCGGGCGGTCGCGCAGGCCCGCGCGCAGCAGTGGCAGAGTGCCGCCGAGCACCTGGCGGTCACGCGCGCGCTCCGCCCGAACGACGTGGACGCCATCGTCCTGCTCGCGAAGATTCGCTACCGTCAGCGGGGCGGGCAACGCGCCGAGGCCACGGGGCTGCTGCGGCGCGCCCTCGAACTGGCCCCGGACCGCGAGGACGTCCGCTCGGCGCTCGAGCAGTCCCCCAGAACCCGGCGGCAGCCCCGCCAGGAGCGGCAGCGGCGCCGCCGATGAACCGTGTGAGGCAGGTGAACGCGCGTGCGCGACGGGCCTTCTTCCGGGGACGGCTACGGGCGTCTCCACGACCGAGGCACCTGCGCCCTGGCGGCGGGAAACGTCCAGGAGGCGATCGAGGCCCTCGGTGAGGCCGTGTGCCTGCGCCCGGAGCTGGTGGCCGCGCACCTCGCGCTGGGCGAGTGCTTCGAGCGGAGCGGCAGGCCCGAGGTCGCCCGCCGCATCTACGAGTACGCGGGCCGGCTCGACCCGACCTCGCCGCTGGCCGCGGCCGCGCTCGCGGGTCTGCCCGCCAGACCGGCGTTACGGCACGCCTTCGAGCTGGGGCAGGTCGTGCGCAGCGCGGACAACAAGTACCGCGTGCTGGAGCGCAGGATGGGCGCGCACGGTGCGGTGTCGATCGTGGAGCCGGCCGGGCGCAGCAGCTTCTTCGACCGCGTCGGGTACCGGCGGTACGTACTCAAGACCTTCAACATCCCGCGGCCGTGGAGCGAGGACGACCGGGAGCGCTTCGCCAACGAGGCGAAGACCTGGATGATGCTGGACCGGCACCCCCACATCGTCACCGCGCTGTGGGTCGAACGGGTCGAGCGCCACCACTGCCTGCTGCTGGAGTACGTCTCCGGCGGCGACCTGGGCGCCGCCCTCGCCGCGGGCCCGCTCGACCTGGCGCGGGCGCTCCGCTTCGGCCTGCAGTTCTGCGACGCGATGGAGTACGCCGCACGCACCCTCGGCATCGTGCACGGCGACGTGAAGGCCGCCAACTGCCTCGTCACCGCCGACGACACGCTCAAGGTCACCGACTTCGGGCTGGCCCAGGTGTTCGGCCCGGCACAGGCGATGGGCGGCCGGCTGCCGGAGCTGAAGCCGGCGGTGCGCGCCATCTACATGGTGCCGGGCGGCACCCGCAACTACCGGGCGCCCGAGCAGTCCAGGTACGGCGCGCGGGTGGACGTGCGCACCGACGTCTACGGGTTCGGGGTGCTGCTCTACCAGATGGTCACCGGCGACCTGCCCGTCAGCGGGAGCGTCGCGGCCGAGCACATCAGGGCGCGATCGGACACGGACGACCTCCCGGCGGGGCTGCGCGAGCTGCTGCTCGCCTGCGTGGAACCGGAACCGCAGCGGCGGCCGCGCAGCTTCCGCAGCGTGCGGGGCGAGTTGCAGGCCGTGTACGAGATCGTCACCCGCCGGGTGGCGCCGGAGCCGGCGAAGTCCCTGCCCGGCGACCGGGACCTGTACATCCGCAGAGGCGTGGTGCTGGACGAACTCGACCGGCACGAGGAGGCGCTGACGTGGTTCGACAAGGCGCTGACCGTGGCCCCGGGCGACGGCTGGGCGCTGCTCAACAAGGCGCTGACGCTGAGTTCGCTCGGCCGCCGGGAGGAGGCGCTGGCCTGCCTGGACGAGGCCCTCGCACGCTACCCGGGCTACCACCAGGCGCTCACGGCCAAGGCGAGGGTGCTCACCACCCTGGGCCGGTACCAGGAGGCGCTGGAGTGCGCGGCCCAGATCCAGCAGGGCCCCCTGCCGGGTCCCGGCTACCTCGCGGACGCCCTGGGCGGTCTCGGGGGTGCGATGGGCGGCCCCGGGGAGCGCCACAAGGACGCCGCGCGCCGACCAGGCGAGCGGGCCGGCGCCCGCCCCGGCCATGCGGACGGCGTACGCCGGCGCCCGCAGGACGGCGTGCGCCCGGGCGGCCCCGCCGGCGAACCCCGTACGGCGACGGGACCCGCCCCCCTGCATTCGCCCGGAGTCATGCTCGCCTGGCAGCTCGCCGCCGCCGAGGCCGCGTTGGGGCACGCGCCCGGGATCGAGCCGGCGCACCTGCTGCTCGGGGTGTGCAAGCTGGGCGACGGAGAGCTGCCGGGACCCGCCGCCGCCCTGATCCGTACCCTGCCGCCGCTGCTCGACGAACTCGACGAGCTGCGCGGCCGGTTCCGCCGGGCCGGGCTGGAGGTCACCCGCTTCCGCCGCCGGCTGCGTACGAGCCTCGCCCGCCCCGCGGCGCGCCCGGCCGGCTCCGGTGACGGCGTCATGCACCGGACCCCGGCCGCGCGCGCGGTCTTCCGCCGGGCCGAGGAGCTGGGGGAGCGGTCCCCGGGCGCGGACGCGGTGGTGGGCCTGGCCGAACTCCTGCGGGCCCTGCTGGAGTTGCCCGCCCCGCCCTGGCGTGAGCTGGCCGCGGAGCTGGGCGTGGCCGGCGGGCTCAGGGCGCTGGCGTACGACGACGGGAGTGCCCGGTGACCACTGCCCCCTACAGCGGCGGCGTCGGCCTGGCCCTGATGCTCGCCCTGAGCGAAGCCGCCATGGGCGGGGCGGACGAGGCGGAGCCGGTGCACTTCCTGCTGGGGATCTGCAAGGCGTGCGAGATGCCGGTGGCCGACGCCGAGCCCGACCCCGCCGCGGACCTGGCCGCGGAACTGGCCGGACTCAGGGCCGCCTTCGAGCGGGCCGGGCTGGACACCGCGGCCTTCCGGCGCCGGCTCCGCGCCCTGGTGGCGCGGCCGGACCGGAGCCCCCGGGCCGACGGCATGCCGGACAGCGGTGCCGCCGCACGCGAACTGTTCTACCGGGCGGAGGAACTGGCGGAGGAGCAGCGCGACGATGCGGTGCGTCTGCCCCACCTCCTGGCGGCCGTCCTGGAGATCCCGTCACCGCCGTGGGCGGCGCTCGCCGCCGAGATGGGGGTCGCCGACCTGCCCGGCGCGCTGCTTCCCGACCGGCCGCAGGACGGCGGGGACCCGGAGGGTTCGCCCAGGGTGGCGTTCACGGTGCTCCAGGGATCCCTCCAGGGCAGGACGTACGAGTTCCACGAGCGCACGACATGCGTCGTCGGCCGGGCGGACGGCTGCACGCTCCGGCTTCCCGAGGACGAGGAGTACTCGGGGATCTCCCGGCACCACTGCCTGCTGGACATCAACCCGCCCGACGTGCGGGTGCGGGACCTCGGCAGCGTCAACGGCACCTATGTGAACGGCGAGAAGATCGGCCAGCGGGACGCCGGCCGCCCGCCGCCCGGTGCGGACCGGCTGCTGTCGTCCGAGCGGGCGCTGAAGGACGAGGACGAGATCGGGCTCGGCGACGTCCGGCTGCGCGTCGGCATCCGCCTCCCCGCCCGCTGCGCCACCTGCGGCAAGGAGATCGGCGCGGAACAGGACGGCGACCGCTGCGTGATGTGCCGTACGACGCGGCCGACGTCGGTGCACGAAACCACGCCGGGACCGGAGCCGGAGCCCGGGCCGGCGTCGCGGCCGGCGCCGGAACCGCAGCCGCAGCCGGGCGAGAACAGGAACTGCGCCGCCTGCGGCAGCCGGCTCGCGGCCGAACGCACCGCCCAGCCCGCCGTGGACGAGCTCTGCGGCGCGTGCCAGGGCGACCCGGAACGGGTGATGGAGCAGCTCCTCCAGGTCGCGGACGACGGCACCAGGAGGCTGCACCTGTTCGGCGGCTACACCGTCCAGCGGCAACTGGGCCGGGGCGGCATGGGCGCCGTGTACCTCGCCAGGGACCACCAGACCGACGAGCTGTGCGCGCTCAAGGTGATGCTGCCGCGGGCCGCGGGCAGCGAGACGGCCAGGGCGCGGTTCCTGCGCGAGATGTCGACGGTCGAGATGCTGCGCCACCCCCATCTCGTACGGCTTCAGGACCACGGCTGCTGGAACGGGATCTACTTCTTCGTCATGGACTACTGCGACGGCGGCGACGTCGCCGGGCTCGTCCACCGGCGGGGCGGCCGGCTGCCGGACTACCAGGCGGTCGGGATCACCCTCCAGGTGCTGGACGGCCTGGCATACGCGCACCAGGCGGACGTCCGCGCGTACGACCGGGAGGGCCGCCCGCTCGCGGTCCGCGGGCTCGTCCACCGGGACCTCAGCCTGCGCAACATCTTCCTGCACGGCGGTGGCGCGAAGGTCGGCGACTTCGGGCTGGCGAAGGCGTTCGACGCCGCCGGGCTGAGCGGGCTGACGCACACGGGCACCAGCGCGGGCAGCCCGTCGTTCGTCTCCCGGCAGCAGGTGCTCCAGTTCAAGCGCGCCCGCCCGGAGGTCGACGTGTGGTCCGCGGCGGCCTGCCTCTACTACATGCTCACCGGCTCCACCCCGCGCGACTTCCCGGCGGGCGCCGACCGGTGGCGGGTGGTCCTGGACAGCCCCGCCGTCCCGGTCCGCCACCGGAGCCCGGAGGTGCCGGAGCGGCTGGCGAAGGTGATCGACCACGCCCTCACCGAGGACCCGGCGATCGGCTTCGGCACCGCGGCGGAGTTCCGCGGCGCGCTCCTGGAAGCCCGGGGCTGAGCGCGTACCCGGCCCCCGCCACCGCTGATCGTCACGGTCCCCGCATGGTTGTCAGAGGCGGCTGGCACGATGCGGGGCATGTCGACTCCACTCGTGTGGCATCCCGCCACCCACGACCACGAACTGGCTCTGGACGGAACCACCCTCAGATGCCGCAAGTCCGACGGCCGCCTGCTGCCGTCGGTCCCCAGAGCCGTGCGCGGCAGCTCGACGGGCGGGAGACTGTCCGAGTTGCGCGACCGGTTGGTGCGGCACGAGGAGGAGTGCCGGGCGACCGTGGAGTCCTGGCTGCTGGCCGGCATACCGGTGCCCGCCGCCCTGCTGGCCCGCGTGTGGCCCGACCCGGGCTGGCGGTCCGCGCTGGAGCACCTCGTGGTGGCCGCCGGCGGGCGGACTGGCCTGCTGACGGAGGTGGGTGAGGACGGACGCACCGGCTTAGTCACCGGGGACGGTACGCCGCACACCCCACCGGTGGGCCCCGTGTCCCTGCCGCATCCCGTGCTGCTGTCCGACGCGGAGCGGTGGCGGCGCCTGCTCGACGACCGCGGGGAGGCCCAGGGCATCCCGCAGCTCGCCCGCGAGATCCACCACCGGCCGGACGGCGCCGAGCCGGGCGCCACCGGCCTCGACGACTACGCCGGGGGCGAGTTCGCGGAGCTGAGGCACGCCACCGCCCGCGCCGCCCGGTACGGCTTCGTCATGCGCGGCGGGTTCGCGACGGTGCGCATCGCCGACGGCGGCGTCGGTCTCCAGGCCCGCTACTGGCTGGGGGCGGACGACCCCGGCCTGCCCGCGAACACCGGACGCCTGCTGTGGGTGGACGCCTCGGAACGGCCCGTCGCCCTGGCCGGAGTCGGTCCCGTGGCCTGGTCGGAGGGCGTACGCATGGCAGAGCTGATCCACGCGGGAAGGACGACCGATGACCGCTGACCCGATCGCGCTGGACACGGGCCTGGCCCCCGCCGGCACCCCCGGCGGCGAGCCGGTCACCGCTCGCCGCTACACCCATCCGCTCCTCGGCGCCCGCCCCGTGGTCCGGCTGAGCGGGCAGGCCGCCGCGCCCGGCGAGGACCGGGTGCTGGCCGCCGCCGGGTTCTCCGCACCCGACACCGGCCCACCGGTGTCGGCCGGATACCGGCGCGAGCCCGGCTACCCGGCGTGGGCCGTGCTCCACGACCCCGCCCACGCCGGTGCGGCCCTCGCCGCGGCGCCCGAGATGGCCCGCGCCGAGCGGCTCGCCCGGCCCAAGCCGGGCCCCGCGCTCGACCTTTACGGCGACATCGCCACCACGCTGCCGGACTCCCACCTCCCGGCCTACTGGGAGCAGGTCGGCCGGGCGTTCGTCGCCGCCGGCCGGCACCGGCAGGCCGCGATGATGTTCGGCCGGGCCCGCCAGGCCGACCGGCACCTGCCGGCCGTCGACCCGGCCCGGCAGCGCGCGGTCTTCCTGGAGTTCGCCCTCGCCGGGGCCCTGTCGGTCAAGGACATCAAGACGTACGTCGCGGACCTCGGCAAGCGCCCGGGCGACCCCGTCGCCGCGTACCGGGAGCTGCGCGAGCTGGCCGTACGCCGCACGCTCGGCGGCCTGCCGCCCTGGCCCGACATGCTCAAGCAGCTCACCAAACTCGCCAGGGCCGCCGGGCTCGACGTGGCGGCGGAACACGGGTCCGTATTGGAGGCCCTCGTGGAGGCGCCCGCGCTCTGGCGCGCCTCGGACGGCTTCTGGACCTCGCAGCGCAAGGCGTGGCTGGCCGCGGTCGCCACCTCGGAGACGGTGCGGCGGCGGCTCGTCTGGCAACTTGCCGACCTTCCGTACTCCGAGATGGACGCCTGGTGGGTCGCCTTCCTCGACGAGGCGGGCGCCTTCGGCCACCTCGGTGAGGACACCGGCCGGTGGCTGACCGCGATGCTCCGCCGCTACCGCGGATCCGACGAACGTCCCCCCAGGGCGCCCGAGGAGCTGCTGGACCTGCTGCCCCGGCTGGCCGCGCGGCTCGGCCGGGACGAGGGCCCGCTGCGTCTCGGCGACGGCACCGCCGCGGAGTACCGCATCGACGCCGGGGTCGTCGGCGGCTGCCTGGCGGCGGGCATCCCGGTGCCGGACCCGGATCCGAAGCTGCTGCTGGGGCACTGGTGGGAGCACGGCCGCGTCGACCTGGCGGCGCTGACCGCCGACGAGCGGTTCGACGGCCCGCTGATCCGCTCCCTCCTCCAGGACAAGTGGTCCGACGAACGCTGGCAGCGGGCCTGGTCGATCGAGCCGCTGCGGCCCTTCCTGCGCAGGATCGTCGAAGACCGGCTGGACTGCGCCGCGTCCGGCGCCCTGCAGAGCGCCCTCGACGCGTTCGACTGGCTCTACGGCACGCTGTCCCGGCGGGCGGTGGCGGAAGTGCCCGGCCTGCTGGACCGGCTCGCCGCCGTCGACCTCGTGGCCCCGCTGACCAGGACGCTCCGCGCGGGCATCCTGGACGAACTGGGCTGGGACGCCCTGGACATCGCCGCCGCCGAGCTGAAGGGCGAGGACAACTGGTGCCGGGCGAGCTGGCCCATCCTGTCCGTGCACGACCGCCGCAAGGCCATCGCGATCGGCCCCGGCGGCCGGATCGCGGAGCACCGGCTGGTGGTGCCGAAGGGCGCCGCCCAGTTCAACTACGACGTCCGGGCGCTCTTCTCGCAGGGTGAGTTCCAGGTCTTCCACGCCGTCAACCAGGACCAGAGCGTGTACTGGTCGGGCGCGCCGGCCGAGATCCACACCGAGCACGAAACCTCGTGGAAGTGGCGGTACGGCGAGAAGACCCGCGCCGGCTACACGTTCCTGGGGCCCCGCGCCCGGCGGTTCACCGGCCACCGCCGGCTGACCGTGGGCGAACGCCGGGTCGGCCCCGAGGGGCACATGTTCCACGACGGCCGCACGTACTGGTGGTACACCGGCGTGGACAAGGAGTCCCGGGTGGTGCGCCCCATCGACCCGGCCACCGAGGAGCTGGGCGAGCCCGGCCTGCCCGAGTTCCTCGATCCGTCCCTGCTGGGCGGGAACGAGGGCTGGCTGATCGAGCACTCCTCGCTGGCCCCGGTCGCCACCGGCACCGCCGCCACCCCGCTCGGCACCGACGGCACGCACCTGGGCTTCCGGGTCGCCTACGACCGCGTGACCGGACAGGTCCGCTACCACCGCGTCGACGGCGCCCACGGCACCGCGCTCCCGATGACCGGTTCGCTGCCGCACGGCCGCTGGTCCTCCGGGCCGCCCTTCCCCTGGGGGCTCCTCGACGTGCCGGAATCGGACCGGCGGCTGCTGCTGGACGGCGGCTACGACGTCACCGCGCGCGACCCGGAGACCGGCACGGCCCACTGGCGGGTCTACATGATGGACCAGGACTGGATCGTCAACAGCCCGTCCCCGATGGCCGCGGGCACGCGGCGCATGCCGCCGAAGGCGTTCTGGCACTTCCTGACGCCCCGTGACCTGCCGGGCTCACGGGCGCTGCGGGAGGTCTCCGAGGACACCGTACGGGCCCTGCTGGCGGCGGCCGCCACCTCCGCGGCGGAGCTGCGGAAGGCCCTCGGCGCCCTGCTGCCCGAGGTCCGGCACGAGCTGCTTCTGGACGGCCTCACCGGGTTCTTCCAGGAGACCGACCGCCGGATACAGCACCGCGACCGGCTGCTGACAGTGCTCGGCCGGCAGACCCCCAGGGTGCTGGAGGTGCCGGAGCCCGACCTGGAAGGCGCCCTGGACGGGCTGGTCAGCTACTACCACGAGGGCACCGGCGGCACGGTCCGGCAGATCGAGCTGGCCGCGGCGTTCCTCGCCGGCTCGATCGACGGCGAGACGGTCATGGCCCACTGGGCGGTGCACGGCAGCCACTACGACTGGACGGAGCTGGCCGGCCGCATCGGCGGCCTCGGCGTCCGCGCCGCCAGCGCCGTCACCCCGGCCGCGTACCGCGCGGCGGTGATCGCGCTGCTGCGCTTCTGGGCCGCCTCGCCGCTGACCGATCCGGCGCTGCACCGCGGCCTGCTGGACCCGGGGGAGGACGGGGACGAGGACCCCCCGGTGGCGCAGTCCACCGCGGCGGGCACGGTGCTGCCGCTGGACATCGCCATGCACTTCGGCGAGTGGTCCAGGGCCGAGGCGGACGGGAACTACCGGATCAAGGCGTTCCTGCAGCGGGGCGACATGCCCCGGCCGGAGGGGTTCGTCGGCATCCGGCCGGTGACCAGGGGCTGGGGCACGGTCAAGCGGCTGCGCCGGCTGGCCGACGAGCTGGAGCGGCGCGCACCGCTGCCGTTCGACCCCGACGCGGCGGCCCACCTCGCCAAGGCCGCCGGCATCGACCGCGCGGAGGCGGCCCTGTGGCTGACCGGCTTGCCCGGTGTCGACGCCGGAGGTGTCCGTACGGGCAAGAGCCTGTCGCCGGACACCCGCGCCGCCCTGGGGCTGAAGGTGACCGAGGCGGCTGAGGCGTGCGACAGGGTGTGGCGGGTGCCCACGGAGGCCCGGCTGGCGCTGTACGACGCGGCGATGCCCAACGACGCCGGACAGCTCTGGAACCAGCACCTGATGGCCGAGCGGCTGGCGGAGGCGTACCGCCGGCGGCCGCCCGGCTGACGGCCCCGGTGTGATCACAGGGCCGGGTGGTCCGGCGGCGGGGACCTTCGGCCCTGTGATCGGGTGCGGCCACCGGCACACGGTGGAAGGAGAGGTGCTTTCCCACCGGAGGCGAGAGCACGAGCGGAGCGCGCCGCGATTCCGCGCTCCGCGCCGAGACGCGGAGGGAAGACGATGACGCACAGCGTGAAATGGAACGTCGGCCTCCATCTCTTCGAGGAGGCGGGGACGACGAGGGCGCGCGTGGTGCTGGACACCTCGACCGGGCGTTTCACCGGGCACGGGGACGCGCACAGGAACCCCGCGGACCCGGACGTGCCCGAGATCGGTGACGAACTGGCCGCCGGCCGGGCGCTGGACGATCTCGGCCGGCAACTGGTGGACGTCGCACGGCGCGACGTCGAGGCGGTCGAGGCGTCCGGGCGGGACGCACGCCCGGGCGACGGCTGGCCGTCCCCCGACCGCATGTGAGGAGGCCGGCCGGCGGCGCGGCCCGTCCGCCGGCACAAGCGCGGCCTTCGGGCCGTAACGGGCGCTGACGACATGCCGCGTCAGGGCTGAGCCTGTGCTGTTGCCCGCCCTCCGGGCGGGGTCACTCGTGCGGGACGACGGCGACCGGCGCAATGGCGTGGTGCATTAGGGCGTGCGTCACCGGGCCGATCAGCGTCGGGAACATCCGGTGCTTGTGCATACGGCGCCCCCCGACCAGCAGCCGCGCGCCTGCGCCCTGTTCGAGCAGCCGGGGCGCCACCTCGCCGTCCAGCAGGATGCGCTCCGCCTCCACCTCCGGATAGCGGGCCCGCCAGCCGGCGAGGGCGGAGTCGAGGTTCTCCTGTGCCACGGCCTTCAGATCGGCGCCGACCTTCGGGTCCGGCAGCGCCGACGGGTAGGCGTAGATGGACGAGCGCCGCCACATGTGGACGACGCGGAGCCGGCTGCCCGTCCGGTGGGCGGCGGCGAAGGCGAACTCCAGCACGGGGTCGTACCCGTGGTCGAGATCCACGCCCACCACCACCGGGAGTTCGCCGTCCGCGGTGTCCGGGTGCCAGTCCTGCCGTACGAGCACGGTGGGCCCCGTGACGTGCGCGACCACCGGCAAGGACACGCTGCCGGTGAAGAAGCCCGAAGCCGCCCCGATGCCCCGTGACCCCAGGACGAGGAGTTCTCCGTCCCGCGCCGCGTCCAGCAGGGCCTTCACCGCCGATTCCGTCGTCGCGCCGCCGGTGATCTCCACCTCCGGGTAGCGCTCCGCCGTCTCCCGGCATGCGGTGGCGATCCGGTCCCGCACCCAGTCCTCGTGCGGCGAGCCGCCGGGGGCGGCCTGCCGGCTGTCCGTGGCCGACGCCCTGGCGTGGATGATGCGCAGCGGGATCCGCCGCGCGGCCGCCTCCGCCGCCGCCCACCGGACGGCCGCCATGCTCGGATCCGACCCGTCCACGCCGACCACCACGTGCGTTGTCATTGCTGCCTCCCCGGGGGGAATCGACCGGACCATCGGCTACACCGACCTGCCCGGCGGGGTGGCCGGGCCGACCCGGGGTGGGGTGAGTGTTACGTATCGTGACCTTCCTGCTCCGGAAGCAGGCCGCGAAAACTGGCGCTAATGTGAGAGAAAGGGCACGAATGGGGGATCACGGAGGGCCGGTGAGTGAACGGAGCGTGAGACCGTACGGGCACCGGGCGGGCGAGCCGACACGCCGGCCGGACCCGCCGGAGTTCACCGAACGGTGGCTCGCGGCCACCGCGGACATCACCGCGGGACTGCTCTCCGGGCTGGAGGAACCCGCCGTCCTGGAGATGATCGTCGATCGGGCCCGCCGCATCCTGCGGACGGACCTCGGGGTCCTCGCCCTGGCCGAGGAAGGCTCGGCACGACTGCGGGTGGCACTGGCCTCCGGCAGGGAGGCGGAGACGTACGAAGGAGTGCTCCTGCCCCGCCGCGGATCGTTCGCCGGAGCCGCCGCCGAGGCGGCGAGACCGATCACGAGCACCGACCTCTCCCGCGATCCGCGGATCACCGCGGGGTCGCCCGGGGCGCGGACGCCGGGACCGGCGGTCGCGGTCCCCATGGTCGCCGAGGAGGGGGTCAGGGGCGTGCTCCTGCTCGCCCGCGGCGACCCGCTCGACGTGTTCACCGAGGTCGAGACCGGCCCGCTGCTCGCGTTCGCCGGGCATGCCGCGATCGCCATGGAGCTCGCCGACCGCCGCCGCGACGCCGAACGGATCGCCCTGCTGAAGGACCGCGACCGCATCGCGCGGGACCTGCACGACCTCGCGATCCAGCGGCTGTTCGCCACCGGGATCTCGGTGCAGAGCGCGCTGCGCTTCGTCGAGCACGAGGAGGCGAGGGCCCGCCTGCTGCGCGCCGTGGACGATCTGGACGAGACCACCCGGATCATCCGCTCGACGATCTTCGGTCTCCGCACCGGCCGGGGGACGGCGGGCGGCGGCCTGCGGGCCGACGTCGTGCGGGCCGTGGAGGACACGGTGCCGGTGCTCGGCTTCACCCCCTCCCTCCGCCTGGAGGGCCTCATCGACACGGACGTGCCCGGGGAGGTCGCCGACGCCGTCCGGGCGGTGCTGGGGGAGGCGCTCACCAACGTCGGCCGGCACGCGCGGGCGAGTGCCGCGGAGGTGGTCCTGACCGTGACCGACGGCGCGGCCACGCTGTCGGTACGGGACGACGGGGTGGGCATGCCGCGCGGCGGCCGGCGCAGCGGGCTCGCCAACCTCGCCGACCGCGCGGAGAAGCTCGGCGGACGGCTCTCGGTCACGGCTCCGCGGGAGGGCGGCACGCGCGTCAGGTGGTCGGTGCCCCTCACCCGCCGATGACCGGGCCGGCACCCGCCCGGGCCCAGGTCAGCGGTCCCGCGGGTCGTCGCCGTCCGGCCGTACGCCCGCCTCCGAGGCGATCACGGCGGCCTGGATGCGGCGTTCCACACCGAGCTTGCCCAGCAGCCGGGAGACGGTGTTCTTGACCGTCTTCTCCGCGAGATAGAGCCGCTCGCCGATCTCCCGGTTGGTGAGTCCTTCGCCGATCAGGCCGAGGATCTCGCGCTCCCGGGGCGCCAGATCGGCGAGCGGGCCTTCCGCCCCGGCGCCCCCGGGCTCTCCCCTGAGGGTGGCCAGCAGCCGGCCGGTCGTGGCCGGATCCAGCATCGACTGCCCGGAGGCGACCGTGCGCACGGCCGCGACCAGGTCGGAGTCCTTGATCTGCTTGAGTACGTAGCCCGCGGCCCCGGCGAGGATCGCGTCCAGCAGTGCCTCGTCGTCGTCGAAGGAGGTGAGCATCAGGCAGGGGAGGTCCGGCGTCAGGGAGCGCAGCTCCCGGCATACCGCGATGCCGTCGCCGTCCGGGAGCCGGACGTCGAGGACCGCCACGTCGGGCCGGAGCGCCGGGCCGCGGGCCACGGCCTGGCCGGCCGTCGACGCCTCTCCCACCACACGGATGTCCGGCTCGTCCTCCAGCAGGTCCCGTAGCCCGCGCCGCACCACGTCGTGGTCGTCCAGCAGGAAGACCCGGATCGGTGCCGCGGCGGAGGCGGCGAATCCGCCCGGTCCGGTCACGCCGGCTCCCCGGGCGGCGGCGCGGCCGCGTCCCCCGCGCCGTCGTCTCCTCCGTCCTCCGGGGAGGCCGGCCCCCGCCGGCCCCGCTGCCCGTCCTCGCCGGGCGCGCCGTCGGGTCGCTCCAGCCGGAACCCGACGTCCACGACGCCTTCGACCGCGCGCGCCATCCGTGCCGCCAGCGGCACGAGCGAGGTGTTGCGGAACCAGCCCGTGAGCGTCACGACACCCTTGTCGACCTGTGCGTGCACGGTGGCCCCGCCGAGCGGGAACAGGGGGTCGAGGACCTGCCGTTGCACGTCCTCCGCGATGTCCTGATCGGACCGGAGGAAGACCTTCAGCAGGTCGCCGCGGCTGACGACGCCGGTCAGGTGCCCCTCACCGTCCACGACCGGAAGCCGCTTCAGGCGCCGCACCGCCATGGCCCGCGCGGCCTCCGCGAGGGTGGCGTCGGCCCGTACGGAGACGGCGGGCGTGGTCATGAGGTCACGCGCGACGACCGCACCGGCCTTCACGATGCCCTCCGGCCACCGGTCCCGGTCCGCCACCGACAGCGCGCTGTCGCGGTACTCCTCCTTGGGCAGCAGGTCGGCTTCCGACACCACTCCGGTGACCCGGCCGTCGCCCTCCAGCACGGGCAGCGCGCTGACCTGCCACTTCCGCATCGCTTCTGCGATCTCCTTGAAGGAAGCCTCCGGCCCGACCGCGACGACCGTCCGTGTCATGACGTCACTGACCAGGTACGGCGAATGGTTCATGACGATCCTTCCGGGGCCCGCGGCCCGTTCTGCGGTTCAGGCGCCTCCGCCGGCGCCCCCGAGGCGGGCGTGGCCGCCGGGGGCGCGCCGCGCCTGGCCCTTCGCCTTCTTGCTTCCGGTCCGGCCGCCGTCCTTCTTGACCAGCACCTTCGCCTTGCTCTGCACCTGGGCCGCCGACTTTCTGAGGGCGGGCAGCAGTTGTACGAGCGACTCACCCGGGCAGCTCGTCTCGTACGCGTCGATGTGGCCGAGGACGGCCGGCACCGAGACCGAGCCCTCCTCGGCGAACCGGGTGTTGCGGTTGGTGGAGACGACCCGGGTGCGGGCGGTGGGGGCGATCCCGGTGAGGCCGAGCTTCCAGGCGATGAGCACCGCGAGGGACTTCTGCAGCGGCTTCGGTACGGGCACCCCCTCCGGGTACGTGCCGATCACGGCGATTCCGGTCGTGCCCCGGTTGAGGCCGAGGGTGTGCGCCCCGACCACCGCGCGGCCCGCACCGCCGAGCCGGCCCTCATAGACCGTGCCGCACCGGTCGACCAGGAAGTTGTAGCCGAGGTCTCCCCAGCCCTTGCCGACGGCGTGTGCCTCGTACATGTCGCGTACGAAGCCAGGGCTCTCCGCGCAGTCGTAGTCGTTGAAGTGGCCGGTGTGGTGGATGACCACGGCGTGCACGGAGTCCGCGTACCGCGGCTTCTGGTCGAGGAGCCGCGGATCGGCACCCCACTGCCTGCGGCCGACGATGGCGGGCCGCAGCGCCTTGGCCGGGGCGTACGGATCGGCCGCGGCCTTCGGCTTCCGCTCGCCGGCATCCGGGGCGGCGGCGAAGGGCAGGGTCCCGGTGAGAGCCAGCACGGTGAGGACGGCGGCGACCACGGCTCCGGCGCCGGTGACCGCCCAGCGCAGGGGGCGCCGGGGGGTGTGGGAACCGCACACGCCTCTCATATCTTTCCAGCCTGACGGCTCTCTGCCCGGCGCGCCCGCTGGACTGCTCTGTACGGAGACTCCGGGCCGTGGGCCACCGCGCCGTGGCCAGTAGCGGCCATGGCCAGAAGTAGTCAGCGGAAACGGCTTCCGCGGCTCCGGATGCCGGGCTACAACCCTGCTCATGCATCCCTCGCCCCGGCGTCACCTGCGGCGCCGTGCCGCCCTGCTCGGCTGTGCCGGCATGCTGCTGGCCGCCGTGCCTTCGGCAGCCACAGCGCTTCCGGAGCCGTCCGCGTCCCAGCGGACGGCCTCCACCACCGCGGCGGGAGCGGCACCCGCCGCCCCCGCCGCCTCCGCCTCCGCCTCCCCGGCCGTGACCGGCGCCCCGGAGGGCACCGCGATCACCCTGCTCACCGGCGACACGGTGACCTTCGGCCCGGTCGTGGCCGGCCGGCCGACCTTCGGCTTCACGCCGGCCGGGGAGTCCGGCGGCAGCTCGTACACCACCTTCAGCCGGCGGGGCGGCCTGTACGTGGTGCCCGACGACGTGGCGGGCCTGGTGCCCCGCGTCCTCGACCCCGAACTGTTCAACGTCAGCGCGCTGGCCGCGATGGACTACGACGACGCCGCCACCGGCAGCCTGCCGCTGATCGTCAGCGGCCCCCGCCCGCTGGCGGCGCTGGACGGGGCCGGTGACACCCGGGCCCTGCCGAGCATCGACGCCACCGCGGTCGAGATGCCGAAGGACCGGGCCGCGGACTTCGCGGACCGGCTCACCGACCCCGCCGGGCCGCGGGCTGCGGCCGGGGTGACGAAGGTCTGGCTCGACGGCCGCCTCGAAGCCGACGAACTCGACTGGAACCTGGGCATGATCGGCGCCCCCGAGGCGTGGGGCGCCGGGCTGAGCGGCGCGGGCGTCGACGTCGCCGTGCTCGACTCGGGCGTCGACGCCGACCACCCCGATCTACGCGGACAGGTCGCCGCCGCCGCGGACTTCACCGGCAGCGGCTCCACCGGCGACCCCCACGGCCACGGCACGCATGTGGCCTCGATCGTCGCCGGCACCGGCGCGGCGGCGGACGGCGCCCGGCGCGGCGTCGCCCACGGCGCCCGGCTGCTCGACGCGCGGGTGCTCGACGACCAGGGCAGGGGCCGGGCCTCCTGGGTCATCGCGGGCATGGAGTGGGCCACGGAGCAGGGCGCCGAGGTGGCCAATCTCAGCCTCGGCATACGGGCCGGCGAAGGCGACGACCCGGTGGCGCAGGCGCTCGACGCGCTCACCGCCGACACCGGCACCCTGTTCGTCGTCGCGGCGGGCAACTCGGGCCCGGTCACCGGCTCCGTGGAGTCGCCGGGCATCGCCCGCAGCGCGCTGACCGTGGGCGCCGCCGAGCCGGATGGCCGGCCGGCGTTCTACTCCAGCGCCGGCCCGACCCTCGGCACGTACCGGGCCAAGCCCGATCTGATGGCGCCCGGCAGCGACATCACCGCCGCCCGCAGCGGCGGCGGCACGGCCGAGCCGTACACGACGATGACCGGCACCTCGCAGGCCACGCCGCATGTCGCGGGCGCCGCCGCGCTGCTGCGGGAGAAGCACCCCGGCTGGAGCTGGCAGCGGGTGAAGTCCGCGCTGATGACGACGGCGGACGGCAACCCCGCCGAGTCGCCGTCGCAGTACGCGGGCGCCGGCCTGCTCGACCTGCCGGGCGCGCTCGGGGACACCCTCGAAGTCGGCCGCACGGACGCCGACTTCGGCTACCTCCGGCACCCGTACGGCAAGGAGCCGCGGACCGTCGAGGTCCCCGTCACCAACAACGGCACCGAGCCGGAGCAGGTCACCTTCACCGACAACGCCCGCGACATCCACGGCGCGCAGGCGCCGGCCGGTCTCGTCACCGTCAGCCCCGCACAGGTCACCGTGGCGCCAGGCGAGACCCGCCGGGTGGCGGTCACCCTCACGCCGTCCGCGGCGAAGCCGCAGTTGTACTCCGGCGGGGTCGTGCTCAACCGCGCGGGCGGCGACGCCGTCACCCTGCCGTTCAACGCCTACCTGGAGCCGCCGCGGCACGACGTGCGGCTGACCGTCCTCGACCGGCGCGGCGAGCCGTGGGCAGGCGGCACCGTCTGGCTCGGCAACATGGACGACTTCACCCCGGCCGACGGCGGCGGCTTCCAGACCGTGCAGTTGGACGGGAACGGGCAGGGCACCGCCCGGATGCTCCCGGGGCCGATCAGCATGATGGCGAAGGTGGACACCCCCGCGGCCGGCGGCGCCCCGGCGTCGGTGGCGCTCGCCGGGTCGCCCGAGGTCATGCTCGACGGGGACCTCGAGTACACCATCGACGCGCGGCGGGCCAAGCCGCTTGACGGCGCCGAGGTCGCGGGCGCGAAGACCCGCGTCGGGCACGTCTCCCTGCACTACGAACGCCTCGACGCCAGGTCGGGCCTCGGCCTCGGCGACGGCATCTACCTCACCGGCGAGGAGTTCGCCGCCGGCCGGGTGTTCCTCCAGCCGACGAAGGCGGTGCGGCACGGCACCGTGGGGTTCGAGAGCCGCTGGCGGCTGGACGCGACCGGTCCGCGGCACGGCCGGCAGGCGGACGCGTACGAACTCGTCCTCGGCGGCGGGCCGGTGATCCCCGACCGGCGGGTGTACGAGGTCTCCCGCGCCGAAATCCGCGAGCTGGCCCGGTTCACGTCCGACTACCGCTCGCTGCTCGGCCGCCCCGACGGCTACGAGGAGGGGCGCACCATGTACAGCTCGCGGATCTCCTCCTCCTTCGTCATGCCCGAGCCGCTGGACGTGCCGCAGCGCAGGACGGAGCTGGTCTCGGGCGGCTCCGAGCTGCTGTGGCGGCACTGCGTCGCCGCACCGCAGGCGGCGGGCACCGAACTGTGCACGCCGTACGAGTCGTACGGGCGCGGGGAGCGGCGTGCGCCCGTGTGGTTCCGCGGCGCCGCACCTGCGGTGATCGCGGGCGTCCACTACGCCGGCAGCCTGGCGCTTCCCGTCCGCTCCCTCAGCGACGGCGAGCACCACGGCGTCGTACGGGATGGCGACGCGCTGGGCACCGAGAGCCTGCGCCTGTACCGCGACGGAGAGGAGATCCGGCCGCGCGACCCGGGCGGCTGGTTCTTCGACGTCGCGCCGGAGCCGGCCACCTACCGCCTGGAGCACACCGGGCGCCCGGACACCGCGAGGCTGCCGATCGGCACCGGGACGGAGACCAGTTGGACCTTCCCGTCCCGCGGCCCAGGGGACGGGACGGATCAGACGAAGCCGCGGCTCCTCTCCGTCGACTACCGCCCGGCCACCACCGCCGACGGCTCGCTGCGCGCCGGGCGCCCGCTCGTGATGGGGGCGCGGCTGGTCTCGGCCGACGACCCGGGCGACTGGCGCCCGGAGCGCGGCACGCTGCGGCTGTGGTTCTCCACCGACGGCGGCGGGCAGTGGCACCGGGCGAAGGCCGTGAGCCGCCCGGACGGCTCCATCGTCGCCGCCGCCCCGGGGGTGCGGCTGCGCGCGGGTGACTCCGTGTCCGTACGGGCCGAGGGGTCGGCCGCCGGGGGCCGGGCGATCGACCAGACGATCATCGGCGCCTACCCCGTGCGCTGAGGCGCGCCGGGTACGGCGACGGTGGCGGGGGCCGCTGCGTGACCGGTGGGGCGCAGCGGCCCCGGACGCCCCGTGGGCGTCCGCGGGGACGTGCGCCCGGCCGCCCGCGGAAATTCGGTGCGCTGCCCGCCCCGTGAGGACGCAAGATGGTCCGCATGACTCTGGCCACTCCCACCCTGCACACGTCCCGGCTGCGCCTGCGCCCCTTCGCCGACGCCGACGCGGATCCCCTCTTCGCGCTGCACAGCAGCACCCACGTGATGCGCTACTGGGACTCCCCGCCGTGGACCGAACCCGCCCGCGCCGGGGTCTTCCTCGCGAGGTGCCGGACGATAGCGGAGGAGGGCACCGGGGCGCGGGTGGCCATCGACCGCGCTGCCGACGGCGCCTTCGTCGGCTGGTGCGGTCTGACCGCATTCGACGCGGACCACCGCAGTGCGTCGTTGGGCTACTGCCTCGACCCGGCGATGTGGGGCCACGGCTACGCGACGGAAGCGGCGCACGCCGTGCTGCGGTGGGCGTTCGACACCCTGGACCTGAACCGGGTCCAGGCCGAGGCCGATACGCGCAACGACGCTTCCGCCCGGGTGCTGGAGAAGGTCGGTTTCGTCCGTGAAGGGACGCTGCGGGAGGACTGCGTCGTGAACGGCGAGGTCTCGGACTCCTGGGTGTTCGGTCTGATCAGACGGGACTGGCGGCCGGCAGCCGGGCCGCCCCCGGCCGGCTGACAGGACGCCGAAGAACGCGTCCCCGTGCCGGGCAACGCGGAACGGGCTCCCGGGACTCTGTGAGGGGTGAAGGGAGTGCCCATGACTGCCGAGCAGAGAGAGCGGGAGGCGAGACATCGGATAACTGGAGGAGTGAAGCGCGGCGTTAGCCGGAATTTACCGAGCGCCCAGCCCATTGACATCCGATGTCTCCCTCCCTAGCTTCCGGGAATCATCCGATCTCTGGGAGCTCCCATGCGTGAAGTGCATGATCCACCCGGCCCGGTCGTACCCGGCAGACGAACCTTCCTCGGCGGCGTCACCGCCGGTGTCGCCGCCCTCGGGCTGCCCGCCCTGCCTGCCGCCGCTGCCGCGGACGGCGGCGGGCAGGCGACCTCCGTGCTCGTCGACCGCATGGCGAGGGCTGAGGCGTGGCGGGCGTACATGCGGGCGCAGGACATGGTGTGGAGCGAGGTGCCCGACGGGTTCTACCAGGCGCCGTTCCTCGGCAACGGCGGGCTCGGCGTCGCGCTCTTCCGGGACACCGGCAGCAAGCGGCTCAAGATCGAGGTCGGCGACACCCGCGTACGCGACCACCAGCGCAACGGCGACGTACGCTTCGGCACCGCCCGGCTCCGCGTCGGCTACTTCCTCGTCGAGACCGAAGGCGACGTGATCGAGGCCGATCTGCGGCTGTCGCTCTGGGACGCCGAACTCTCCGGCACGATCGTCACCACCCGCGGCACCCTCGCGGTTTCCGCGTTCGTGCATGCCACCCGCGATCTGCTGGTCTGCTCGTTGACCCCGGCGGGCGGTGAGCGCGCCGCCGGGTTCCGCTTCACCCCGTACCCCGCCGAAAGCACCGTGCTGCAGCACCAGAACGGCCCCGGCAACCTGCGCAAGAACCCGCCCCCCGACCTGGCGCAGACGGCCGAAGGCGGCCTGTGCGACCAGCCGCTGGACGCCGGAGGCGGGCACGCCACCGCGTGGCGGGTCGTCGCCGGCGACGGCGGGGTCCGGCACCTGGTGGCCGGAGTCGCCAGCGCGTTCCCGGAGCCGACCGCGCCCGGCACCGCGGCGGAGACCGTCGCGCAGGCAGCGCGGCAGCCCGTGCCGCGGCTGCGCGGGGAACACCGCCGCTGGTGGCACGACTTCTACCCGAAGAGCTTCGTCTCCGTACCCGACGCCCGGCTGCAGAGCTTCTACTGGATCCAGCTCTACAAGATGGCCTGCATCACCCGGCGCGACCGGCCGGTGAGCACCACCGCGGCCCAGTGGCTGGAGGTCACCCCCTGGCCGGCCGCCTGGTGGAACCTCAACATCCAGCTCACCTACTGGTTCCTCAACCCCACCAACCACCCCGAACTCGACTCGCTGACGCGCTCGCTCGACGAGTGCCGCGACGCGCTGACGGACAACGTCCCGGCCGGCTACCGGTCCGACTCCGCGGCGATCAACCGCGCCAGCCAGGAGGACCTGGTCACCTCGCCCGTCGGCATCCCCGGACAGGGCACCCCCGAGGTCGGGAACCTCACCTGGGCCCTGCACAACGTCTGGCTCACCTACCGGCACACCATGGACGACGCCCTGCTGCGCGACGTCCTCTACCCGCTGCTGCGCCGGGCCGTGAACTACTACCTGCACTTCCTGTACGAGGGCCCGGAAGGCCGGCTGCACCTGCCCACCACGATGTCCCCCGAGTACGGCGGCGCCAAGGACTGCAACTACGACCTCGCCCTGCTGTACTGGGGCTGCCAGACGCTCGTCGAGGCCACCGAGCGGCTGCGGACCGACGACGAACTGCTGCCGAAGTGGCGCGACGTCCTGGACCGGCTGACCGCCCCGCCGCAGGGCGCCGAGGGCATGTGGATCGGCTCCGACCTGAGGCTCACCAGCTCCCACCGGCACTACTCGCACCTGCTGTGGTTCTACCCGCTGTACCTGCTCGACCCCGGCGTGCCGGAGAACCGCCGCCTGCTGGAGCGCTCGCTCAGCCACTGGGTCGGCTTCACCGGTGCGCTGCAGGGCTACACCTTCACCGGCGCCGCCTCGATGAGCGCGTCGCTGGGCAAGGGCGACGACGCGCTGGACTACCTCAACACCCTGCTGGACAAGTTCGTCCAGCCCAACACCATGTACCGCGAGTCGGGCCCGGTGCTGGAGACGCCGCTGTCCGGCGCGCAGTCGATGCACGACATGCTGCTGCAGAGCTGGGGCGGCACCGTGCGGATCTTCCCGGCCGTGCCGGACGCCTGGCAGGACGCGCAGATCCACAACCTCCGCACCGAAGGCGCGTTCCTGGTCTCCGCGCGGCGCAGCGGCGGGACGACCCGGTACGTACGGGTCCGCAGCCTCGCCGGCGAGCCGCTCAAGCTGGCGCACGGCCTGTCCGGCGAGATCGACGTGCACCGCGTACGGGTCGTGCCCGGCCGCGCGGCGCCCGTGGAACGGCCCGTGGCCTGGCGCGATCTGGGCGACGGGGTCATCGCACTCGACCTGGACAAGGACGACGACGTCATCGTCGCGCCCGCCGGCTCCTCCGGGCACACCGTCGAGCCCGCCGCCGTCAGCGTGCCCGCCAAGCCGTGGGGCTTCGCCAGCGTGCTGCCCCGCCCCGAGGGCGAGGTGGTGCCGGTCGACCTCGCGGCCGCGTACGACAACGACGGCATCGCGACCGCCGCCGCGCCCGCCGACGGGAACTTCGACGGCTCCGGCTACACCTATCCCGCCGCCGAACTGCCCGCCGCGGGCCCCTTCCGCCACGGCGGCGTGACCTTCGCCTTCCCCGGCTCCGGGGACGGCGAGAAGAACAACGTCGCCGCGGGCGGCACCCGGATCGACGTGCCCCGCGGCGCGTACCGGCGGCTGCGCGTGCTGGGCGCGTGCAGCGGCGGCGACCTGACCAGCGCCCTCGTCGCCACCTACGCCGACGGCACGACCGGCACCGTCAGGCTGCCGCTCACCGACTGGGGCAGGCAGCCGGCGTACGGCGAGGCCGTCGCCGTGCAGACCACGCACCGGCTCGGCGCCGCGGGCCCGCACACCCTCCAGGTGCGCATCTTCCACCAGCTCGCCGACGTCGACCCGGCCCGTGAGCTGGTGTCGCTGACGCTGCCGGCGCAGAGCCGCCCGGCCCTGCACCTGTTCGCGCTGAGCCTGGAGAAGCCCTCCGCCTGAGCCGCGCGCCGCGCCGCCGGTCCCCTTCCCGGCGTACGCGCCCACCCGCCCTGTCCGCGTTCCCGCGGCCGGCACCCGCCGGCCGCCACCAGAGAAACGGAGTACCTGTGAGCAGGAAACGAACCGCCGCCGCCCTCGCGGCAGTTCTGGGCGCGGTGGCGCTGGGGATCCCCCCGGTCTCCGCCACCGCCGCACCCGAGCCGCCCGCCGCGCCCGCCGCACCCGCGGCGGGGGTGACGGACGACTACGAGCCGACCAGGGAGTCCCTGGAGCGGCACGAGTCGCCGCGCTGGTTCAACGACGCCAAGCTCGGCTACTTCATCCACTGGGGTCCGTACTCGGTGCCGGCCTGGGCGACGAAGGGCTCGTACGCCGAGTGGTACTGGAAGCACATGAACGAGACCGGCGGCCCCTGGTACCAGCACCACCGCCAGACGTACGGCGAGGACTTCTCCTACGACGACTTCGTCGAGCAGTGGAAGCCGGACAAGTTCGATCCGGAGGAGTGGCTGAAGCTCTTCGAGGACGGCGGCGCCAAGTACTTCAACCTCGTGTCCAAGCACCATGACGGCGTGGCGCTGTGGGACACGAAGACCACCGACCGCTCGACGGTGGCGCTCGGCCCGAAGCGCGACCTGGTCAGGGAACTCTTCGACGCGGCCGAGGACTCGCCGCTGAAGAAGGGCCTCTACTACTCGATGCCGGAGTGGTTCCACCCGGCGGGCGGCTGGACCCGCAACGGGCCCGTCAACCCGTACACCGGCGAGGAGATCCCGTACACCGGCTACAAGCCGGTCGGGGACTACGTCAAGGACCACCAGTACCCGCAGATGCGGGAGCTCATGAACGAGTTCGACCCCGACATCATGTGGTGCGACATCGGCGGCAAGAACAACAGCAACGAGTTCATGGCCGAGTACTTCAACCGGGCCAAGAACCGCGAGAACCCGAAGGAGGTGACCGTCAACGACCGCTGCGGCAACGGGGTCTCGGACTTCTCCACCCCGGAGTACCGCGTGGAGCCCGACATCAACCCGGAGAAGTGGGAGGCCACCCGCGGCATCGGCCGCTCCTTCGGCTACAACCAGCAGGAGGGCCCCGCCGACTACCTCACCTCGGACGCGCTCGTCGACGGTTTCGTCGACATCGTCAGCAAGAACGGCAACCTGCTGCTGAACGTCGGCCCCCGGGCCGACGGCTCCATCCCGGAGATCCAGGCCGAGCGGGTCCGCGACCTCGGCGCCTGGCTGAAGATCAACGGCGAGGCGGTCTACGGCACCACCTACTGGAGCCGCGCCGAGGACAAGGCCGCGAACGTGCCGGTGCGCTACACGGTCAAGGACGGCACGCTGTACGCCACCGCCCTGAAGTGGCCGGGTGCGAAGCTGACGCTCACCGGGGGCCTTCCGGTCACCGACGACACCACCGTCACGCTGCTGGGATCCGACGGCGCGCCACTGCCGTGGCAGCGTACGGACGACGGTTCCGTCGCCATCACCATGCCCGCGGCGGGGGAGTCCGCCACCGCGAGCAAGAACGCGTACACGTTCAAGATCAGCACGCCCGGGGTGCAGCAGGTCATGCGGACCAAGCTGAAGCTCCCGGAAGGGCCCGCGGAAGGCGTCCCGTTCGTCGCCGAGGCGGGTACGCCGTTCACGGCGAAGGCCGAGGTCACCAACCCCTCCGACCACCGGACGCGCGGCGGGAAGCTCTCCTTCGACACCCCGCCCGGCTGGACGGTGAGCACCCGGGAGGCACAGGTCAAGCCGCTGCCGCCGAACTCGACCCGGACCGTCGAGGTCTCGGTCACCGCCCCGCAGGACGTCGCGCCCGACCGCTACGACCTCGGCGCCACCTTCCGGACCGGACCCGTCGCGTACTCCTCGTCCGAGCAGTTGTGGGCCGGGATCACCTCGATCGAGAACGTCGCCAAGGGCAGGCCGGCCACGCAGAAGAGCACCCGCCTGGACGCCGCCGCCGGGCGGGCGGTCGACGGCAACACCAACGGCGCGTTCTTCGCGGGGTCCGTGACCCACACCGCGGAAGGCGGCGGTGCCGGGCCGTGGTGGCAGGTCGACCTGGAGAACCGGCAGAAGATCAGCGACGTCGCCGTGTGGAACCGCACCGACTGCTGCTCGGAACGGCTCGGAAAGTACTACGTGTTCGTCTCCGACACCCCGTTCACCGGGAACTCCGTTCAGGAGACCCTCGCCCAGCCGGGGGTGAAGGCGTACTACCGGGAGGACGTCGCGGGCGCCCCGACCCGCATTCCGGTGGACACCGAGGGACGCCACGTCCGCGTCCAGCTCACCTCGGGTGAGCCGCTGTCCCTGGCCGAAGTCCAGGTGTTCAGCCCCCGTTCCTGACCGCTCGCCCCTCCCCGCGAGCGGTATCCGAAGGCCCCGCCGGTACCTGCCCGTGCGCCCCCGCGCGGGCGGGGTGCCGGCGGGGCCAGGAGCCCGGGCACGACCCCTACCGACCGGAAGGAAAAGGAGCAGCATGACCGTACGCAGAGGAAGGCGGCACCGGCTCGTATGGCTGGGTGCCCTGAGCGCGCTGCTGGTGCAGGGAGCCGCGGTGCCGGCCGTGACGGCGGCACCCGCCCCCGTCGGCGGCGCGGCCGCGGAGGACGACTACGAGCCCACGCCCGAGTCGCTGAAGCAGCACCCGACACCGGGCTGGTTCGACGACGCCAAGCTGGGCTTCTTCATCCACTGGGGGCCGTACTCCGTACCGGCGTACGCCCCGAACAAGCACGGCGCGCCCTCGTACGCGGAGCACTACGTCCGCCTGCTGAACGAGAAGGGCAGCGACACCCACAACCGCCACAAGGAGGTCTACGGCCAGGACTACCCGTACGACCGCTTCATCGAGGACTGGAAGCCCGACAAGTTCGACCCCGAGGAGTGGCTGAAGCTCTTCGAGGACGGCGGCGGCAAGTACTTCAACCTCGTCACCAAGCACCACGACGGCGTCGCGCTGTGGGACACGAAGACCACCGGCCGCTCGACGGCCGCCCTCGGCCCGAAGCGCGACCTGGTCCGCGAACTGATGGACGCGGCCGAGGACTCGCCGCTGAAGAAGGGTCTCTACTACTCGATGATCGAGTGGTTCCACCCGGTCGGCGGCCAGATCCGCAAGGGGATGGCCAACCCGTACACCGGCGAGGAGATCCCGTACACCGGCTACAAGCCGGTCGGGGACTACGTCAAGGACCACCAGTACCCGCAGATGCGGGAGCTGATGAACGACTTCGACCCGGACATCGTCTGGTGCGACAGCAACGGTCCCAACATGGCCAACGAGTTCATGGCCGAGTACTACAACCGGGCCAAGAACCGGCCGGATCCGAAAGAAGTGGCCGTCAACGACCGCTGCGGCAACTGGATCGGTGACTTCGACACCCCCGAGTACACCGTCGAGCCGGACATCAACCCGGAGAAGTGGGAGGCGACCCGCGGCCTGGGCGGCTCCTTCGGCTACAACGCCGAGGAGACCCCCGAGGACCTGCTCTCCTCCGACGAACTCGTCGACAGCTTCGTCGACATCGTCAGCAAGAACGGCAACCTGCTGCTCAACCTCGGCCCCAAGGCCGACGGCTCCATCCCCGAGATGCAGGCGGAGCGGGTCCGCGACCTCGGTGCCTGGCTGGACGTCAACGGCGAGGCGGTCTACGGCACCACCTACTGGAACCACGCCGAGGACGACGGCAGCAACGTCCCCGTCCGCTACACCATGAAGGACGGTGCGCTCTACGCCACCGCCCTCGCCTGGCCGGGGGAGCGGCTGACCCTCTCCGGCGATCTGCCGCTGGAGCGGAACAGCTCGGTCCGGCTGCTGGGCTCCGCCGGCGGCAAGCTGGACTTCCGGCGCGCCGACGGGAAGGTGGACATCACCATGCCGGCGGGGGGCGCCGCGGCGACGACGAGCAAGCACGCCTACATCTTCAAGATCACCACACCGGGGGTCAACCACCTCCAGCGCATGAAGCTGGAGATGCCCCGGCCGAGCAGGGCGAGCCCGTCACCGCGAGCGTCACCGTGACGAACCCCGCGGGCAAGCCGGCCCCCGACGGCCGGATCAGCCTCGACGTGCCGGACGGATGGACCACGGAGCCGCGGCGCCAGACGGTCGGCGAGCTGGCGCCGCACGAGTCCCGTACGGTGAAGTTCACCGTACGGGCGCCGCAGGACGTCGATCCCCGGCGCTACCGCTTCACCGCACGCGCCCTCTTCGGGCGCGCCGCCTACGAGACCTCGGCGGTCATGTGGGGCGGGGTCGGCAGCTTCAAGAACGTCGCCCGCGGCAGGCCGGCCACGCAGAAGTCCGTCGCGTACGACGGGGTGCCCGCACGCGCCGTCGACGGCAACACCGACGGCGTCTGGGGCCGGCGGTCGGTCACCCACACCAGGGAGCCCGAGTCCCAGGCGTGGTGGCAGGTCGACCTGGGCGAGAGCCGCGACATCGCCGACGTCAACGTCTGGAACCGCACGGACTGCTGCGGCAGCCGGCTCAGCGCGTACTACGTGTTCGTCTCCGACACCCCGTTCACGGGCACGTCCGTCGAGGAGACCCTCGCCCAGCCGGGGGTGCGGGCGTACTACCAGCCGAAGGACGCTGGCACCCCGACCCGTATTTCGGCGGACACCTCGGGACGGTACGTCAGGGTCCAGTTGACCTCGCAGGACGCCCCGCTGTCGCTGGCGGAGGTGGAGGTCATGTCGGCCGTCCCCCGCTGATCAGAGTCCTGGGCGGTACGACGTCCTCCCCCGCCGCCGACGGGCGGCGGGGGAGGACCCTTCAGTCCGCCGCCGGGTGCAGCGTGAAGTCGTACGCCGGCGGGATCGCGGGAATCGGCACGCCGCGCGCCCGGCCCGCCACGTCCGTCGCCGCCTGCTGCTCCTGGTACTCCCGCCACAGGTCGCCGAGCGAGGTCTCGCCCTCCTGGATCGTGGGCACCTCGATCCCCTCGTCGAGCAGCGCGCCGCACCGGTCCGTCTCGCCCGCCGCCAGCGCGGCGCGCGCCTCCAGCAGCCGTACCCGGCCCGCCGCGCGCTGCCCGGCGCCGAGGGCGTCGACCACCGACAGGGCCAGCGCCGGCAGCCCGCCGCGGATCAGCACGTCCAGCAACTCACAGACGAGCGGCACGACATGGGGAGCGAGTTCGTGCGCCCGCAGATAGGAGTGGACGGCCGCGTCGGTCGCGCCCCTGCGGTCGGCGAGCGCGCCCAGGTTGCGGTACGCCCAGGCGTTCGGGCGCACCGCCACCGACGCCGACCACGCGGCCTCCGCGGCGACGAGGTCGCCCCCCGCCGTGTGCAGCACCCCCTGGTGCAGCAGCCCCAGCCAGTCCCTGGCCCCCGCGAGCAGCGGCGCCCAGCCCTGATCGGTCTCGTACGACACCGGGGGGACGGCCGGCGGGGTGTCAGGCATGGCGCCCACGGTGAGCAGGGCGAGCCACGGCGCCTGCTCGGGGCCGAGGGTGCCGTCGGGGAAGGGGGTGGCCGGCAGGCTCAGCGAGTCGTCGTCCGCTGCGAGCCGGCGGCGGCGCTCCAGCGCGCCCCAGCCGGAGCCGTGCGCCAGGATCTCGCGGGGCGGGGCGTCGATCCAGGCTGCGGCGCCGGCCAGCTCCGCCTCCAGCGCCTCCCGGGTGATCAGCGCGTCGAGGCCCGCCTCGGCCGCGGTCCTGGCGCCGGCCCAGTCGCCGTGCACCCGGGCGGGGTCCGCGCCGAGCAGCCCGTACGCCTCCACCCAGGTCCACTCCGCCCCGGCGGGCAGCGGCACGTGCTCCAACTGCGTACGGGCCAGGCCCGCCTGGATCTCCAGATAGGCCGTGTCCGGCCCGGAGAGCCACTCCTGCCAGCGCCGGCCGCCCGCGTGCCGGCCCCACAGGAACAGCTTCCGGCCGCGCAGCCGGTCGGTCGAGGTCTGCACCAGACCCTCGCCGCGCCCGTCCAGGGCGGCGATCCAGCGCCGCTGCCCGGGGGCGAGGTCGAAGAAGTAGTCCGCGGCGGCCTGCGCGCGGGCCGTCCGGGACCGGTCGAGCCCTTCGTGCTCCGGCACCGGGACGTGCCGCAGCACCTGGTCGTAGGAGAACTGCCAGGCACCGTCGGCCGGGGCCAGGACGCGGACGTCGGGCGCCTCCGCCACGGCGATGTTCGACCACCAGTACAGGGGCACTTCGTGGCTGTTGGGGTTGACGATCCGTACGTGGACGAGCAGTGTCTCGGAGTCGTCGGGCAGCGAGGCGTCGATCTGGAAGACGACGCGGCGCAGCCGCTCGAACTCGTACATGCGCAGCACCGGCGTGCCGTCCGGCCGCTCGGCGCGGACCGCATGCAGGGGCGCGCAGGTGGTGGGGGAGTGGCCGATCGTGCCGATGTTCCACTCCACCCCGCCGGCGACCCAGGCATTGCGCAGCGCGAGGTTCGCGGGCTGGAAGACCGGGTTGCGGAAGAGCAGTTCGCGGTCCGACGGCTTGTGGACCAGCGACCAGAGCCGGCCGCCGGTGTGTGGCAGGAAGGTGGCCCGCAGGATGTCGTTCTCCAGGATCGCGACCTGGTGTGCACGGGGTTCGCGGGCGCGGCCGTACCCGTCCTGGACGGTGTACGGCAGCACAGAGGAGAGCCTGCCGTAGGAGATGTTCCGCCGCATCTCGTCGTCCGCCGCGGACGCGTCGGCGACGGCGTGGGTGTCGAACCCGGTGAAGAGCGGCGGCAGCGGGTTCGCCGGCCCGGTCTCGGCGGTGGGCATCACCAGGGTGGACAGGCGCAGTTCACTCATATCGTCCCACTCGGGGTCATCGGAAGTCCTTACGTGGAGGGCCTTGCCGGGGAAAGGAGGATCTTCTGCGGATCACCGCGGTCACGCGGTGGTGACCGGCTCGGGCGCGTCCACCAGGGTGGGGTCCTGGAAGACGGAGTCCAGCACGAAGCGGGCGGCGCCCAGCGCCGCGGCGGAGAACCCCATGGGGGAGCGGACGACTTCGATCCCCGGGAACGTCGGCAGCATCGCGCGCTCGTCGAGCCGCTGCTTGACCACTGGGACGAAGTAGTCGCCGAAGAAGGCGAAGTACCCGCCCAGCACGATGATTTCGGGGTTGAGGATGTCGGCCAGGATGCTCACGCCGTGCGCGGCGCTCGCGGCGGTCTCCTCCAGCGCCGCCAGCGTGCGCGGGTCGCCGGCGCGGGCGCGGGCGAGCACGTCGGACATCCGCTCCTCCAGGTCGCCGGCGGCGTCCCGGACGGGGTCGCCCTCGTCGGCGACGCGCTCCAGCAGCGCGCCGAGACCGACGACGGTCTCCCAGCAGCCGGTCCGTCCGCAGCGGCACTGCCGGCCGGGGATGCCGAGGGCGGCGTGCCCGATCTCGCCCGCGAGGCTGGCATTGCCGCGCAGGAGCCGGCCGCGGGTGATGACGCTGCCGGCCACCCCCGCCTCGCCGGTGAGCAGCAGCAGTTCGGAGACGCCGCGCGCGGCGTACCTGGCGTGCTCGGCCACGGCGGCCAGCCGCGCGTCGTTGTCCACCTGGACCGCGGGCAGGGCCGCGGGGAGACGCTCGCCGAGCCGCCGGGGGACGTGGACGTCCTGCCAGCCGATGTTCGGCGCGAAGACCACGGTCCCCGCCTCGGCGTCGACCACGCCGGGGGTGGCCAGGCACATGCCGATCACCTGCACGCCCTGCGCCGCGACGGCCGCGGCGGCCTCCCGGATCACCCGGGCCAGGGCGTCCAGGGCGGCGTCCGCGCTCAGCTCCCGTACATCCACGGCGACGCGGGTGGTGAAGACCTCCGTGCCCCGGAGGTCCAAGGCCACCACGCCGATGTAGTCGGCGTTGACCTCGAGCCCGAGGGCGCAGATGGCGCTGCCGGCGACCTCCAGCGACTGCCCCGGGCGCCCGACGCCCTTGCTGCGGTCGGCCGCGCCCTCGCGGACGAGCCCGCGTTCGACCAGCTCGCCGATCAGGCTGGTCACGGTCGCCTTCGGCAGGCCGCTCTCCGCGGCGATCTGAGCGCGCGACCGGGCTCCGTGATCGCGCAGCAGCCGGAGCACCAGGCCCAGGTTGTTCCGCCGGACGGTCGCGATCTTGCTCGCGTCGACCGTCACGGTGGTCTTGGGACCCCCACTGACCTTCATGTACGTCCCTTCTTGCCTGCGAAAGGGTGCGGCCCGCCCGCTGATCAGGGCGGGTTCACCGGTGCGGCGCGCCTTCCGGCGATCCTCTCGCGCCGACCCTCTTGACTTCCACCAGGTTAGTTCAGACACTGCTCGAACTAACTTTGTTCAGCGTACAGCCGAATGAAGTCAGCACGCCAGGCAGGATTCGAGAGTCATCACGAGAGTGATCATCACCATGCCAAGAGTGTTCAGTTCGCGTCGTATGCCCGCTCTTCTCTCCGGGGCGTGCGCCCTCGCGGCGGCCGGGCTCCTGGGGGGCTGTCTCCCCGGCGGCTCCGGGGGAGACGGCGACAAGCTCGTCTACTGGTCCATGTGGAAGGAGGGCGAGCCGCAGCAGAAGGTGCTGCAGACCGCGCTCGACGCCTTCTCCGAGGACACCGGCATCGAGGTCGAGGTCCAGTGGTCGGGGCGCCAGGTGCTCCAGCAGGTCGTGCCCCGGCTGAACTCCGGCAACCCGCCGGACCTGACCGACCAGGACGGCAGCTCCCTGCACGCCATTCTGGGCGACGGCGCGCTCGGACTGGAGGACGTCTACGACTCGAAGGTCACCGGCGAGGCGAAGAAGGTCTCCGAGGTGATCCCCGCGGCCCTGGTGGGGTCCGCGCGGACCGAGGAGGGCCAGCCGATGGTCGTCCCGTACGAGGTCATCGGCTCGACCCTGTGGTTCAACGGCAAGAACCACCCCGATCTGCAGGGCGGCACCCAGCAGAGCTGGGGCGAGTTCACCGGGAACCTCGACCGGCTCAAGGACGAGGGCCGTACGCCGCTCGCCCTGGACGGGGACATCGCGGGATACGACGCGTACTGGATGACGTGGAGCATCGTCCGGCACGGCGGCGTCGGGCTGCTCAACGAGGCGTGCCGGGACGAGACCGGGAAGACCTGGGACGACCCCGCGTTCCTCGCGGCGGCCGAGGACATCGTCGAGCTGATCGAAGGGGGCTACTTCCCCCGGGACTTCAACGCCACCAAGTTCCCCGCGCAGCAGACCGCCTGGGCGGCGGGCACCGGCAAGACCGACTTCCTGCTCATGGGCACCTGGGCGCCCGGCGAGACCGGCGGCGCGCTGAAGAAGTCCGGCAAGGACGTGGCGTCCGTCATCGACTACCGCTCCATGAAGTACCCGGAGGTCGAGGGAGGCAAGGGCAACGACGCCACCCAGGCCGGGGTCATCGGGTTCTCCGTACCCGCGAAGGCCAGGAACGCCGACGCGGCCAAGGAGTTCATCCGGTACTTCCTCAACAAGGACCGGCTCACCCCCATCTCCACCGAGGCGGAGAACCTGACGCCGCGCACCGACATACCGGCGCCCCCGGCGCTCGCCGACTACAGCAAGGAGTACGCCGCGGCGGACGGGCAGTACTTCCAGCCCAACGACAACTGCGGCAGTGGCGCCGCCAGGTGGACGACCGACGTCTGGGAGCCCACCGTCGTCGACCTCTTCAACGGCAAGATCAAGGGCGCGGAGGAGTTCGTCGGCACGGTCCGGGACAAGACCGTCGAACTGTACGAGAACGACGGCTGACGCCCGTGGCGATCGTCACCGCACCCCCCGCGCGCCCCCGGCAGGCCGCAGCCGCCGCCCCGGCGGGCCGGAGCGCCCTGGGCACCCAGCAGCGCCGTCTCTACTGGGTCTTCCTGCTCCCCGCCCTCGCCGTCTATCTGGCCCTGTTCATCGCCCCCGCCGTCGTCGGCGTCTACGTGAGCTTCCAGCGCTGGCGCGGCACGGGCGACGAGATGAAGCCCGTCGGGTTCGACAACTACCGGCGGCTGTGGTCCGACGACGTCTTCAGGACCGCGTTCACCAACACGCTCCAGATCGTCGTCCTGTGCGGCATCGGCATCTTCACCCTCGCCTTCGCCATCACGGTCCTGCTGCGGCAGGCGAGGGCGAGGCGGACGCTGCGCACGCTGCTGTTCTTTCCGCACATCGTCTCGCCCATCGCCATCGGCGTGGCGCTCGGCCTGCTCCTCGCCCCCGAGGGCCTGGTCAACTCCACGCTCCGCGCGGTGGGGCTGGACGCCGCGGCGGCCAACTGGCTCAACCCCGACAACATCTTCCGCACCATCATGGTCGGCATCGTCTGGGTGACCACGGGCTTCTACGTGATCCTCCTGATGGCCGGCGTGGACCGGATCCCGCCCTACTACTACGAGGAGAGCGAACTCGCCGGCGCGAACGAGTTCCAGAAGTTCTGGCACGTGACCCTGCCGATGACCTGGGACGTGGTGTCCGTTGCCGCCGTCCTGTGGGTGATCAGCTCCGTGAAGATCTTCGAGTTCATCTACGCGTTCAGCGGCACCGGCGACGCGCCGCCGGTGTCCTCCCGGACCCTGACCATCCAGCAGTTCCTGGTCTCCACCGGCGGCCGTAACCCGTCGTACGAGCTCGGCTACGCCTGCGCCATGGGCGTGGTGATGGTCGTGCTCATCCTGCTGCTCGTGACCCTCCTGCGCCGCGTCATGCGCCGGGACCCGATCCAGTTCTGAGGGCCTTGAATGACCACCTCCCGCTCCCGCCGGGCCAACGGCCCGTTCCGGATCCTCGGCGTACCCGCCGTCTGGATCTGGGCGTGCTTCAACGTCTTCCTGCTCCTGTGGGTCGTGCTGACAGCCTTCAGGAACGGCTCGGAGATCTTCACCGAGCCCTTTGAACTGCCCCGCTCCCTCAGCCCGGAGAACTTCCGGGACGCCTGGAGTGCGTCGGACCTCGGCAGCGGGTTCGTCAACTCGGTCGTGGTGGTCGCCGCCGCCTCGCTGACCGTGATCGTGCTCAGCGCACCGGCCGCCTACGTCCTGGCCCGCGGCCGGCAGCGATCCAGCGAGTTCATCACGATGGTCTTTGTCATGGGCATGGGTATGCCGATGCAGTCCGTGATCATCCCGATCTTCGTGTGGATGCAGGAGATCAGCACCTACATGTACTCGGCCTTCGGCTGGTGGGACGAGCGGATCAGCCTCTACCTCATCTACGTCGCGTCCTCGCTGCCGTTCACCGTGTTCCTGCTCACCGGCTTCTTCCGGTCGCTGCCCGCGGAGCTGGAGGAGGCCGCCGCCCTGGACGGCTGCACCGGGTTCCGCACCTTCTACGCGGTCATGCTCCCGCTGGCCCGCCCCGGCATCACCACCGCGCTCATCCTGCTGGTCATCTCGCTGTGGAACGAGACCCTGCTGGCGCTGGTGCTCATCACGGACACGGAGATGTACACGCTGCCCCAGGCGCTGCTCGGCCTCTACGGAACCATGCAGTACACCTCCAACTGGGGCGGCCTCTTCGCCGGGATCGTGATCGTCGTCCTGCCCATCCTCGCCATCTACATATGGCTCGGCCGCCGCATCGTCGAAGGGCTGACCCTCGGCGTCGGCAAGTGAACCCTCACGAATTCGTTCATTCCCAACTGCCTTTTGCCTTTTGCGACTTGTGCAAGGAGATACCTCTCATGAACGACGCGTCCCGCAGATCCCTGCTCGTCGGCGGCGCAGCCCTCGCCTCCGCCGGTCTGGTCGGCACGGCCGGCGGCCAGGCGCAGGCCGCCGCGCCCGCCGGTACCGCGGTGGGCGGCCTGAAGGAACTCGCCGCCGCTCCCGCCTCGACGTCGAGGGTCGTGTTCACGTCCTCGTTCGAGGACTCCGACGAGGAGTGGTTCAACGGGTTCACCTCGTACGACAAGGCCGAGCACCGCACCGGCACCCAGTCGCTCAGGTACACCCGCGAGAACCCGTCGACCTACGTCTTCGCGACCAAGAAGATCCCGCACACCACCGACGACTACACGCCCGTCACCGTGTCGGCCTGGGTGAAGACCGCGGGGCTGGCGAACGGCGGCGCGTCCATCGCCATGGAGTGGTACGCCGAGGACGGCTGCTTCCTCGGCGGCGGCTACACCGGCGCGACGACCTCCGCGGACTGGACGCAGCTCGTCTGCGGCCCGCAGGCCGCCCCCGCGCGCGCCGCGTACATGAAGGCGGTCTTCTACCTCCAGCGCGGGACCACCGGCTCCGCGTGGATCGACGAGATGGTGGTCACCCGGCACGACCCGAAGCTGCTCCGCGCCACGCTCGCCTCCCCGGCGTACCGCGGGCTGCTGATGCCCGGCGAGCACCGCGAGATCGAGCTGCGGCTCGGCCTGTACCCGCCGGCCGGCACCGCGGCCGACGACTACCGCGTACGGATCGAGCTGACGGACGCCGCGGGCGAGCGGGTGCACACCCGGACCCTCTCGGGCGCGGCGGAACTCCGCTACACGTATCCGGCGGCACGGCTCGCCCACGGGGCGTACGAGCTGCGGATCAGTGCCCTCGGGCGTGGCGGTGAGCTGCTCCAGGAGAAGAAGATCGCGCTGCGCAGGCTCCGCGCCGCCGAGATGCCGAGCACCTACATCGACGCGCGCGGCCGCACCCGGCACAACGGCGAGCTGATCTTCCCCCTGGGCGCCTACAACGGCCCGACGACACTGCAGAACCTCGACGACCTGAAGTACGCCGCGTTCAACACCGTGCTGTCCTACCACGTCCCCAGCGCGGCGATCCTCGACGCGACCGCGGCGCGGGGGATGAAGACCCTCTTCACCCACCGCAACGCCGACGCGGCCGAGGTCGACAAGTACAAGGGCCACCCCTCCCTGCTCGGCTGGTACATCAACGACGAGACGCCGCCCGACACCGAGGGTCCCGTCGTCCGCCCCCGCTACGCCTCGGTCGTCGAGAACGACCACGACCACCCCGCGTACTCCGTCGACTACCGCGTCTGGGCCGGGGACGACACCCAGGAGGTCACCGACGTCTTCGGCACCGACAACTACCCCGTCAAGGGCAACCCGACCGACCTGACCGCCTCGGCGGTCTACACCTCCACCGCGGCGGCGCTGCGGGAGCGGCCGAACAGCGCGGTCTGGACCGTCATCCAGTTGCACAACCTCGGCAACTACGGCCACTTCGGCAACCGCGCCCCCAGCCTCGCCGAGGTGCGCAGCATGTCCTGGCAGGCCATCGTCGCCGGCGCGCAGGGCCTGACCTTCTACTCGCGCTTCGACATGGAGCGCGACGCCGCCGGCGAGACCTACCGGACCCTGCTCGACCGGGCCAAGGCCGTCGTCGAGCAGATCGGCGAACTCTCCCCGGTGATCCTCGCCGCCGAACGGGCGCCGCGGATCCGGGTGTTCCACCACGACGACCTGCGCTGGACGACCCGCCGCCACCGCGGCAGCGACTACCTGTTCGTCGTCAACGTCTCGACGGAGCCCCGGCCGGTGTCCTTCACCGCGCCCGGCGGCGACCACGCAGAGGTGCTCTTCGCCGGCCGCCGGGTCGACAGGACCAACGGCCGCTACAGCGACCGGCTCGACGGCATGGGAGTGGGGCTCTACCGCATCGGCAACGACTGAGAAGGAGTGGGAACCATGACCGGCAGAACCGTACGACGCACGCTCCGGCCCGCCTGGGTGCTGATCCCGGCGCTCGGCGTGACCACCGCGCTGCTGACCGCACCGGCAGCCCAGTCCGCACCGCAGGACCCGCGCAAGGCCGTGTGGCCGATGGTGGACCCGGCGACGCCGCACAACGCCAAGCCGGCCACCAAGAGCCGGGCGGAGACCCTGGTGTTCAGCGACGAGTTCAACAGCACCACGCTGAACTCCGCCAAGTGGACGGCACGGAACTGGCCTCGCAGCGGCGCCGTGGCGCCCGACACCTGGAGCTACGACCCGGCCAACGTCAGCATCAACAACACCGGGCAGCTCGAACTGAAGGTACGCAAGACCGGGGCGACCTCTTACACCGGCGCGCTCATCGACAGCGCCGGCAAGTTCGATTACGCCTTCGGCAGGCTCGAAGCCCGGGTCAGGTTCCCGCCCACCAACGGGCACCTGGGCGCGGTTTGGCTGCTGCCGAGCGGCGGCCTCGCGCCCGGCGGCCGATACGACGGCACCGCGCGCGACGGCGCCGAGATGGACCTCGCCGAGTCCAACTACCAGGCGGACAGGTACACGATCAGCCTGCACTGGGACAGCTTCAACCCGCCGCAGCACAGGCAGTCCTCGACGGTGGCCAACGCGCCGGGCATGCACTCCGGCTACCACAACATCGGCCTCGACTGGACCCCCACCCGGCTCCAGTTCACCTATGACGGCACGGTCGTGCGCACCGTCACCGACCCCAACCTGATCAGCCAGGTCAAGGAGTACCCGCTGCTGTCGCACGAGATCCTCGACCAGTGGGCCGACGGCTCCATCCACGACGAGATCTTCGACTCCAGGTCCAGCTACTGGGTCGACCACATCCGCATCTGGAAGTAAGGGACGACCCGACCCGATGGACAAGCCCACCGCGCATCCCCTCTCGCGCCGGAGGCTGGTCGCCTACGGCACCGCTCTCAGCGGTGCCGTAGGCATCCCCTCCCTCACGGCGCCCCCCGCGGCCGGGGCGCCGGCCCCCGCCCCGGGGCCCGGCCCCCCCCCCCCACAGGAAGAAAGCCCCCACGCGCGGCGGCCCCCCCCGGGGCGGGGGGCAAACCGGATCCCCCCCCACCAAACCGCGGGGGGAGGA